>JAYSYE010000175.1:0-6262 GCA_043716635.1 Deltaproteobacteria bacterium | reverse complement strand
GCGCGTGAACGTGGTGTCGAGCGTCACCGCCTCGAGCGGGACCAGCGCCTCGCGGTCGGCCGCGAGGTCCCAGCCCGCGACCCACGCCCGTGCCGCGTCCGGATCGAGCCGTCCCCGGGGTCGCGGCAGCTTCCGGATGTCCACGGCGCGGCCACGATGCTGCCGGTACGAGCCGCGCACGATCGGCGCTGCGACCCGCTCCGCGGTCCACGTCTCGAGGCTCTCCATGAGCGCGCTGACCTTCGCGGCGAGTGGCGTGAGCCCCTTCCCCTGCTGCGTCGACAGCGAGCGCCCCATCGGGCGGATGGCGGCGAACACGGGGATGCCCAGCGTATCGAGCCCCGTGAGGTCGGCGAGCCGCGTGATCCCGGCGGTGCGCATCCGCGGCGCGAACCGCGCCCATGTCGCGTCGAGGGTGGCCGTCCGGTGCGTCCCGTCGGTTGAATCGACGACCACGGTCGCAGCTTCGAGCGCGGCACCAGCGAGGCGCAGTGCCATGACGCCCCGGAGACTAATCGATCTGCGCGAATCGCGGTACCGTCGGACCTCGATGCTGCGCTGGTCGCTCGTTGCCCTGCTGCTCGCAGGGTGTCCGCACGCAGGTGGTGACTACGCCACCGGCGGGCGCGAGCCCGGGCTCGCCGACCGCGGCGAGACCAACGGCCGCATGTTCGACTTCATCGCGGACAAGCCCGACGGCGACGACTGGCAGATCCGCATCCGCGACGACTCCATGTGGGTCAGCTATTCCGACGGCGACAACGTCCTGGACCTGGGCACGAAGGCCCTGACGCCCAAGGAGGCGCGCCGCGTCTGGGATCTCATCGACAACTGCGACCTCGGCGGGCGCAAGAAGGGCAAGCAGAACGCCGACACGGGCGTGTTTCAGCTGAAGCTCCGCGAGCCGAGTGACGAGAGCGCCGCCCACGACGAGATCAGCGTGTTCGTCTCGCGGGAGACGGAGGACGAGGACGTCGTGGCGCTCACCGAGTATCTGCAGAAGCTGATCTCCCGCTATCACCCGAAGTACCGGAAGGAGCGAGCCGACTTTTGACCGTCCATCGCGTACGGCGTATGCGGCAGCGCTCGCAGGTGAGCGGACTCGCGCGGCTCGCGCGAAGATCGCACCGATTCTCGCGATGTCGCGCGGCACGTGGATTGCTCCTGCGCGGGTGCGAGTGACCGCTTCGCCCTCTACCGGTACCGCGAAGCCCGCCCCTGCGCCCCCGAAGGACGAGCGCAAGAACGGCGGGAGGATGCGCCTGTTCAACCTCATCGTGATGACGATCGGCGGGGTCGCGCTGTGGTGGATGATCCGCGACATCGGCTTCTCGACGATCCGGGCGAAGATCGTCGGGGTTGGCTGGTGGTTCGTGCTCATCTTGATCCTCGACGTGACGTCGCTGTGCTGCGACGCGGCCGCGCTGCACACGTTCATGCGGCCCGAGGAGCGCATGATCCCGTACTGGCGCGTGCTCGGCGCGCAGGCGAGCGGCCGCGCGATCAACGTGCTGACGCCCGGGGGAGCGCTCGGCGAGCCGGTGAAGCTCGGGCTCCTGATGAGCCACGCGCCCCGCGCGCGAGTGCTGTCGTCGCTGGTGCTGCTGAACCTGACGAACGTGTACCTGAGCGTCGCCGTGATGATCATCGGCACGCCGATCACGCTCGCGATGATCAAGCTCCCCACCGCGTACAAGACGATGGTCTTCATCGGCCTCGGCGTGCTCATCCCCGCGGTCGTGGCGCTCGGTGTGGTCATCCATCGAGGGGCCGTGTCCACGGTCGTGGGCACGCTGCGGCGCGTGCGGATCATCAGCGAGGCGCGCGCGAAGGACTGGAAGTTGAAGCTCGTCGAGGTCGACGCGCACATCCGCGAGCTCCACGTGAACCGCAGCGCCGGCACGTGGAAGGGCATCCTGTGGGTGGGGCTGTCCAAGCTCGTGACGTGGACGTCGAGCGCCATCCTGATCGGCGCGGTGGGCATCAAGGTCTCCGCGCTCATGATCGTGGGCGTGCTCTCGATCGGCGTGCTCATCCGGTGGGTGTCGTCCATCGTGCCGATGGGGCTCGGCGCGCAGGATGGCGCCAACTACGTGCTCTACAACCTGCTCGGCTCGACCGGCCAGAACGGCATCACGATGACGTTCATCGACCGCGCCCGCAGCGTCGCGCTGGCGCTGCTCGGGCTCCTCGCGCTCGCGGCGATGCAGCTCGACCGGTACCTGACGAACGCCAAGATCCATCGCAAGATCATCGAGATGCGGGCGCACGTGCACGGCAACCACTACGTGTCCGACGATCCTGCCGCGGCGGCCGTGGCGACCGCCAAGTCGACAATCACCGGCGCCTGACCGAGAGACGCGAACGGCGCGTGATCGGCGCGTGATCGGCGCGTGTTCGGCGGCCGCCGGGCTACCATGGTCGGCCATGGGGCCACCGGTTCTGCACGCCACCGGTCGCTCGCGCGTCGGTCGGCTCCTGCGCGGGATGATGCTCGCGCTCGCGCTCGTGCTCGCGTGCTGCGCCATCGAGGGCGCGTTCGCGTTTGCCGACGACGCTGCCGACACCGACGATGCCCCGCCGCCCGAGGTGAAGCCGGCGCCGCCACCGAGCATGGTGAAGGTGCTGCTCGCGTACTCGCTCGCGATCGGTGGGCTCGCGGTGATCGCGATGGGCGTGGTGCGGACCACCGGCGCGGTCAGCTACCAGCAGTCCAGGCTGATGCTCACCAACATGCTGCGCACGAACCCGAACCAGGCGGAGCAGGTCGTGAAGTCGGTGTCGGGCAACTACTTCGAGGGCCTCGCCGCCGCGATGAAGCTCATCGGCATGGCGGGTACGCGCGATCCGAAGACCGTGCAGGCGACCACGCCCCCCGCGTACGACGCGGCCGCGGTCGGCATCTCGATGTACTGGAAAGGCTTGCTCGCGAAGCTGAAGCTCGGCGTGATGGCGATGATCGGCGCCGTCGCGCTCGCCATGCTCTCCAACATCAATCCGGGGATCCTGATCCTCCTGCTCGTGCTCGGCCTGGCCGGCTACGTTCGACTGCACGTGTACAAGGCGACCATCGAGCGTGACGTGACCCGCGCCCGCGCCGAGATCTTGCCCGAGGTCGATCGCGCGGTGATCGAGGGGCGGTTCTGGTTCCCCCCGCCGCCCCAGTAGCGGCGACCGGCGCGCGCCATGCACGGGTCGGGCGCATGGCGGAACCGACAAAGACCCTCGACGACCAGGCCCGCGCTGCAGGCGATCACGGCCTCAGCTTGCGAGCGCTGGCGCCCACCGTGACACCCGCGACGACCTCGACCGCGGCCACGCCGCGCTATTTCGACTCGAGGCTGTCTCCCCTCCCCGGGGTCCACTTGCCCCTGACCTCGATGATGGTCGAGGCGGGCGCCGGATCGCTCCTGATCTCACCGGTCGCGACGCCCGAGGAGGCCGCGGCGATCGGAGCGCGGGCCACCACGACGCTGCTCGCACCGAGCCTCCTCCATCACCTGACGCTGCCCGATGCCATCGCGCGGTACCACCCCGTCGAGGTGTGGGGACCGCCGGGTTTGCACGCAAAGCGCCCCCAGCTCGGACCCGTGCGCGTGTTCGGCGTGGATCCGTGGCCGCATGGCGACACGCTCGACTTCGTGCTGCTCGAGGGTGCGCCGCGGCGCAACGAGATGATCTTCTTTCATCGCGCGTCGCGCACGATCTACACGGCCGACGTGTTCTTCAACCTGCACCACCCGGACAACCTGCCGACATCGATCGCGTACCGGCTGCTCGGCGTGAAGGGCCGCTTCGTCGTGCCCATCACGTGGAAGGCGTTCGTGACGGACAAGGCGAAGTTCCAGCGGTCGCTCGAGCGAGTGCTCGAGTGGGACTTCGACCACATCGCGATGGCTCACGGCGAGCTGATCTCGCGCGGTGGCAAGGCGCTCGCGGTCGCGGCGCTCCAGAACCGCGGCTACCTGTAGGTCGTCGATCGACGACCGGTGACAGGCGCCGAGCCGCCCGCCTGACCTCAGTCGCGGGCCGTCAGCGACGGCGCAGTGGCCAGTGGCGGCGGCGGGATGCGCGCGACGAGCCAGGCGGAGAGTGCGGTCACGAGCTCGCGCAGATCGCCGAGCGCGCGCTCGCCGGCATCCCTGCCCGCCCCGTGCTCGAGCCCGTAGGTCAGCGCGGTGGTGCCGTCTGCGCTCCGGGCGAAGCGCGCGAACCCCGACACTGCGTCGCGGGCGCCGAGCTTCGGGTGCCACGTCACCTCGAGCGCTTCGAGGTCGTACGTGTACACGAGCGTGTACGCGAGGTCGGTCGCGAACTCGAAGTGCACCTCCGACGGCAGGCCGCGCTCCTTCGCGAGCACCTGGGCGCGGCGCAGGCCTGGCACCCAGGCTCCGAGGAGCGCGACATCGGTGAAGAGCCGCCAGCATGCGAGCGGCTCGCGCGGGACGGCCGCGATGACAGTGTCCACGCCCGCAAGCTACCCGATCTCCCGCGTCACGGTAGCGTGAGAGCGTGCGGTTGGAATCTCGGGTCTATCTTGTCACCGGAGCGTCACGCGGCATCGGGCGTGCGATCGCGAAGCGGCTTGCCGACGAGGGGGCTCGGGTCTGCATCGTGGATCCCGACGCGAAGGCCGGCGCCGATGCGGTCGACGAGTACGGTGATGACCGCGTCCGCTTCGTGCGCGGCAGCGTCGCGCGCGAGGTCGACGTGCGACGCGCGGTGGCGGCGGCGGTGCGCTGGGGCGGTCGGCTCGATGGCGTCGTGAACAACGCGGGGCTGGCGCTGCCGGTGGTCGGCGCCCTCGAGAAGGTGCCGCTCGCCGTGTGGGACCGGTACCTCGCGACGAACCTGACGGGAGCGTTCCTGGTCGCGAAGCACGCGGTGACGTGGCTGCGCCAGGCCCCGGGCGGCGGCGTGATCGTGAACATCGGGTCGACGCGTGCGAACCAATCGGAGCCCGACACGTTCGCGTACTCCGCGTCGAAGGGCGGCATCGCGGCGCTCACGCACGCACTCGCGGTGGCCGAGGGACCCGCCGTGCGCGCGAACTGCATCGAGCCCGGCTGGATCGCGACGGACGCCTTCGCGCCGCGGTCCGAGCGCAAGCCGCCGAGGCTCTCGAAGGCCGACCACGCGCAGCACCCGGCCGGGCGCGTCGGCACGCCCGAGGACGTCGCCGGCCTCGTCGCGTATCTGCTGTCGCCCGACGCGACCTTCATCACCGGCGCGACGTTCGTCGTGGACGGTGGGATGACGCGAAAGATGATCTACGTCTGAACGCGCCGCACGCGCTTGACCTCGAAACGCACGCGTGGCATTAAGCGTTCACCCTGATGCGGGGTGGAGCAGCCTGGTAGCTCGTCGGGCTCATAACCCGAAGGTCGCAGGTTCAAATCCTGCCCCCGCTACTACCACTCGCGAAGATGTTCGCGAGGTCGATGGACCCGGTCGCCTGAACAAGGTGCTCGGGTCTTTCGGTTTTCGGCGTCAGAACGATCGGCTCGACCGCCTGAGGTTCTGGAGGCTGGTTGCAGGCGGGCTGGTCGAGGCGGCCAGCCATCGTGACGCCGTACGGGCTCATCGACCGCTGGCCTCGCCGAGCGCGAACGGATGCTCGGGCGGGACGCCGGCGCCGATCGGCTGGATGGCGCAGGTCTCGTCGAACCAGATGTACTCGTCGAACTGTGCTGGCAGGGTCGCCTGGAAGTAGTGGCTCTCGAGCTCGGTCTCCGGCCGGTAGACGACGCCGATCGCTCGCTCGAGGCGCGGATCCGCGAGCTCGTCGCGTAGCTCGTCGCGCACGGGCGCGCGGAGGTGGAGCATGAACGCCGGGACGCCCGCGTCGTGGCACAGGCGCTCGTAGCTGTCTGCGCGGGCCGGCCGCACGCGCATGCGCTCCATCGGTTCGTCCCACGCGTGGGCGGCGGCGACGGTGCCGTGATCGGTACCGAACCCGACGACGAACACGCCGTCGCCGAACGCCTTGCGGCACAGCTGGCCGACGTTGTGCTCGCCACGGACGGCCATCTCCGTCGCGCCGGCATCGCCGACGTGCGAGTTGTGCGCCCAGACGATGAGCTTCGTGTTGCCACCGCGGTGAGCGAGGACCGAGCGCAGCGTGTCGAACATGTGCTGATCGCGCAGGTTCCACGATTCGGCCGCGCCGCGGTACATCGCGCGGTAGTAGTGCTCCGCACCGGCGACGACGCGTGCGTTCTGCGCGGCATCGAAGAACTCGTCACCGTCCTGCGCCGCGTAG
>JAYSYE010000174.1:0-2010 GCA_043716635.1 Deltaproteobacteria bacterium | reverse complement strand
GCAGGCGGGCGCGCGCGGTGTCGATCGCCGCGCGC
Organism: Deltaproteobacteria bacterium; assembly: GCA_043716635.1. Classification (GTDB taxonomy): domain Bacteria; phylum Myxococcota_A; class Polyangia; order Haliangiales; family Haliangiaceae; genus JABFXX01. The sequence goes on along the minus strand of JAYSYE010000174.1, from coordinate 1,975 downwards.
GCGGCAGCCCGGAGGCGGAGGAGCTGGGCGTGCTCGGCGGGCGTGGCGTAGCCGGCCCGCTGGTACCAGGCATCGAGCCAGCGCAGCGCGGCGAACGGCGAGGTGACCGCGATCGCGGCCGCGATGAGGGAGATCGGGGGCGGCAGGAGCAGCAGCGAGGCGCCCACGAGACCCGCGGCCCAGACCGGGTACACGACCAGCGCCGCCCCGAGCTTGAACGTGGAGATGGCGTCGGCGTCGGCCTTGCGGGCGAGCCAGCGCGGGATGAAGTAGGGCAGGGCGTAGAGCGCGAATCCGCTGGCCGCGAGCGGCGCGAGGGCGATGCGCTGCCAGCGCGGCTCGGCGACCGGCGGCCCGGGGGCACCGATGTCGGCGCGGCGCGCGACGATGTGCGCGTCAGCGAGTCCCAGCCGCGCGAGCTCGGCGTAGTACGCGTCCACCTGCTCGCCGACGCGGGCGAGGAGCGCAGGCTCGAGGCTGGCGAGCCTGCTCGATGCGAGCTGGACCTGCCGGCCGATGTCGTTCCACCGCTCGAGCGTGGACTCGCCGGCCTCGACGTCGTTCGCGAGCAGCTCGGCGACGCGCACGGTCCGGCGTCGATCATCGTGAGTGGCGCCCTCCACCAGGAGCTCGCGGAGGTCGGCCTCCATCGAGTCGGTGGCGGCGCGCACCCGCTCCTCGGGCGTGCCGGCGAGGTCCGCGAACCGGCGCACGGGCCCCCACAGCAGCAGGCAGCGTGACCGGAAATCCGAGCGATCGTCGAACTCGAGCGCGGCTGCCTGGTACGTCGGTGGCACCCCGCCGCGCGACTCCGCGGCGAGCAACATGCGCGCGGCGCCCGACCGCAGCGGCGCGAGCCTGGGCTCGCTGTGACTGGTGCCCTCGGGGAAGATGAGGAGGTTGCCACCGCCGGCCAGGTGCCCGGCGATCGCCGCGAAGGCGGCATCGTTGGCGCCGTCGGCCTTGTCGGGGCTGTCCGTGCGCCGGACGATGGGCACCGCGCCGGCGCGATCGAGGAGCCAGTTGAAGATCGGGATCTTCCACAGCGTCGACTTCGCGACGGGGGAGAGGTCGCAGTCCGCGCCCGTGAGCACGAGGACGGGATCGATCAGCGCGTTGACGTGATTCGAGACGACCATGCGGCCGCGCGTCTCCGGCCCCGGCACCTGTCCGACGCGTGCGACGTCACGGAAGTAGAGGCGCATCACGCGCCGGAACGTCGCGACCAGGCTGCGTCGCAGCAGCCCACCCGTCTCGAGCGAGCGGACGCCGCCCACCGACTCGTCTGCGACGCGTCCCTGCATGCCGGCCACGGTACCAGCTCGCGTGAGCTCCCCGGCCCGCCGCACGGTTGCGCGTGCGGGCTCGTGCGCTCCGGGCGCGCGTGCTAATTCCAGGGCTCCCGTGCTGACCCGCTTCGTCGTCGCCACCCAGGTTCCACGGTCATGAAGGTCGCGACGTGGAACGTGAACGGCATCCGTGCCCGCTCGTCCGACGTGCTGTCATGGATCGATCGGGAGGAGCCCGACGTGATCTGCCTGCAGGAGATCAAGGCGTCCGTCGAGCAGGTGCCCGCGGCGCTCGTCAGCGTCCCCGGCTACCACTGCCACTGGCACGGTCACAAGGGTTACTCGGGTGTCGCGTTGCTGCTGCATCAGCGTCGGTTCGCGGAGGTGCCCACGTTCACGCATCCGCCGTTCGACCTCGAGACGCGCATCGTGGTCGCGGAGAGCGGGCCGCTCGTCTTCGCCTCGGTGTACGTGCCGAATGGCGGCAAGGACTTCGCCGCCAAGATGCAGTTCTTCGAGGAGATGGTCGAGTGGGCGGGCGCCGTGCAAGCCAGCGGTCGGCACCTCGTGCTCTCCGGCGACTACAACGTCGCGCGCACGCCGGTCGATGTGCATCCATCGCTGCGCCGCGAGATGATCGGGCAGAGCCCACCGGAGCGCGCGCTGCTCGAGCAGATGCTCGCATG
>JAYSYE010000173.1:0-2012 GCA_043716635.1 Deltaproteobacteria bacterium | reverse complement strand
GCACCTCTCGCCCGAGGCCCGGCGTGGCGCGTATCGAGCGGCGTGTCGGCTCGCGCTCGTCGATCGGCACCTCGCGCCCGCGGAGCAGGCCATGCTTGCGCGGATCCGGGTGGTGCTCGAGGTGCCGGCGGCCATCGCGACGGAGATCGAAGCCGACGTTCCGGGCTTCCATCGATGACGATCCACGCGCGTGCAGCGTAGGCACCGGCTCGCGCACCTGCTGTCGCGTGGCGTCGTGGCGGCGGTCTCGCAGGGCATGATGCTGAGCGGGCTATACCCGCTGCTGCCTCATGCGTATCGGGCGTGGCAGGCGAGGGCGGCAGGGGCGGCACCGGCGGCGTCGCGGGCGGACAGGCCCGGCACCGGCGGCGTGAAGGCCGCGGTGATCGAGTGGGCCGTGGCCGCACTGCTCTCCGCGGCACGACCGCTGGGGTTCGCGGCGCTTCCGGGCGCACGCGGCGCGGGGCCGCGCCCGATCATCCTCGTGCACGGGTACGCGATGAGCCGCGCGGGGTTCCTGCTGCTCGCCCATCGCCTCGCGGCGGCAGGGCTCGGTCCGGTCTACGGGTTCGAGTACTGGTCGCTCGGCCGGACCGCCGTGGCGGCCCGCCAGCTCGGTTGGTTCGTCGACCAGGTGCGCGCCGCCACCGGCGCCGCGGAGGTGGATCTCGTCGGGCACTCGATGGGCGGCGTCGTCGCACGCTATTACGTCGCGCTCGCGGGTGGCGATCCGCACGTCGCGCACCTGATCACGCTCGGCTCGCCGCACGCCGGCACCGATGTCTCGCGCATGGGGGTCGGTCACGCATCGCGCGAGCTCGTGCTGGGCTCGAGCTTCGTGGCTCGCCTCGCCGCCGCGCCGGCGCCCCTCCACGCAACGATCACGAGGATCGGCTCGCGCGCCGACGCGCTCGTGCCCCACGCCCAGCAGCCCCTGCTCGCGGGCGCCGAGGACCTCGTCTTCGACGATCTCGGCCACGTCGCGCTGATGGCCTCGCGCCGCGTCGCCGCTGCCGTGATCGCGCGCCTGCGAAGGTAGCGTCACCCGGGCGGCGAGCTCGCGTGGCCCCGAGCGCACGCGACGCGTATACGTTGACTCGTCGTGCACGGCCACTTCGTCGACCTCGGCCTCCTGCACCCCGTCGGACTCGGGACGCGGCACGCGCGGGCGTACGTCCCCGCGGGGCCGGTCCGCGCCCGACCACTGCTCGTGCTGTTCGACGGGCAGAACGTCTTCGGCGACCCGGGCTCGTTCGCGGGCGGGTGGCACACGCATACCGCCGTGGACGCGTTCGCCCGCACGCGCCGCACCGCCGCGCCCATCGTCGTCGGCGTGGACCATGGCGGTCTCGCCCGGATCGACGAGCTGACGCCTCACTCGGACGGCCGCCGCGGCGGCAAGCTCGATGCCACGCTCGGCACGCTCGTCGACGAGCTGGTCCCGCGCCTGCGGGAGCGCTTCGATGCCGGTGACTGCTTCATCGGGGGCTCGTCGCTCGGCGGCCTCGCTGCCCTCTACGCGCACCTCGTGCGCCCGGACGTGTTCGCGGGAGCGCTCGCGATGTCGCCCTCGCTCTGGTTCGCGCGCACTCGGTTCGCCCGCGACATCCTCTCGCGCCCGCGGCCCGCTCGCTCGCGCATCTACCTCGACATCGGTGTGCGGGAGGGTCACGGCCGGACGCTGCCGATCGTCGAGCAGCTCGGAGCCCAGCTCCGACGGCGGGGCTGGACCGAGCCCGCCGACCGCGGATCGCTGCGCGTGATGGTGCGCCCCGATGCGCGCGGCCGTCATCACGAGTCGTCCTGGCGGCGCCGGTTCCCGAAGGCGCTCGCGTTCCTGCTCGCCCGGTAGACCTGGCCGCTCAGCCGGCAGGGAGCGCGGCCGCGAACAGCGTGGCCATCGTCGCGCGCGCGATGGTCACGTCGACGGTCTCGCCGATCGCACCCACGCCCGACGGCAGGATCACCGTCTTGAACCCGTCGGTGCGGCCCATGAGCTGCGTCGCATCGCG
>JAYSYE010000172.1:0-6296 GCA_043716635.1 Deltaproteobacteria bacterium | reverse complement strand
AGAACCTCGTCGACCGGATCCTCGGCATCGCCCACGTCGAGGTGTTTGCCCAGGACGCGACCACGCCGCACATCGAGATCATCGGCATGCCCGCATCGCGTCAGCTCTTCGAGCAGCTCCGGGATTCCATCGAGATCCAGCGCCACGACAAGAACGTCTACGGCGTCATCAGCTGAGGCGGGGGCGCGCGCGGCGCGAATGGCGGGCGGTGCGGTCGACGCGTGCGGGCCGCGCCGCCGCGACGGATCACGCTCTTCGGGCATCCGATGTCGGGGAAGTCACTCGTGCTGATCGCCGGCGGCGGGTTTCCGGCGCGATGGCGTTCAGCGTGCTCGTCGAGCTGCTGAACCTCCGCGCCTCGCGCAAGCCACCAGCTTCCAGACTCGATGCCGCGAAACCGGCCGTCAGCGCAGGACCTTGAGCTTCAGGGGGTCGACGCCGGTGAGCACGAGCTCGCCCGTGGGGCTGATGCGGATCTCGCCAGTGGGGACGCCCTCGACATCGGCGAGGGTGTAGCGCGGCGTGAGCAGGCGAATCGACTGGTTGCGCGAGCCGCGGAGGCCCGTGGCGAGGCGCTCGGTCGCGCGATAGCGGCCGTCGATCAGCACGTCGAGCCGCGCGAGCACCTCGGGCCCGCCGGCGAGCCCGGAGATCTCGTCCTGCGTGTATCCGGAGAAGGCGAGCGTCGAGAGGCCGAGTAGGCGTGCCGCGTCGAGGAGGGCGGCCGCCGCGAGCGGTTGCTGCAGCGGCTCGCCGCCGGAGAGCGAGAGGCCCTCGATGCCCGCCCGTGCCGCCGTCAGCTCGGCGACGAGCGACTCGACGGTGCGCTCGACGCCGGTGTCGGTCGCGTGGGTGGTCGGGTTGAAGCAGCCCGCGCAGCCCAGCGTGCAGCCCTGGAACCAGACCACGAAGCGCGCGCCGGGGCCGTTCGCGCGGCTCCGCGTCTCCACCCCGTGGACGCGGACGATCACGCCGCTGCCCCGCGCTGCGGACCGGTCACGGATGCGGCAGCACCGGCGCGTCGCGGCTCGCGAGCGTCGACGTGCGCACCTTGATCGACTTCAGCAGCAAGTCCGGCGTGACCACCGAGCTCTCGACGCCACCCGACGGGACCTGGCCGTCATCCGTACCGCCGGTGATGCGCAGCGCGAGCTGGTTGTCGTTCGCCGCGAGGAAGTTGTACGCGGTCAGCTCCTTCGAGGTGCCCAGCACGTTGTCCTTCCACACGTTGATGTCGACCTTGTCGAGCTGCACGCCGCGCACGAGCTCGCGCTTGCCGCTCGGGTACAGCTTGTAGGCGAGCACGGCCGGCGGCGGCAGGGGTGCGAGCGTCGCGCGGCTGTTGAACAGGTTCATCTGCTCGTGGCGCGACAGCTCCGGCGCGCCGGTCACGGCGGCGTCGTCGAACCGCGTGATGATCAGGCCGAACGCGAGCTTGTCGGCGCGCAGGCTCGCGATCAGCTTCTGCTCGAGGGCCTTGCGCGAGAGCGCGCCCGACCCCGAGAGGAACAGGTTCGTCGCGCTACCGCGGAACACGCCGCCCTCGCCCGGGAAGCGCGCGTGCCCGTTCGAGATCTGGTTCTTCTGGCCGGGGATGCGACCGAGGAGCAGCGCCTGCAGCATGCCGCCCTTGGCGATCTGCACGCGCTGCGCGGCCGTGCCCTCGTCGTCGATCCGGTAGCCGCCGATGAGCCCGTGACCCGCGCCGATGGAGGCGGTGGGGTCGTCGACGATCGTCAGCGAGGGGGCGAACACCCGCGTCCCCACCGAGTCGACGAGGTCGCCGACGTTCGCGTCGTCGGATCCGATGGGCTCCGGCGTGCCGCCGAGCTGCGGCGCGAGCGACGTCCGGACCATGCCGACCGCACCTTCGCCCTCGAACAGGATCGGGCCGTTGTACGTCTTGTCGAGCGCGGGCGCCTTGGCGAGTAGCGCGAGGTTGCTCATGATCGACCTGGCCTCGCCCTCGAGCTCCTTGTCATTCGGGAGGTCGCTCGCCGTGTGGCCGTAGCGCAGGAAGTAGTCGCCGAGCGGCTGCTGGTCCGTCGCCTGGCTCGCGGCGGTGATGAGCACACCGCTCGCGCGCCGGGTGTCGGTGACGCTCGTGCCCTCGGTGGTGAGGTACCAGCGGCGCTCGAGGTAGCTCGTGACGGCGCACCGCGAGTCGCGAATGTCGGGCTGGCCGCGAAACACCGCGCTGATCTGCTTCGCGCGGGTCTCGAGCATGTCGAGCGTCTCGAGCTCCGGGACGAGCACGGGCGCGTCACTCACGACCGGCTTCCCGGGCGACAGCGACGGGACGTCGGTCCGGACCTGCCCGCCACCGCGCCGGCTGTCCATCTTCACGCGGAACTGGATCAGCGCCTCCTTGTAGGCGGCGTCGGTCACGAGCCACGCGGCCCGTCGCGCGATCCGGGGCGTAGCCTCCAGCGGCAGCGTGATCGTCGCGACCGCATCGATCTCGGCCGCCTGCGGAACCACGAAGTTCGAGTTGTCGAGCTGCGGGGTCCCGACGCGGACCCGGGCCTCGAGGTTCACGAAGTGGTTGTTGTCGCGGGTCGTCGTCTGCCCGAGGCTCGCCACGACGTTGTTCACGTCGACCTCCGTGATCTTGTAGGCGATGTGATACGGCTTCGGCGCGCCCGGAATCTGGAGCTGCGTCGTCGCGCGGTTCATCTCCTCGGCGATCGCGTCGATGATGTCGTCGGTGACGGCCTTGGACGGACCCCCGAGGGTCGCGCCCGGCGCATTGGGTTGCGGCGGCGGCGCGGGCGCCGCATTGGGCGGCGGCAAGGGAAGCAAGCGCGCCTCGGAGACCGCGGGCAGCGCGAGGAACGTGATCGCAGCGAACAGGCCCAGGCGCTTCACTTCGTCTCCTCGTGCTTGCGGGTCGTCGCTTCGATGCTCGGCGGCCCGAGGACGGGCGGCCGGTCGGGCGGGATGAAGCCCTTCTCGATCTCGAGCCGCTCGAGCAGCAGGCTCGGCGCCGAGGCCGAGACGGGGACCCAGCCGCTCTCCGCGCCACACACGCCATTGAATGTCTCGATGTCGCGGCTCGCCGCGCGGATCGACTGCAGCGCCACCAGCGGGGTCCCGCCAATGTCGACGCCGCGCACCAGCTCGCGATGCCCGTCGGGATACAGCTTGTACGCCATCACGGGATTCACCTTGAACGCCTGCGGCGCGAACGCCGACGTGTTCGTGAAGCCGCCGCTGATGTCCGTGAACACGTAGCCGTACGGGCGGCCCTGCTTCTTCATCTCCTCGACGAGCATCGCCTCGAGCTCCTCGTGGGTGACGCTCTTCGCGGCTTCGACCACGAGGTTGCCCTGGCGCGCGACGGCGGGCAGCCCCGGGGAGTGACGACCGTGACCGTTCGAGCTCGGGAAGCCCTTGATCGGGTTGCGACCCATGTCGAAGCCGACGAGCTTGCCGTTGTCGATCAGGTGCACGCGTTGCGCCCGGACGCCTTCGTCGTCGTAGCGATAGAAGCCGTTCAGCTGGATGCCGTTGAGCGTCGAGAGCTGCGGATCGTCATAGACGGACAGCCAGTCCGGCGCGATCGCCTTGCCGACGTACGACGCGAACGTCTGGCCGCCGGTGGTGTCCTTCTGGCGGTGGCCCTCGATGCGGTGTCCGAACACCTCGTGGAAGAACACGCCCGAGGCGCGGCCCTCGAGGATGGCGGGGCCGACATACGGATCGGCAAGCGGCGCGTCGTGCAGGGCATCGAGATCGCCGGTGACCGTCTTGATCATCGCGTCGACGACGGTGTCCGCGGGCAGGTCGGCGGGCGTGCGCCCGAACCGCTGCTCGAGCCGCTGCAGGTTCATCCCGTCGTCGGCCTTCACCCCGACGGAGACGGCGAGCTGCGACGTGGTCCACGACAGCTGGATCTGCGACCCCTCGCTGTTCGTGTAGTACGCGGTGTTGAGCTGGAAGATCACCTGGCACGTGCCTCGCGTGGCCGAGCCCTTGAGCGCGCTCGCAGAGCACCGCTTCAGGCGCGCGACCCACGCCGCCTTGTCGTAGACGAGCTGCGCGGGCGCCTGCGTGTAGACCTCGGGCTTGCTCGCCGAGAAGTCGGGCGCCGTCTGCTGGGACTTGAGCGTCGACTGGTCCTGGCGCACGTAGCTGAGCGCGATCACGGCCTCGTGGTAGCGGCGGTCGGTCTCGAGCCACAGCGAGCTCGCGATCGCCTGCTTGTCGGTGCCGAACGCGACGACGCCGCGCCGCGTGTTCGGGGCGTTGAGCCCGCTCGAGTCGTCGGAGATCGCGCGCGTGTTGTCGAGCTGCGGGCTGCCGACGCGGACCTCGACGTCGAGGTTGCGCGTGGTGTCATCGCTGTCCGAGATGAGCGCCCCGCCCTCGGCCTCGAGGTTGACGAGGCGCGTCTCCACGAGCTGGTAGCCCAGGTAGTAGGCGGGGTCGGGCTGCTTGCTGAGCGCGGCCATCTCGCGCTGATTCTCGTCGCGCAGGATGTCGAGGATCGGCGAGCGGGCCGAGGGATCGTTGCCCACCGTGGGCGCGCTGGAGGTCACCTCGATCTTGGCCGGGATCGCCGGGAGATCCAGCTTGTCGTCGCCAGCCTGGGGCAGGGGTGGTGTTCCCCGTTTCGTGGAACCGGTACCGCCGCCCGGGCAACCCGCCGTGAAGGCGAGCGCCGCGAGCGTAAACGCGAGTCGCATATAGCCGAAACGATAGCACGGAGATAATGTGCGCCACCGTGTCCACGCGCCCCACCGTCCTCGTGATCCACGACGACGGCGACACCCTCGATCTGATGACCCGGCTCTTCGAGGCCGCTAGCTTCGACGTGATCACCGCGGCATCAGGGTTCCGCGCGCAGGGCGAGCTCGAAGGCGAGCGTCCGATTCACGTCGTGGTCGCGCCGTGGGACGCCACGCACGGCGTCGGGGGCGACGTGTACCGGTGGGCGCTGCAGGAGCGGTACGACCTCCGCGATCAGTTCGTGTTCCTCGCGGACGAGGTGCCGCCCGAGTTCGATCGCCTCGTCGCCGGACGGTGTCTCGCGGTGACGCCGAACCGCCCCGCCGAGGTCGTCCGGGTGGCGCACGCGGCCGTCACGCGGCGCGACGCCCTCGAGGCAGCGCGCGATGCCGCCGTGGCCGCGCTCGAGGCCGGCGCGGCGGGGACCCCGCGGCTGCTCCTCGCCGAGGACGATCCGACGCTGCTGATGGTGATGGGCGATCTGCTCGGTGAGCTCGGGTTCGCGGTGACGCCGGTCGACAACGGCGCCGCGGCGATCGGCGCGCTCGCCGCCGGCAGCTACGATGCCGTCGTCGCGGACTGGCACATGGATGGCGGCAGCGGCGCCGACATCTTCCGCTGGATCGCGGCGACGAAGCCGTGGCTGCGCGAGCGCATCGTGTTCCTCTCGGGGCAGGAGGGCGACGGCGACGACGCGGGCGCGGTGGCTCCGGGGCGCCCCATGTTCCGCAAGGGTCAGGATTCGGCGGCGCTGACCGCGGTGCTGCGGGAGATCCTGCGGCAGGCTCGCCACGACGAGTCGCACTCCACGGTCATCCCGGGCCGGATCGACGACGAGTGGACGAGCTGAGCCCCGCGCGCGCTGCGGCCTGACCCAGCGACGCGAGCTGCAGCTCGACCCGGGCCCAGCGGGCGGCCACGAGCGGGTCCGCGATCGAAGCCACGGCGGTGCTCGGGGGTGGCGGCAGGGTCTGGGCGCCGATCGAGGCAGCGAGCTCGACGAGCCGCTGGCTGGCGGCATGCGTCGCAGCGGCGAGGTGGGGCTCCTGCGCGAGCGCGGGTGAGATGGCGCGCGAGCTGCCCAGCACGGTGACGGCGCTGCCGAGCCGGCGGGCAGCGGCGACGAGGGACATGTACGGCTCCAGGATGGAGGCCGGGGTGCGATCGGCGACCACGCGGTCCAGCGCGAGCTCGGCGTTGTTGATGGCCACCCCGAACGCGCGGCGGGCGGCGATCGCGGAGGTGGACGGTAGCGGGACCGAGCCGGCCACCGCCTCCGCGACGGTGTCGAGGTAATACGAGGCGGCGCGGAGCGCACCGGCCATGCGATCGGCGAAGTGCACCTGCTCGCGGGCCGGCCACAGGACGGCGCTGGCGACGAACGCGATCGCGCCGGCGAGGAGCGTGTAGACGACGCGGACGCGGGCGATCGAGAAGTCCTGCGTGTGCACTTCGGCGAGGAGCACGAACGTCGGCGTGAGGAACAGTGCGTAGAGCGCGTAGTTGAGCGCGAGCACGGAGGCGCCGAGGCCCGCCATCACGATGATGATCACGATCAGGATGTC
>JAYSYE010000171.1:0-2016 GCA_043716635.1 Deltaproteobacteria bacterium | reverse complement strand
CGGCATAGCGCCCTGCCCCCCGGTCAGGATCGAGTGCCAGCACCTCGATGGCGGTCGCGCCCCGGGCGAGCTGCGCGCGCAGGTCCGCGAGCACATCGATAAGTGGCAGCGTGCTCGCATCCAGCGGCGTCACCGCGCGAGCATCGCACGGGGTATGATTTTTTCGATGTCGAGCTCCCTGCGCGCCGCGACGCTTTTCGCCTCCGCTGCGGCTGCTCTCGTCGGGGTGGTCGCCACGGACGCCGCCGCGGATGCGACGCAGATCGGCCTCTTCTTCGGGCCGCGGACGTACGCGAGCGACAGCCGCCTCGGGTACCTCGGCGACGCCAGCTTCCACCCGGTCCTGAACGGTGCGATCGCCTTCGGGGCCCGCATCGCGCGCCCGTTCTTTCCGTGGCTGACGCCGGAGCTCGAGCTCGCGATCGCGCCCACGGACACGACGTCGGTCGGGGGCGCCGCACCGGCGAGCGTGGTGTGGCTCGAGCCGCGCCTGCACCTGCGGTTCGACATCCTGCCCGGTCGCCGCTTCATCCCGTTCATCGTCGTCGGCGGCGGCGCGCCGGTCGCGCTATCGGCGGCCCGCAAGACGTTCGACTCCGGCATCATCGGTGACGGGTACGTCGGCGGTGGCGTCCGCCTCGACACGCGCAAGGGCTTCGCGTTCCGGCTCGACGCTCGCATCGCGTTCGTCCCGGGGATCGATCACGTGATCGACCCCGAGGTCGAGGTGAACCTCGGAGCCGAGTTCCACATCGGCGAGTACCACCGCGCGCGCCGCGTCGCGATCGCGCCCCCGCCGCCCGACCGCGACGGCGACGGGATCGCCGATCCGCAGGATCACTGCCCGGATCGCAGCGAGGATGCCGACGGCTTCGACGATCTCGACGGCTGCCCCGACATCGACAACGATGGCGACCTCGTCCTCGACATCGCGGACAAGTGCGCGAACGTGCCCGAGACCTACAACGGCTTCGAGGACGACGACGGCTGCCCCGACACCCTGCCGCCCGAGGTCGACGCCCTCCGCGGCACCGTCGAGGGTCTGCTCTACGCGGACGGCGAGACCGTCGTTCGCGACTCGGCGCAGCCGAACATGGACAAGCTCGCGGCGCTGATGACGAAGTACCCGTCGATCCGCGTCGTGCTCATCGGCCACACCGACGACCGCGAAGCGAAGCAGTTCGCCACGGTGATCGAGGGGCAGCCGGCACCCGACCTCGCGGCCCTCTCGGCCGACCTCTCGCGGGCTCGCGCCGAATCGGTGAAGCAGGCTCTGGTCGCCGCCGGAGTGAGATCGAACCGCGTCGACGTCGAGGGCCACGGCGCCGAGGAGCCCGTGACCGACAACGACAAGCCGCGCGGTCGCCTCGCGAATCGTCGCGTCGAGATCAAGCTCTACGTCCCGCAGCGCCGGTAGTCGCCAGGCCGCGCGGTCCACGCTTGGCGCGGGTTGGCCCGGCACACGGGCGTCCCGTAGGCAACGCCCATCCTCTTTCCGAGCTACGCCGGGCTGTCCACGCTTCGCGCGGTTACCGCCCAGCACAAGGGGGCCCCGATGGGCTAGGCCATCACCTCTCAGCGCGCCGCTTCCGCGATTCGTCACATCGGCAGCGCTGGCGCATCGTTCGTGCCGGCTCGGGTGCTCGGGAGACATGGGACCGGCGGGGGTCGGCGGGGCGCGGCGGGGCGCGGCGGCCCGCGGCTCGCCAGGCCCGCGGCTCGCCAGGCCCACGGCTCGGCATCCGTGTCGTGCGCCACGCATCCGCCCCACACACCGGCGACCCTGCCTCAGCCCGGAACGGTGAACACGCTGATCTCGCCGCCGCGCTGCCAGCCCTCGCGCGTGAGCCACAGCCGCGGGCTGGCGAGCGCCACGCGTTCGAAGCCGTCGTCGCGTATGAACTGCCGCGCACCGTCGAGCTCCTTCCAGCCGAGGAACTCCGCGCCGCTCGAGTACGGGTCGACCTCCTCCATGATCTCGTGATGCGCCGGGCGATGGTGGAGCCAGTTCGTCAG
>JAYSYE010000018.1:0-2555 GCA_043716635.1 Deltaproteobacteria bacterium | reverse complement strand
CGCGACCGCGACCGCGACCGCGATCACGATCACGATCACGCCACGACCCTGGCCTGGGCGCGGTGCGCTGTCTGCGCGTCGGCAGGGCATGCAAGGATCCGCCGCGCAACCCCTGCGCGCGGCCGAGCGCGTCGCGCAGGATCAGCGTTCCCCCGTCGTGAAAACTCCGCGGCACGCCATGAGAACGGTTCGCGCATTGCACTGCGCTTGGTCATGATCGCTGCACATCCCGTCGAGACAGCCGAACAGCCGCGTCGGAGGGGCGTGGACCGCTTGCTCTCGGACCATCACCATCGGCTCGAAGCAAAGGCGCGATCACTGCTCGAATCGGCAGGCGGGGCTGACACGCGCGCACTCGGCGTGTGCTGGAACGGGCTCGAAGCGGAGCTCCTCGACCACATGGCGGCCGAGGAAGACGTGATCCTCCCTCGCTACAGCGCATACGCTCCTGCGGATGCGTGCCGGATTCGCAGCGAGCACGCTCGGATTCGCGCGCTCCTCGGCTCGACGGGAGTGGACCTCGAGCTCCACCAGGTGCGACTCGCGCGGCTACGCCGACTCGTCGACGAGCTGGAAGCTCACTCGGCGAGCGAAGATCGAGCGATGTATCCATGGGCGGTCGACCACGTCGGCCTCGTCGCCGAGCGGCTGCTCTTCGCGCGCATCCGACACTCGGTGGGACGATAGTCGGCCGCGCAAACCTTGCTCGCGGCCTGGTCCATAGCAAACGCGCGTCGCCTTGCGCTACACCCTCAGTCGATGCAGCCGGTTTCCAACCGCCCGCGCCTCCTCGTCGTCGATGACAACATTGACACGGCGATGGTGCTGGGTGAGTTACTCGGTGGCGACGGGTACGACGCCGAGATCCTGCGCGATGGGCTGGCTGCGATCGCCCGGCTCGAGCACGGGCTGGACTTCGACGCGCTGATCACTGACTTCCACCTCCCGGGTGCGAGCGGAATCGAGATCTGCCAGCGTGCCGCTGCGCGGGCCGTCGCGATCCCGATGTTCGTGCTCACGGGCGATCCGGTCGCCGCACAGCTGGCAAGCGACGCGCTGGGGCTCCGCATCGTGATCCTCGCCAAGCCGATCGAATATCCGGAGCTCGTCGCACGCCTGGCCGCGGTGCTGCGCGGTCAGGCGGTCGTCATTTAATCTCACACCCCGCGAGTCCAACAGAACCTCGACCCCGTGGCCTCGCAGCGGTCGATGCACCCGTGGGTCGGTTCCGTCATGGCGGGGCTCGCGAGTGCATACTGCGGGTGCCCATGCGCGCTCGTCTCTCCTGGATCCTGCGCGTCCTGCCGCGGTCAGCCATTCTCCTCACCGCCGTAGCCGAGCTTGCGAGCGGGGACCACCTGTACGGAGTTTTCTGCGTCGTGGCGCTGGTCCTGACGTTGTTGCCAGCGATCCACGCCCGAACCCTCGATGCCGGGATCCCGATCGAGCTCGAGCTCGCAGTCCTGTGGTTGATGGTCACCGACATGACGCTGGGCAACTCGATCGGGTTGTACCGGCTGGCCTGGTACGACAAGACGCTGCATCTGAGCAGCTCCATGCTGATCGCGACCATCGGATTTCTCGCGATCTATCTGCTCCACTTGACCCAGAATACGCGGTTCCATCCATGGCTCGATGGGCTCGCGATCCTGCTGGTCACGCTCGGTGTTGGCGCGCTGTGGGAGATCGCGGAGTTCGCGGTGGATCGTCTGTTCGGGCTCCGGACCCAGGGGTCACCGAATCTGGACGCGATCACCGACACGATGTTCGACCTGATCCTCGATGGTATCGGTGGCGTGCTGGGGGCGGTGCTGGGCCCGCTCTACATGCGCCACTCGAAGCGGAGTCGGCGCAGGGTGGAAGCGTTCGCCCGGCTGGTCGCGAACCGGGGATCCGCGAGGGCTCTAGCTCCTGTCCTCGAATGAAGTGCGGAGGCGGGCCGGGGTGCCCCGAGCATCAGGCTGCGGGCGCCCTGGTCGTAGCGAGCCCCGGTCGCCCGGGCGTGCGTGTCTCGGTCGAGTCGCCCTGGCACGAGGTGTGCTCGTCGCAACGAGCATGAAGGCATTTGTCTATCGTGGGCCGGGCAAATCCGGGCTCGAGGAGCGCCCGAAGCCCCGCATCCAGGCGACCGGCGACGCGATCGTGAAGATCGTGAAGACAACGCTGTGCGGTACCGACCTGCACATCCTGAAAGGGGATGTCGGGACCTGCGCACCCGGCCGTATTCTCGGCCACGAGGGGGTGGGGATCATCGACTCCGTCGGTCCGGGGGTCACGGCGTTCCGCGAGGGCGACCGAGTCCTCATCTCGTGCATCTCGGCGTGCAGCAGGTGCGACTACTGTCGGCGAGGGATGTACTCGCATTGCGTGACCGGCGGCTGGGTCCTCGGCAACCAGATCGATGGCACGCAGGCCGAGTATGTGCGAGCGCCACACGCCGACACGAGCCTGTATCCGATTTCGCCGGGTGCAGACGAGGAGGCACTGGTCATGTTGAGTGACATTTTGCCAACGGGTTACGAGTGCGGCGTGCTCAACGGCAAGGTCGCGCCTGG
>JAYSYE010000170.1:0-6306 GCA_043716635.1 Deltaproteobacteria bacterium | reverse complement strand
ATCGTGTTCCTGGGGCACGAGTCGCTGCACGGCGCGGTGGTGAAGGGACGGCTCGCGATCCGGGTGCTCGGATGGATCGAGCTGCTGCCGTTCTGCCTCTCACCGCAGCTGTGGGTCGCGTGGCACAACCGCACGCACCACAACAACACCGGCAAGGAGGGGGTCGATCCGGATATGTATCCGACGATCCGCGAGTACCAGACGGAGCGCTCGTCGCAGATCATGGCCGATCACTTCGGCGTGGGGCGCGAGCGCCTGATGGGCTTCGCGAGCATGTTGTTCGGGTTCACCGGGCAGAGCACGCAGATGCTGTTCAAGGCGCGCAAGCGCGGGATGCTGACGGCGAAGCTGCACCGCCGCGCGATCCTCGAGAGCGCGCTCGGGTGGGCGTTCTGGGCGCTGGTCGCGGTACTCGTGGGGCCGCTGCCGTTCGTGTTCGTGTACCTGCTGCCGCTCGTGGTCGCGAACACGATCGTGATGGCGTTCATCATGACGAACCACAATCTGTCGCCGCTGACGGACGTGAACGATCCGCTCGTGAACTCGCTCTCGGTGACATTGCCGAAGCCGCTCGAGGTGCTGACGCTCGGGTTCGGCTTCCACACGGAGCACCACCTGTTTCCGATGGTGAGCACGCGCCACGGCGCCGTGATCCGCGCGGCGATCCGCGAGCACGCGGGCGAGCGCTACCAGTCGATGCCGCTCCACCACGCGCTGATCCAGCTGTACCGCACCGCGCGCGTCTACCAGGACGCGACCACGCTGATCGATCCGCCGAGCGGCCGCACGTGGCCGGTGCTGATGCCGCGCCCGGTCGGCTCGGGAGGCTCCTCGCCGTCGCCGCTCTCCGACTCCGACGCGACGCACGCCCCCGCCCTCGTTCCGTAGGCCGGGAGCCCTGCGACGGACCGAGCGATGACTTCGCCCGACCGCGATCAGGCGTCTAAATTCACGGGGTCCTGGCGCACCGGACGCCGAAACTGTCGCTGCGATCCGACGCGAGGACAAAGCTGCGGTCGCTTGCCCGCAGGAAGGACGCATCGATGCTGAAGCCTCCGCCGCGGAAGACCCGGTGTGTGCCAGGCGTCAGGTTCGCACAGTCATTGCACGTCTTCATTGGATACGGCGCTGCGTACCAGTCGAGCACGAACTCCCACACATTGCCGCCGAGGTCCGACTGGCCCCACAGGCCGTCGCCCGCGGGCTTGCTGCCGACCGGCACGAAGTCGGTCAACGCGCAGCCGTCGACGCCGTCGCCGAAGCACTGCTTCGTCGCGTCCACGTAGTAACTCGCGCGGGTGTCGTCGATGCTCAAGGACGTCGCCGGGCTCGACCACGGATACGCGCGCTGAAGGCTCCCGCCGCTCGCCGCGTAGTTCCACTCGGCCTCCGAAGGCAGATAGCCCCCGTCCCATGCGCAGAACGCCATCGCCTCGTACCAGTCGATGCAGTTCATCGGTCGGCTCTCGTTGCCGCCGGGCGCGTCCGTCCAGGTCTGGTAGGTCGCCTGGCACTTGATCGCCGCGACCAGCGTCGGGGTGTCCGCTGCAAGGCTGCTATTCCAGCTCGGGTCCCAACCGCTCCCCGGAATATTCGCGTGCGCCCCAGCCCCGACGACTGGCGGGTTCGCCTGGGTTCCTCGTCCTGCCGCCACGAACTGCCGGAATCGCCCGACCGTGACCTCGTACTTGTCGAACCGGAACGTGCTCACCGTCGCCGCGTTCGTCATGTCCGGATAGACGCCGTCCGCCGTGTCGTAGCTCCGATAAAAGCTGCCACCGCCAACCACCGGGCTCTCGCAGCACGGCGATGTCCCGGTCGGCCCGCACGTCGGCGCGAGCGTTCCGCAGCCATCGCCGCCCGCGCCATCGCCGCCCGCGCCATTGCCGCCCGCGCCATTGCCGCCCGCGCCATCGCCGCCCGCGTCATCGCCCGGTGCGGCCACGGGGTCGAATCCAAACCGACCGCATCCGGCGGCCGCGAGCGCGAGCGTCAACATCCAGCGCATCCATCTCGATTGTCTACGCGCCCACGGCCCCAAGCAATCATCGAGACCCGACGTCCCATGCGTGGGCGCGAACGGGACGAGCCTGGCGGCAACTCCGGCACGTCCCAGCAGCGCGCGCGTCAGTGAGGAAGCGCTCGTGTCGGGTTGCCGGGTGCGGCCCGTGCGCCATAGGCTGACCCATGTTCACGCGGCCTTCGATCCTGGCAGTGATCGTTCTGAGCGCACTATCGAGTGCGGCGTGCACCAGCAGCCATGGGACGGCGACGCCACCCGACTCCAGCGTCAGCGTCCCGGACACCTGCGAGTCGCAGCGCGTGGAGGCGTGCAGTTGCGATGTCGGGTCCACCGGTACGCGCGAATGCAGGCCCGACGGCAGTCACTTCGGGTCGTGCGACTGCACGGTGTATGGACGCGAGATCTTCGTCGATGTCAGCGGCAATGATGCCGCCTCGGGGGACGCCAGTACGCCGAAGGCCACGCTCGGCGGTGCGCTCGCCGTGGTCCGCGGGCTGGTTTCTGCCCCCGAAGGGCTGCCCGCCGGCGGCGTCGTGATCTGGATCGCCGGCGGGGTCTACCCGTTCCCCGCCACGCTGACGCTCGGCCCGGAGGTCAGCGGCTCCGCGGGCAACCCGGTCGTGATCCGCGCGCAACCCGGCGCTGCGGTGCGGTTTTCCGGGGGCACCGTGTTGCCCTCGGTCGGCTTCGGTCCTCTCGATGCTTCCGATCCGCTCTACGCTCGCATCGACCCTTTGGCGCGCGCGCATGTGCAGGTGTTCGATCTGAGAGCGGCAGGAATCACGGACTATGGAGCCATCCGGCAACGCGGGTCGAGCAGCGGTGCTCCGTCATCCGGGATGGAGCTCTTCGTGGATGGAGAGCCGATGCGGCTTGGCCGGTGGCCCGATGTGGACCAGCACGATGCCGCCGCCCCACAGAGCGCCACGGGCAGCGAGCTCGACGTCTACGGATCCGTGAGCCCGGATGTCACCGGCCACTACGTACGGACCGGGGAGGCCGATGGGGTGTCAGTCTTCCAGCGTGATGGCCTGGTGGGCGGCAAGCAGTATCGCCTCTCTCGCTACTCCTGGACCTATAACGGGATCCCGAACCGCGCCTGGTTCCTGACCACGTCGAGCAGCGGCCCGAGCCCGACCGATCCGTGGTGGGTCCAGTACGACGGGAGCGACGCCACCAACCTGCTCGGCGTGATGTCTCCAAATCGAGGCGCGACGGGTCAAGTACGCTTCACGAGTCCGAGCGCGGTCAATCATGGCTATGTCGAGACTGCCGCGCCTGCGACTCCTACCTCGTTCGGGTATCTGCAAGATCGGCCGAGGCGCTGGACGTCGGCACCGGACGCGTGGCTGCACGGCCACTGGGCGTATTACTGGGCTGACTATCACGTGCCGATGAAGTCGCTCGACACCCTCGGCAAGGTCGTGACGGTGAGCGCCGGCCCCGAGTACGGCATCGCGGTCGGCCTGCCCTGGTACGCGTACAATCTTCTCGAAGAGGTCACGCAGGGAGGCGAGTGGTACGTCGACCGTACACGCGGGCAGCTCTACTTCTATCCTCCGTATCCGCTCGAACGCGCCAGTGTCGTGGTGTCCACGCTCGAGGGGCCACTATTGAAACTGGAGAACGCGAGTCACGTCGAGCTCCACGGTGTCGTTCTCGAGGACGTGCGTGGCAGCCTCCTCCAGGTGACCGGTGGAGCGCACGATCGCCTCGTGGGCGTGACGTTGCAGAATGCCGGTGCGCAGGGCGCGGACATCACCGGCACCGATCAGGGCGTCCAGTACGCGCTCGTGCGCAACGTCGGCGCCGCGGGCGTGATCCTCCACGGTGGTGACCGCGCGACGCTGGCGCCGGGCAACAACTTCATCGAGGACTCCGACATCCACCATGTCGGGCGCTGGGACGAGACGTACCAGGCTGGCATCGGTCTCTATGGAGCTGGCAACCGCGCATCCCACAACAACATTCATGACCTTCCGGCGACGGCAGTCGTGTTCGAAGGTAACGAGCATCTCGTCGAGCTCAACGATATCCACGACGTCGATCGCCTCACGAGAGACGCGGGGGCCATCTACACGGGCCACGACTGGGGTTACCGCGGCAACATCGTGCGCTTCAACTACATCCACGAGATCCGCAGTGTGTTTCTCGAGAACGGTGGCACCCTGCACGCCATCTATCTCGACGATTGCGTCAGCGGCGAGCGCGTAGAGGGCAACATCTTCGTCAACATCGCCGACGCCGCGGTCTTCCACAACGGAGGTCGCGACAACCTCGTGGTGGGGAACGTCTTCGTGCGCACCGGAGGCGGGCTCCTGGTGCTCGCCGAATGTGTCGCTCACCCTCCGAACGACATCCCGGGAGATCCAGCCAACAAGCTGGCTCGGATCCAGGCGATGCACTATCAAATGCCTCCGTGGTCCGTGCGTTATCCGGCATTGGCACGGATGCCAAACGATCATTCGACACTCGACGATCCAGCGCTGACGTGGCTCTATCCCGAGGGCAGCGTCTTCTCGAGTAACGTGGGTTTCGAGGTCGCGGACTCGACGTGGATGACCGATGACCGCCGCTCGCTTTCGCACTACGCAGCCCGGACCGACAACGCGCTGCTCGCCGTGTCTCCCTTCTCCGACAGTACCGGCAAGAGTCTCGCGCTCACGCCAGCCGTGTTGACGACGCCGGGATTCGCGGGGATCCCCGTCGAGCAGATCGGCATCCGTTGACGTCATGCACCGGTGCGTAGGTGCCGTTCGCGCATCCCCACAGGGCCGGGATCAGAGGAGGACGCCACCGGTGGGTGGCGGGGAGGGCGGAGCGGGCGGAGCGGGGGCGGTGGCGGAGCCGGCCGAACCGGTTGCAGGAGAGAGCGGATCGACGGGGAGGATCGTCCCGAGCGGCGCGGGTGCGCGAGCGGGTGAAGATCCGGACGGCGGCGGAAGGAGCGTGGAGGCGCGCGAGGAATTGGGCCCGGCGAGGAGATTGGCGGCCAGGCCGCGCACGTGGGACGCCCAGGCGGCAGCATCGGAGACGTGGCGCGGCCTCTCGGCGGCAGCCGCGTCGAATTGCTTCGCGGCGTCGGTGAGTGCGGTGGACGCCGCGTGGAGCTTCGCGGTGGCGCGCCAGTAGTCGACATCACCGAGCAGGCGCTCGATGTCCTCGCGCTCGCTGCGGCGGGCATCGGAGCGCGTGTGAAGGAGCGCCTGCTGCAGCAGAGCGGCGGCATCCTCGACGGCGGTGACCTCACGGGCCGTGAGCAGCGCGCTCGCGCGGTCCACGAGGAACGTCCGGTACCAGTCGCCCAGCTCCTCCGGGTTGTCGGTCTCCCGCGGGACACACTCGGTCTGCGGCGGGATCTTGATCGGTGACCACTGCTTGCCGTCGAGCGGGTGCGTCCCCCACGGCGGGAACCCACGCCCCCGCTCCGCGACGACGCGCTCGGGCTCGCACGCCAGGTAGTAGTGCGTGGTGTTGACGCGGCCAAACAGGATCAGTGCCCCGATCCCGAGCACCGCGAGCACGGCAAGCGCCACCACGAGGAGCGCGAGCGGACTGCGGCGTGGGCGGCGGTTGCCGGTGCCGTGATCGTCGTTGTCGTCGCCGTTGTTTCCGTCGTCGGGGTCGTCGGGGGTGCCGTGGTCGTCGTTCCTGCCGTTGCCTGCGCTCGTCATCGCGCGATCGGGAGGCGGAGAGGGAAGTGCCTGGACCCCGGCCTTCGCCGGGGTGACATGTGGGGTCAGGCGCGGGGTGGTCGACGCCGGGTCCGGGGCGACGCGTGACGAGGTCGACACGACGGCCGTGGTGGCATGCGCGGTCGACGCCGGGTCCGGGGTGACGTGCGGGGTGGTCGACGCTGGGGCGGAGGAGGTCTGCGGGGTCGACGCCGTGGTGGAGGAGACCTGCGGGGCCGACGCTGGAGCGCGGGTGGCCTGCGGCGCGGGAGACACCGCATCGGCCGCGCGCGCGGGCGCTGACAGTGGATCGGCGTCGTCATCGACGAGCAGCGTTCCGTCGTCGACGACCACGGTCGCCGTCGGCACGCGCGCAGCAGCAGGACCCGCAGTCCGCGCGCTCGAGAGCGAGGCCGCCGCACCCGTGACCTTCGCGAGCGTCGCGGCAAGCAGTGGGTCATCGACCGCGGGAAACGGGCGCGCCGGGTCGTCGTCCTTCGGGCGGCTCAAGGCGCGACTTCGACGCGGTTCCTCCCGCGCTCCTTGGCTTCGTACAGCGCCGTGTCGGCCCGCTCGATGAGCGACGCCATCTTCTCGCCCAGCCGCCAC
>JAYSYE010000169.1:0-6311 GCA_043716635.1 Deltaproteobacteria bacterium | reverse complement strand
ATGCCGACATACTCGATCGAGTCGCCGTCGCGTCCGTGGCTCACCTCGCGCGCCGAGGGCCAGCGCCGCGCCCGCAGCTCCCCGCGCATCGGCTCGAGAGGATGCCCGCGCGGCGAGTGATCGCTCGCCTGGTAGTCCCAGAAGATCGTGTCCTGCGCCGACAGCCGTGCGAATTCGACCCCGTCGTCGACTTCGCCGAGCGCGAGCGCGTCATCCCGCTTCGCGACCATGCCGCGCACCTGCCACAGCGCGTCGCGCCGCTGCAGGCCCATCCCCGGTGCGCCGCCCGCGCCCAGGCTCTCGAGTGCGCCAGCCTCGGCGAGCTGCGTGTAGATCCGCGTCGGCAGGCGGCACCGCCGCACGAAGTCCTCGAGCGACTCGAACGGCCGGTCGCGGCGCGCCTCCACCACGCGCTGCCCGTCCGCGAGCTGCATCCCCTTCGTCCATCGCAGCCCCATGCGGACCGCAAAGCGGTGCCCGTCGTCGCTCGGTTCCATCGTGCAGTCCCACTCGCTCGCCATCACGTCGATCGGCCGCACCTCCAGCGCGTGCCGCCGCGCATCCCCGACAATCGTCGCCGGCGAATAGAATCCCATCGGCTGCGCATTCAGCAGCGCGCACGTGAACTCCGCCATGTAATGGCACCGCATCCATGACGTCGAGTACGCGATCAGCGCGAAGCTCGCGGCGTGGGACTCGGGAAAGCCATATTCGCCGAAGCCCCGGATCTGCTGGAAGACGCGCTCGGCGAACTCCTGCGGGATCCCCTTGCTGACCATGCGCGACACGATGCGCTCGTGGTGCTTCTCGATGCGGCCGCTGCGTCGCCACGCTGCCATGTCGCGGCGCAGCTGATCGGCCTCGCCGGGCGTGTAATCCGCGGCCACCATCGCGAGCCGCATCACCTGCTCCTGGAACAGCGGCACGCCGAGCGTCTTCTCGAGCACGGGCCGCAGGCACTCGTGCGGATATTCGACGGGCTCGAGCCCGCGCCGCCGTCGCAGATACGGGTGCACCATGCCGCCGCTGATCGGGCCCGGGCGCACGAGGCTGACCTCGACGACGAGGTCGTAGAACACCGCCGGCTTGAGCCGCGGCAGCATCGACATCTGCGCCCGACTCTCGATCTGGAACGTCCCGACCGTGTCGGCGGTCTGGATCATCGCGTAGGTCGCGGGGTCGTCCTGCGGGATGGTCGCCATCGAGAAGTCCTCGCCGCGATGCTTCCGGATCAGGTCGAATCCGAGGTGCAGCTGGTGCAGCGCCCCGAGCGCCAGCAGATCGACCTTGAACAGCGCGAGGTCCTCGAGGTCGTCCTTGTCCCACTGGATCACGGTCCGCCCCGGCATCGATGCGTTCTCGATCGGCACCAGGTCGTGCACGGGCTCGTGACCGAGCAAGAACCCGCCCGGATGGATCGAGATGTGCCGCGGAAACTCGAGGATCTCGTCCGCGAGCCGCTCGAGGTGCCCGAGCGCCGTCGTGCCGTGCACCTCGAGCCCGGCCCGCGCCAGCGCATCCGGCTCGACGAGCCCGTACATCGAGAGATGCTTCGCCGCCCGGTCGAGCGCGGTCTCGGGGATCCCGAGCGCCTTGCCCACATCGCGGATCGCCGAGCGCGGCCGGTACCGCACCACGTTGCACACCATCGCGGCGTGATCGCGCCCGTACACCTCGTACACGTGCTGGATCACCTCTTCGCGCCGCTCGTGCTCGATATCGAGATCGATATCCGGTGGCTCCGCGCGCTCGCGCGAGAGAAACCGCTCGAACAGCAATCCCATCTGGATCGGATCGATCGCGGTGATCCCGAGGCAGTAGCAGACCGCCGAGTTCGCGGCCGACCCGCGGCCCTGGCACAGGATGTCGCGGCGCCGGCAGTACGAGACGAGCTCGTACATCGTCAGGAAGTAGCCGGGGTAATCGAGATCTTCGATCACCGAGAGCTCTGCCTCGAGCTGCGTGCGCACGGCATCCGGCACGAGCCCGCCGTAGCGCCAGCGTGCGCCCGCGAACGCGAGCTCGCGCAGGTGCTGGCCGGATGTCGAGCCGCCGGGCAGTCGCTCCGACGGATAGCGATAGCGCAGCTCGCCGAGCGTGAACGAGCACCGCGCGGCGATCTCGCGCGAGCGATCCACCTCGCCGGGCACGTCCGCGAACAGCTTCGAGAACGCGTGGGGTGCGCGGAGATCGTGCTCGTCGTTGCCGCGGATCCGGCGGCCCGCCGTGGCGAGGGTGACGCCGTGCCGGATGCACGTCATCACGTCCTGCAGCGATCGCCGCGCGCGCGAGTGATACAGCACCTCGGTCGAGGCGACGATCGAGAGCCCCGCTGCCGCCGCCCGCGCCCGCACGCGCAGCTCGCGCGGCACGTCATCGGCGCGCCGGTGCCGCGTCACCATCGCGTACGCACGATCGCCGAATGCCTCGCGCAGGTCGCTGGTCACGCGCGTCGCCGGCTCGGGCCCGTCGGCGAGCAGGCTGCCCTCGCCGCCCCACAGCGCGATCACGCCGCTCGCCCGCGCGCAGACCTCGGTCCACGTCACGAGCGACTCGCCCTTGTCGCAGCGGCGCCGGCCGATCGTCATGAGGCGGGTCAGGTTGGCCCAGCCCGCACGATCCGCGGCGAGCAGCACGAGCGTCGACGGTCCGGCGGCCGGACGCTCGGTCGCATCCCCGGGCGGTGCCGCCTCACCACCGGTCACCCCGGGTAACGCGAGCACCGGCTGCCGGGCCCGGGCCTTCTTCGTCCGGCCGCGGCGCCCGACCAGCGCGCGCTGGCCAGGCAGCTCGTCGGTGTCCGCGCCCCAGCCCGGCCCGTGCCCGCGATAGTCGTCGTCGCCCGCGTGCAGCCCGGTCATCGACACCTGCGAGGACGCCAGCTCGCTCCCCGCCGCCGCCACCGTCACCTGCACGCCGCACAGCAGCTGCACGCCGTGCTCCTTGGCCTTCACGTGCGCGCGGACCATCCCGTACACGCCGTCCCGATCCGTCACGGCGATCGAGCCGAGGCCCACGCGATGCGCCTCCTCGACCAGCTCCTCGGGATGGCTGGCGCCCTCCAGGAAGGAGAAGTTCGACTTGCACCACACCGGCGCGTACATGGACTGCGCGAGTGTTCAGTACGCGTGTGGAATCTGTCAATCGGGAGCGGCAGCGCGTTCGGCAGCTGACACATCCGCGCGTGATCTCCAGCGGTTGCACATCAGCGACCCCCGCAGGCGTGTGCCCCGGGGCCGTCCGAGCCAAGTGCGGCCGTGGTCTCGGCCTTGCTCTTGGACCGCACACGCATGCGGTCGTCGTTCGCTACCCTCGCTCTCGTCACCTCGCTGGTCGCCACCTCGGGTCGGGCAGCCGTCGCCCACGCGGACGCGACCGCCGCGACCGCGGCGAGCCCCAGCGCGAGGCTCGTGTCGCTGCTGGGGCCGGCGATCCCGAACCGCCACATCCGGCACGCGCTGACCGGCGGCTTCGCGGCGCGCGTCACCGGCCTCGTGCTGATCGGCGCGGGCCTCGCCACCGCGGCGACCTCCGCGATCCGCGATCGCACGGTCGACCAGGGCAGCACCGCGGGTGCGCTCCTAACCGCCGCCGGCACCTCGCTCTTCCTCGCCGGCCACTTCTACGACGACGAGGACCGCACCGCGCACGACCCCATGCGCCGCTTCCAGCTCCAGCACATCCGCCTCACCCCGATGCTCGTCGGCACCGCCACACCGTCGACCGTCGGGCTCGGGGTCGGCGGCGGCTTCTGATCGACTCGCGCGCAGGCGTGGGGAAGGCGGTCAGTGACACGGGAGCTCGCGCCGACTATCGGTGCATCACGGCGAACGCACCCCCGGGCGCGAGCTGGCTTCGGACGTCCGGGCGTCGACCCGATATCGTCGCATTCAGGCCCGTGCAAGCCCTGACGTCCCTGACAGTTCACAGGCAAGGGATGACACGTGGTCTATACCTGTCATCCCGGCGCTGATTCTGGGGGCCATTCGATGTCAGACCGTTGATATATGCTCAATCAATGAGATCGCCGAGTGCACAGCTTGGACTCGCGCTGCCGGCGCCGAGGACGCGGGGCGGAGCTCGCAAGGGTGCCGGGCGAAAGCGGGTGGCAGGCTCGCGGGATCCAGAGCACCGGCCGCGGGCCAGGATGAACGCACGGACACCGGTTCACGCCATACTGCGCGTGCACCGCGAAGTGGGCCGACTTCGCAGGGGCGAGGTCTTGGATGCCCTACGGCACGCAATCGAGGTCGTGGGCCGGCGGCATGACGAGTTTCGAGTCGTCCACTATTCGCTGCAACACAATCACATTCACTTGCTCGTCGAGGCCGCAGGCGGCAATCAGCTCTCGCGCGGCATGCAGGCGCTCGCGATCGCGGCCGCACGCGCCATCAATCGCGCGCTGAAGCGGACTGGCAAGGTGTTCGAGCACCGGTTCCACTCGACGATGATCGGGACGCCCCGCCAGGCCCGCAACGTGATCGCGTACGTCCTCGGCAACTGGCGTCGCCACGACGAGGACGAGCGCAGCCGAAACGCTCGCTCCGAGCTCGTCGACTGCTACTCCAGCGCCGTCTCCTTCCCCGGATGGCGACAGACTACGGACTGGCGCTCGTGGGTAGGCTGGAAGAACTACGACCCGCTGCCGGTGTCCGCCCCTCGGACCTGGCTACTGAGTACGGGCTGGACCAAGGCTGGACCGCCGCTGGATGCGTGGGCGACTCCGGGTCCGCCGGCGCGGTGATGCAGGGATGGCCCCGCGTCGCGAACGTGCACTGCAGTGCCGGGTCGAGACGCGTGGCTTCGCGATGGTGATGCTCGACGCGTGCGTCGTGCTGCCCAGGCCGCGTCTCCGACCCTACTCGCGCCGCGGCCTCGTCGGACGATCAGAACACGGCGACGCCCGCAGCCGCGAGCGTCACGGGCACGCGCGCGGGGAGCGTCGCGCTGGTGTAGCCGAGCTGGCCGGCGACGGCGTCGCGCGCGCCGTCGGGATCGAAGGCGCCCGTCGCCACCACCAGGTCGATCACCTGCTGCGTCGAGAGCTCGCCGGTGATCGTCACCGCGAGGTCCGCCAGCGATACGACGGCGCCGAACACCGTCACCGCCCCGACGCCGCGCAGTGGCAACTCCAGGTCGAACGCGGCCGTCGCGTTACCGGACCGCGGCGCGCGCACGATGCTGCTGCGGTCGATCGTCGTTCCCGCCTCCACGGTGCCGATCGCCGTGAACGCCCCCGTGGCGTCGACACCCGTCCCGACCGCGAGCCCAGGGAGCAGCCCCTCGATCAACCCCGCGCCGTCGGGAGCCGTGATCTTCATCTGACCCGGCGCGACATCGACGCGGCGCGCGACGACAGCCGCCCGGTCCGCGTACGCGATCACACCCGCCGCGTGCACCGCGTCGAGCGTCCAGTCGTAGACACCCTCGGCCGCATATACGTGCGACTCGAGCACCGTGCTCGTCGCGCCATCGCCCCACGAGATCGCGAGCTCGGAGACGCCATCCGCGAGCAGCGCAGGCTCGAGCGCCACGCCGTCCGCGATCATGCGATCCGGCACCGTGACGCGATCACCGCCGAACAGCGCCGCGACCTGAGCGTCGGGGCGGGTCCAGTAGAACAACCGGTGCGTCCGCGACAGGTAGCGGAACGGGTACACGGTCTCATTCGGCACCGCGCCGGGCGTGCCGCGCTCGTCACCGGCGATCGAGAGCTTCAGCGGATAGCGATAGGCCGCCTCGCGCGTGGTCACGACGCCGCGCGCCTGCTCGGTCAGTGCCGTGATCTCGGCGAGGTGAGTCTGCGCCGCCTGCACTGCCGCGAAGTCGTGAGCACGGATCGCGGCGCGCAGCGCAAGGGTCGTCGCGTACACCGCGTGAGCGTGCCCCGCGCGCAGGCCCGTGATGCGGAGCCCGTCGGCGACCTCGGCCACCCACGGCGCCGCACTCGCGGGTTGCCGGTCCGCGATCGCCTGCGCGGCATCGGCCCACGCCGCGTACTGCGCGGCCATCGCGGGCAGCGGCGTGACACTGGCACGCTCGAACGTCGCGGCCTGCGCATCGTCGTACGCGAGCACATCGCTCGGGCGCGGAGGCAGCGGATGGAAGTCGATGCCGGCGAGCTGCGCCGTCTCGGTCTCGTCATCCGAGCCGACGAGCATCGCGAGCACGGACGGATCGCGCATCGGCGCCACCTGGGCCTCGCCGACGGTGGCCCACAGCGCAGCCAGCGCATCGCCGCCCACGAACGCACTGGCCACGTGCGCGAGACAGCCCTTCCAGCCGAGGTCGAGGTCCCACGTCATCCGGGC
>JAYSYE010000168.1:0-2020 GCA_043716635.1 Deltaproteobacteria bacterium | reverse complement strand
CGAGGGGCTGTCGCTCGGCGAATGGCTGCGGGGCGCAGCCGACCTGGCGTATGCCGCCAAGGCAACTACGCCTTGAACTTGCTGACGAACGACGTTGGCCACGTGGCCCATTCGAACCGCCGGCGATCGAGGCTGGCCCTCGCGAGCGCATGCAGCCAGAGCCGCGGATGCTCCGCCGCTGGCTGAAACTTCCGACCATGCACCCCGAGATTCGGAACCGATGGTGGCGCGACTACTACGCCGAGTGCGGAGCCTGGGCGCGCGCCCTGCCCGACACGGGTCAGCGCGTGCTTGTGCGGGCACTCACGGAGGACGGTATCGAGGTCAGGGTTCGCCTGCGCACGACGCAGCCGGTTGTCTATGGGGTATTCACGATCGATAGGGCGAAGTGAGTGAGCGACTGGGATAGGAGGCTCACGGTCGCTCCGCCAGCAGGTCGCCGAACCCAGGCCGGATGAGCCGCCTGGCGCAGTAGCCGCCGCCTCCGAGGTGCACGTCAGCCCGCACCACACCCTGCCGGCGCTTGCCGTCCGGGCCGATCCCGACCCCGTTGCCGCTGATCGTATGGAACACGCGTCGCCCCGCGTCGTAGCTCTCGACCAGCGTGATGTGATCACCCATCGGTGGCAGTCCGTCGCCGATCATCAGGATGTCGCCGGGCCGCGGGTCGAATGGCAGGCCGGTGCTCTCCGGGATGAGCTCGAGGTGAATCCGGCGATCCCCCGCGGGCCGCGGGTTGGGATGTGCGCTGTCGAACGAGCGGTAGCTGCTCCACAGGTCTAGTCTGTACGTGCTCGCGAAGTACGTCGCAAGCCACTTCGGATCGAGGCCGGCAGCCCGCCAACACGCACCCGCGAAGATTCCACACCACTCAACATGGCCGTCACCCTTGTACGGGGCCTCCCAGGTCCAGCCGCAATCGACCAGCATCCGGCTGATCGACGCGCGACTGCGAGCTGCGCCCACGGTCTTGTCGGACCGCAACGGATCGTAGATGTCGGAGTTCCACGATCGGGCCGCCTCGGTCATGGCCCGTTGCCCGGCGAGCTCGAGTGCGCTGGTATTCCCTGGCTGGCTCACACCACACCGGCCAGCCACACGGCGAACCCGGCGAGGACCAGCACCACGAGCACCGTCACGAGGAAGTCTCGCGCGAGTTCGTAGATGACCCGATTCACCACGTGACCAGCACCATGACGACGAACAGGATGATCGTTGCGGCGATGTCCCGGATGGCCTTCACGGTTGAATCGCCTTGACGGTCTGCTCGAGCTTGAGCGTCTCCGCCATCATGTTGTTCATGCTCTTGGTGAACAGATCGAACCGCTCGTGGAGTTGCGCGCTCGCGTACTCGACGGCCTCATGGACCAGCGTCTCAGCGAGCGTGCCCTTGATACCGGCCTTGGCCAGCGCTGCCCGACACTTCGCCTCGGTGCGCGCCTTCACGTTCTCCAGGTCCACACCGTCGCTGTTGATTACCTGCGTGACAATGGAGTCGAGAATATCCCGGGCGCTCGTGGTCTTGTCCCCCCTGGCCTTGTGCCAGAGGTACGTGCCGAGGGCGACGAGAATGCCGACGACAAGGTTCGGATCGATTTGGTTGACGAAGCTCATGTGTCCCCTTCCAGTTTTCGGTTGGCTGCTGCTGCGATCGCAAGTTCGTGTTTGGTAAAGCAGACCGGACACAACCGGCCCACGAGCTCCTGACGACGGAGCGCACTGAACTGGCCGTGATACGAGATACCGCACGAAGTTTCAGCGAGGGTTGGCGTTCGGCGATGCCACATGCCTTGAACTTGGACGTGCACGATCAGTTCCTCCGTGATTGCGCGGGAACGCGGCACCACGGCCGGGGCATCCGGGTCGTCCACGACGTAGGTTTCGATGGATCGTGCGGCATCAAGTGTCATTCTTCATCTCGTCGAGGGCGGAGGTGGTACGTCGTGACTCCCATGGGATTGGTGCGTGCTCGCTGCTTCGCGGTCGGGATGGGCCCAACCGGCGTGTGGTCGTCGATGAA
>JAYSYE010000167.1:0-6315 GCA_043716635.1 Deltaproteobacteria bacterium | reverse complement strand
CGGGCAAGGAGAGCGCGAACCTGCTCGTCGGGGGTGGGAGCTGGGCCTATCGCCTGCGCTGCACCAGCGGGGGCGACGAGGGCGCCGCGGTGGCCTCGGGTCGGATCGCCGTCCAGCGCGATGCCGGCTCGCGCGCGCTCCCCAAGGCGCCGCCGTCGAACCCGATCTTTGCCGACGGCCGGACCTGGCGCATCTCGTACCAGAGTCAGATCCCCAGCCTCGTCGTGAGCATGAAGGGCACGGGCTCGAGCTTCCGGCTGACGCTCGCCCAGGCTGGCAAGGCGGAGACGTTCGAGTCGACGAAGCCCTCCGTCACGATCCCCGGCGCGAAGCTGAAGGAAGGGACCTACACGTACTGGTTCGTGAAGGATGGCGTGAGGCAGGACAAGGTCTCCACGCTCGTCATCGACTTCGACCAGACCGCACCGCAGGTCTACATCGAGGCTCCCGCGAACGGCAAGCCGTGGCCCGCGGGCGACATCGAGGTCCGGGGCGCCGTGCTGCCGGGATGGGCGGCCGCGGTGGAGACCGTCACGATCCCGATCGACAAGCAGCGGCGGTTCCGGGCCAGCGTGCAGCCGCCAGGTGGGGCGCAAGCGCTCGCCATCCGCCTCTCTCACCCTCAGCGAGGCGTCCACTACTACCTGCGTCGGCCGAAGTAGCGAAAAAGCGGCTATGGTCGCCGCTTGCGCTGGGTCTCGCGCCTCACCACGCTCGTGCTCGTCGTCGCCCTGCTGGGGGGGATGGTGCTGCTCGTGCGGTCGAAGCTGCCGAATGCAGAGATCGGCGGCGGATTCAAGACGTACACGATGTTTCGCGACGGGTCACGACTCGCGGTCGGCTCGCCGGTCGTGTTCGCGGGCGTGCGCGTCGGCGACATCACGGGCCTGTCGATCGTCGGGGGCTTCGCTCGCGTCGACATGATGTTGCAGAACGCATTCGTGCTCCACCAGGGCTCGTTTGCCACGCGGCGGTCGGACTCGCTGTTCGGTGACAGCTACGTCGAAATCATCCCGAATCCCGACGATACGGCGCCGTACCTGGAGCCGGGGCAGCCGATCGATCATGTGCAAGAAGGCGCATCCACGGATGCGCTGCTCCGGGGGATGAACACCGCCCTCCCACGCATGGACAACGCGATGGAGACGATGAGCAGCGGTCTCGTGACGGCCCGCCAGGTGGTGAACGGTCCGTTCGTCGAGCGGCTGGCCGCTGCCGATCACTGGCTCGCATCGGGGCACATCGAGGGGCCACTGGAGGCTACCGGCGGCGCGCTCGAGCGCATCGATCGCGCCACGGCCGCCGCCCAGGCGAGCATCGGCGCGAACGGCTCGGGGGTGGTCGCGAAGCTCGACGGCTTCCAGAAGGCGATCACGGGCGCGCGCGGCAACATGGCCGACGTGAAGTCGGGCATGACCAGCGGGCTCGCCACGATGCGCGCGCGGCTCGACGATGTCGACCCGACCGTCGACAACATCACGGAGCTGATGGGCGCGGTCGATCAAGGCCGCGGCGACGATTGGAAAGGCACGCTCGGTCGGCTCATCAACGACAAGCAGCTCGCGGACACGCTCGAGGATGCCGCCGCCGCGGGAGCGGAGGGTGCGCACGGCCTCAATCGCTTCACCGCGTACCTCGGCGGCCGGCTCGAGCTGGGGCTGTACTCGAAGCAGTTCCGCTTCTATGCGACGGCGGAGATCCGGGCTCGCAGCGACAAGTTCTATCTGGTCGAGTTCGAGAAGAGCAACCTCGGCCAGGTGCCGAAGGACAGCCTCAGCGACGTCGCGGGCACCAGTGACTACGTGCACCGCAGCGTGATCAAGGAGGGGCCGCGCTTCACGTTCCAGTTCGGCAAGCAGTTCGGCAAGGTGCAGTTCCGCGGTGGCCTCAAGGACTCGACGTTCGGGATCGGTGGCGACCTGCTGCTCGGGGACGGTCGCCTCCAGCTCTCGACCGACCTGTTCGGCTCGTTCACCCGCTCGCCGCGCGTGAAGGTCACTGCCGCGCTCGCCGTATTTCGCTCGCTCTACATCATGGCGGGTGTCGACGACGCGCTGAACTCGCCCGGCGACCTGTCGATCCGCACCGGGAACACCGACGTGCCCGGCGAGTTTTCGAAGGTGCACTACGGTCGGGACTACTTCCTCGGCGCTTCGGTCCACTTCGACGACGCCGACCTCGCGACGCTGCTGCGGGTCTACGGCGCGCTGCTCGTCGGCTTGCTGTAGGGCGGCGCCCTAGAGCTGGGTCAGCGCGGTGGAGGCGCTCATGTAGGTGCGAGTGTCGTCGCCCCGCACCGACGCGGTAACAGCTGACCCCACCGCGCCCCCGAACTCCCCAGATTTCGCCCCCATCCCGCGACCGAACAGCCGAAGATGGCTGAAATGATTGTTACCCGCACCGGCGGGGCGTGGATCGGCCGTTGCACGACAAGGAGCTACGAATGCGCGCCCCCCATCTGCTTCTCGCTCTTTCGCTGAGTGTCGCGGCCGGCTGTGTGGGCGCGATCACCGACCCGGGCCCGGGGATGGAGGTGCCGGACGCCGCGCCGGTGGCCGGCAAGATGGGCCCCACGCTCTACAAGACGACCGTCCACCCGATCCTGCAGAAGTGCGGTGGCTCGACGTGCCACGCCACGACCGCGACCGGCGCGGCACTCGGCAAGTTCTACACGGCGGATGCGGGCGCGAGCTACACCGCGATCGTCGGGGCCGCGTCGATCGTCGGCACGTTCAAGGCGTCGTCGCCGATCCTCACGAAGATCGCGCCCGGCACCCACTTCGCGACCTACGCGGGGACCGAAGCCTCGACCATCACGGCATGGCTCGCCGCCGAGACCGAGGACCGCAAGAATGACGTCCCGGTGATGCCGGCGGATCCGCTCGCCGCGATCAAGCAGTGGTCGGGCTGCATGCAGCTCGCCGATTTCCAGACCGCGAACATGGCGATCGCGTGGGGTACGATGGCCGGTACGAATCCGAACAAGTCGTGCGTGAACTGTCACGGCGGCGGGCTGAACGGGTTCATCGCCACCACGGACGAGACCTCGTTCTTCGGCGGCATCACCACGCAGTCGGGCCTGCTGCGCGCCTACTTCGCGACGGACGCAAATGCGGCGGTGATCATCAACACGGGGTCATTCGTGCGCGTCGGCGCGCCGAACAGCGCGGTGATCAACCACCCGCACTTCGACACCGCGAACAATCCCGGGATGACCGCGCTGCAGATGTTCTACACGCTCACGAAGGCGCACCTGGCCGACGGCACGTGCGGTCCATCGAAGCTGACGGACATCTAGATCATCTCGATCGAATCGGCCGGGCGCAGCCGGATCGCGTCGCCCTCGACCGCGACCACGGGGGCGGTGTCCGGATCGAAGCGCTCCGCCACGAGCCGCAGGCCGTCGATGGTGTCGAGCGTGTCACCCGGCTCGATCCGCTCACCGGAGGCGAGTGACTCGGCGAGGTCGCGCAACAGCAGCGCGGTTGCGGTTGCCGCATCGGGGACGAGCCCGAGCACCACGAGGTCGGGCCGGCCCATCTTGACGAGGCCGAGCGACCACGCGGCGATCGAGCCGTCGGCTTGCTCGTCGAAGAACAGCGTGATCTCGTGCATCACGTCGAACGGCCGGTCGGGGGCGAGCGCGGCGATGTCGCTGCCGAGGTGCGCCCGGGCCGCGTAGACATCGATCACGACGAGGGCGCCCTCCTCGCAGAGGCACTTCGCGAGCGCCCACGTCGCCTGCAGATGGCCGAGGTCATCGGGGTCATCCAGCTCCGCCTCGATCACGTACGCGTGCTCCGCGGCGAGGGCGGCGGTCGCGGCGTCGGCTCCGAGATCGTTCGCGATGAGGTCCGCGAAGGGCGCCACGACCCGCTCGGCGAACCAGGCTGGGTCCTCGGCCCGGTCGCGGGCAACGAGCGCGACGGACTGGGCCCCGATCCCGTCGTCGGGCATGCCGTGGCGCAGCCGCGAGATCGGTAGCGGGTCCTCCACGCGCGTCGCCGAGAGCGCGATCAGCGCGACGTGCGCCGTGCCGCCGCCGGTCACGAAGCCCGCTCGTGGCCACGGCGTGGCCATCAGCGATCCTCGCCGTACATCGCGTCGATCGCGCCGGCATATCGCGATGCCACGACGCTGCGTTTGATCTTCATCGTGGGCGTGAGCTCGCCGGTCGCGATCCCGAACGGGGCCGGGAGCACCGTGAACTTCTTCACCTGCTCGACGCGCGCGACCGATGCGTTGACCTCGTCGAGCCGCCGCTGGATCACGGCCAACACGCCCGGCGCGGCGGCGAGGGCTGCCAGACCGAGGCCCTCCGCGTGCGCGCCGAGGTGGGCTCGCGTCGCCACCTCGTCGAGCGTGATCAGCGCCGTGAGGTACTTGCGGCGATCCCCGATCACGA
The DNA here is from genome assembly GCA_043716635.1 of Deltaproteobacteria bacterium. Classification (GTDB taxonomy): domain Bacteria; phylum Myxococcota_A; class Polyangia; order Haliangiales; family Haliangiaceae; genus JABFXX01. The sequence goes on along the minus strand of JAYSYE010000167.1, from coordinate 1,910 downwards.
CGGCATCAGCCACGAGCGGGCACTCCTGCAACGAGGCCTCGATGTTCCTCGGTGCGATGTTCTTGCCGCCCGAGGTGATGAGGATGTCCTTCTTGCGGCCGACGATGCTGAGGTATCCGGCCGAGTCGAAGGCGCCGAGATCACCGGAGGCGAGCCAGCCGTTCCGGAACGCCTCCGCGGTGGCCTCGGGATCCTTGTAGTAGCCGAGGCCGACGCCCTGGCCCCGGACCATGATCTCGCCATCGTCTGCGAGCTTCACCTCGAGGCCCGGCAGGGGCGCCCCGACGCTGCCGATGCGCGTGTGCCCGGGCAGGTTGAACGCGGTGGGACCGGTGGTCTCGGATTGTCCGTAGACCTCGCGGACGGGCAGATCGAGACTCGCGAAGAACTCGAGGATGTCCGTCCCGATCGGCGCGGCGCCGCAGACCAGCATGCGCGCCTGGTCGAGGCCGAGCGCGGCCTTGAGCTTGCCGATCACGAGCCGCGTCGCGAGCGCATACTGGCCGGCGAGGGCAGGGGACAACCGCTCTCCGCGGTCGCGATGGTGATTCACGCGGCTGCAGACTCCACGGGCCCAGTGGACGAGTCGGGCCTTGGCTCCCGTGAGCTCGCCGAGCTTCGCGCCCACGACGGCGTGGAGCTTCTCCCACACTCGCGGAACGCCGAAGAACACGGTGGGGCGCACCGACGCGAGGTCGATCGCGAGTGTCTCGATCGATTCTGCGAAATAGACCGTCGTGCCGGCCAGTGCGGGCATGTGAACGGTGGTGACCTGTTCCGCCACGTGAGACAGCGGCAGGTAGGAGATCGACCGATCCGCAGGGGCGTGCCCGCCGACGTCGCAAGCCAGCTGTGCGGTGAATGCGAGATTCGCGTGTGACAGCATCACGCCCTTGGGTGGGCCGGTGGTGCCCGACGTGTAGATGAGCGTCGCGAGATCGTCGGGCTGGAGCGCTGCGAGGCGCGCGTCGAGCGCCGACTCGGGCACCGTCGCCGCGAGCGCGAGGAGCTCGTCCCACGTGATGACGTCGGCGTCGGCGTCGGCGCCTGCGCCTGCGCCTGCGCCTGCGCCGGTGGCGCCGCGGCCGGGATCCGAGCTCGCGCCGCGCATCAGCACGACCGTCTGGAGTGCGGGAAGCCGCTCGCGGCGGCGGTCGAGCTTCGCGAGCTGGGCAGCGTTCTCGACGAGCACGACCCGCGCCTCGCAGTGCCCCACGATGTACTCGACCTCGTCCCGCGACGACGTCGTGTAGATGCCGGCCACCACGCCGCCCGCCATCATCGCGGCATGATCGAGAATCACCCACTCTGGACGATTGAATCCCAGAATCGCGACCGTCTCGCCCGACGTCAGCCCGACCTGGATCAACGCACGTGCGGCCGTACGGACCTGCTCCGCGAACGTGCGCCACGAGGTGGCCTGCCAGCGGCCGTCGACCTTCGCGAGGTACGCATCGGCCCTCGGCTGCTTCGCGGCGGTGCGGAGCAGAGCGTGCGCGATCGTGAATGCCGGTACCGGCGACGACGCCACTAGCGCATCGTGTACGTGGTCGCGCGCTTCGCGCCCTTGACCTTGACCGTGCCCTCGGAGACGAGCTTGCGGATGGGGAGCGCCAGGTCCTTCGTGGTCGTCCCGAGGCCCTTGTTGATCTGCTCGATGCGCAGGCCGGGGTTCTTCTTCACGAAATCGAGGAACTGCGTCGAGAGCTGCTCGAGCTCGTCGGAGGTGCGCTTGCCACCGCGGCTCGCGCTCCGACTCCGGCTCGCACTCGCGCTGCTCCCGCCACCGGACGAGCCGCCCTCCTGGCTCGCTGCGCCCGTGCTGTTGCGGCTCCCCGGCGGACGCCCGGGCCCTCGGCGGGCCTCGCCGCTGCCGCTGCCGCTGCCGCTGCCGCTGCCGCTGCCGCTGC
>JAYSYE010000166.1:0-2021 GCA_043716635.1 Deltaproteobacteria bacterium | reverse complement strand
AGGCCGCGCGGAAGGGAGCCTGACCGTGCAGCCATTCACCTGGGACAAGCCCACCGACGAGGCCAGGGCGCTGGCGGGCGGCGGCGGCGCGAACGCGCAGTACATCGCTGGGGGCACGACGCTCGTGGACCTCATGCGCATCGGCGTGATGGCGCCCGCGGCCGTCGTGGACATCACGGGGCTGCCGTACGCACAGGTCGAGGACGCGCCCGGCGGAGGGCTGAAGGTCGGCGCGCTCGTGCCGAACTCCGACCTCGCGGAGCACGCGGGCGTCGCGACGAGGTTTCCGGTGCTGCGCGAGGCGCTGCTGTCGGGCGCGTCGCCGCAGCTGCGCAACCTCGCGACCACCGGCGGAAATCTGATGCAGCGCACGCGGTGCCCGTACTTCCGCGACCCGGCGGTGACCGCGTGCAACAAGCGCAAGCCGGGCTCGGGCTGCGCGGCGATGGAGGGTTACAACCGGTCGCACGCGGTGCTCGGCGGCAGCGCGCAGTGCATCGCGACGCACCCGAGCGACATGGCCGTTGCCATGCTCGCGCTCGACGCGATCGTGCACGTGGTCGGCCCGGGCGGCGCGCGCACGCTCCCCGTCGCGACGCTGCACACGCTGCCGGGCGAGCACCCCGAGATCGAGTCGACGCTCGCGCGCGGCGACCTGATCACGCACGTGGAGCTGCCGGCGACGCCGTTCGCGGCGAAGTCACACTACGTGAAGGCGCGCGACCGGGCCTCGTACGCGTTCGCGCTCGCGAGCGCCGGCGTGGCGGTCGAGCTGGCGGGCGGGGCGTTTGGCCAGACGCGCGTGGTGCTCGGGGGCGTCGGGACCAAACCGTGGCGCAGCCTCGAGGCGGAGGCGGCCCTGGCCGGGCAGCCGATCTCGACCGCGACATTCGCGAAGGCGGCCGAGGCGGCGCTGACGGGTGCCGTCGGCAAGCAGTTCAACACGTTCAAGATCGAGCTCGCGAAGCGCACGCTGGTGCGGGCGCTCGAGGAAGTGACCGGAGGCGCGAAGTGACCACCACCCCGAGCATTGGCAAGGCCCTCGACCGCGTCGACGGGAAGCTGAAGGTCACCGGCGCGGCCACCTACGCCGCCGAGGTCGACGTGGCGCACGTGGCGCACGCCGTGATCGTGGGTAGCACCGGCGCGACCGGCTCCGTCGGGGCCGTGGATATCGCGGCCGCCAGGGCGGTGTCCGGCGTGCTGGCCGTGCTGACACACGAGAACGCCCCGAAGCTCGGGGGCGCCGCGAAGAAGCACACGGAGCAGGAGCGCATCCTGCAGCTCTTCCAGGACGCCGACATCCACTATGCCGACCATCCGATCGCGCTGGTCGTGGCGGAGACGCTGGAGGCGGCGCAGGAGGCGGCCCAGCTGATCGTCGCGGCGGGCACGCCGACGGCCGGGACGCTCGCGGAGCTCGAGCCCACGCTCGCGGGCGCGTACAAGCCGGCGGAGGGCCCGAACGGGCAGGAGTCCGACTCGCTTCGCGGTGACCTCGCGGCTGGCCTCGCCGCGGCCACGGTGAAGCACGAGGCCGTCTACACGACGCCGGTCGAGACTCACAACCCGATGGAGATGCACGCGACGATCGCAGTGTGGCAGGGCGAGGATCATCTGCAGCTCTACGACGCCACGCAGGGCATCTTCGGCGTGCGGAAGCGGCTGGCGTCGATCTTCGGGCTGCCCCCGGAGAACGTGCGCGTGACCAACCTCTACGTCGGTGGCGGGTTCGGGAGCAAGGGCTCGCCGTGGTCGCACATCGCGCTCGCGGCGATGGCGGCCAAGCAGCTCGCGCGGCCCGTGAAGCTCGTCCTGACCCGACCGCAGATGTTCTCGCTCGTCGGGCACCGGCCGGCCACGAACCAGAAGCTCACGCTCGGCGCCGATGCGAAGGGCGCGCTGACGCTGATCGAGCACGAGGTCATCTCCGAGACGTCGCGGATCGACGAGTTCACGGAGCCTTCGGCGCTCCAGACCCGGCACCTGTACTCGTGCCCGAACGTGGCGACGTCGCACCG
>JAYSYE010000165.1:0-6375 GCA_043716635.1 Deltaproteobacteria bacterium | reverse complement strand
TCTCGGGTGACGTGAAGGACATCCTGCTCCTCGACGTGACCCCGCTGACGCTCTCGATCGAGACGCTCGGCGGCGTCGCGACCCCGCTCATCCCGCGCAACACGACCATCCCGACGCGTCGCAGCGAGACGTTCTCCACGGCCGCGGACAACCAGACGTCCGTCGAGGTTCACGTCTCGCAGGGCGAGCGCCAGATGGCGAAGGACAACAAGACGCTCGGCAAGTTCCAGCTGACCGGCATCCCGGCGGCGCCGCGCAACATCCCGCAGATCGAGGTGACATTCGATATCGACGCGAACGGCATCCTGAACGTCTCGGCCAAGGACAAGGCGACGGGCAGCGAGCGGAACATCCGCATCGAGGCGTCGAGTGGCCTCTCCGAGGCAGACATCAAGCGCGCCGTGGACGATGCGGAGCAGCACGAGACCGAGGACAAGGCGCGCAAGGAGGTCATCGAGGCGCGCAACCAGCTCGACACCCTCGCGTACAGCACGAAGCGCCTCGTCGCCGAGAGCGGCAGCAAGCTGTCGGACACCGACAAGTTGATGATCGAGACGGAGCTCAAGGCCGCCGACGAGGCGCTCGAGACCCACAAGGACGCGACGGCGCCGGACGGCCTGCGCAGTGCGTTCGAGACGCTCCAGGCGGCCGCTCACAAGCTCGCGGAGTCCATGTACAAGCAGTCCGGTGGTGATGCGGGTGGCGACGCGTCCGGCGGCGGTGGCGCCCCGGGGGGCGACGCGGGCGCGGCTGGCAGCGCGAACAGCGATGTCATCGACGCCGAGTTCGAAGACAAAGCGTAGGTTCGCGAGCCGCGCGGCGGATGTAAGCCCGCCGCCGACGACCTGAAAACAGCGGCCCCAACCTCGGGGCCGCTGTTTTCAATTTTGGCTTTCGCTGCGGACTGTGCATACTTTGAGGACCGCCGTGCGAGCCCATCTCCTTGCCGCGCTCGCCGTCGTCGGCGGCTCCGTCACGACGGCCGCCGGCTGCGTGCAGCTCGGCGTGGTCGGCGACGCGACGTCGCTCTCCATCGGCAAGCCGAGTCTCGGGCACCTCGTCGATGGCATCCGCATCCCGGATCGCGGCGAGGGCTTCTTCGCACCCGAGACCTGGCGCACGCGTGGCAATCGCTATGGCACCGACGAGCTGGTAGACCTGCTCGTCGGGGTCGCGCGCCGGCTGGCGCCCGCGGCGGCAACCCGGCTCGCCGTGGCAGACCTCGCGCGGCTCGGGGGCGGCGAGGCGCACGAGTGGCACCGCTCGCATCAGAGTGGCCGCGATGTCGACCTGATCTATTTCCAGCGCGACGGGGCGGGGAAGCCGGTCGAACCGTCCGTGATGCATGTCTTCGATCGTGCGGGCCTGGCACGCGATGGCAGCGGCGCGACCGTCGACATCCCGCGCACCTGGAAGCTCGTCCGCGAGCTGGTGATGGCACCCGAGGCCCCGGTGCAATGGATCTTCATGTACGAGCCGTTCGCGGCGCGCGTGATCGAGTACGCGCGATCGATCGGCGAGCCCGACCTGCTGGTCGCCGTCGCGCGTCGCACGCTGAAGCAGCCGGGCGACAGCGCGAAGCACGACGATCACATGCACATCCGCGTCTACTGCGCGGACTCGGACCGCTCCGCCGGCTGCGTGGACACGGGCCCGCTCGACCTGTTCGTGGAGCGCGAAACGCAGCTCGCGGTGCTGCGCGCCCAGACCGAGCTCGGCCTCGCCTTCGCGACGAAGTGGTGGCAGGTCGCCAGGCCCGTTCAGGTGGCGCTCGCGAGCACGACCCTCGGTGACGCGGCCACCGCGCTGGTCGGCGGCGCATCGCCGGATGCCGACGACGGTGAGAACGATTCCAGCGTCGCGAGCGCAGGCATCGCGACCGTCTGCATGGCGGACGTGGTGCCCCCCGATCTCGAGCACCTCGCCAAGCTCCTCCGCTCGCGCTCGCTGCGGCTCGACTTCGCGCTGCGCTGAGTCGTCGGGTCGGCGCGTCGCCGGTCGTTGCTTCCCTGGCTAGGAGGGTGATGGGCGTAGCCCGTCGGGACCCCCTTGTGCCGGGCGAAACCACGCGGAGCGTGGACCGCCCGGCCTAGCGCTTCCAGGCGGAGCTGATGCACGGCCCGACGATCGAGGCCACGGGGGGGGCCGGCGCGGTCTCGAACGTGACCCCGGCATCGAGCGGCGTGGCGTCCACGGGCAGCGTGGTCGCGTCCGCGATCGCACCATCGGGATTGATCCGCGCGTCGGCGACGATCGCATCCGCGGGGACGGCGCCTGCTTCGAGCGCGCCACCGTCGACGAGCGAGCTGCTCGCGGGCGCCGCCTCCGCGGGCGTGATCACGCGCAGCGATCGCAGCGCCTGATCGAAGGCGCGGACATCCGCGGACCGGGCGGCCGCCGTCGGGGACGCCAGCACGAGGCTGTACGCGCGGTCGCTGGACAGGGCGAGCGCCTGGCGGAGGAACCGACGCCCGTCGTCGTACTCGAACCACACGGAGGGCACGCCTGCGACCGTGTTCTCCTTGGGGCCTGGCTGCATCGGACCGACCTTCAGCCGCTTCGTCGCGAGCTGTTCGCGAATCGCACACGCGTACTGGTCGGTCAGCGAGGCTGATCCCGTGCGACACGCGGGCGACCACGAGCAGTAGAGGTCGTGGGTCAGCGTCTCCGACGTGACGACGATCTGACCGGGTGGATCGGTCCGGAGCATCCACAGCAAGAGCCCCGGGTAGCTCGGCTGATCGGTCGCGCTCCAGCCGCGCGGCACCACGACCCGGACCCGGTCTGGAATCGAGGTGAACACCGAGTTCTCGAGCTCTGCGCGCGAGCTCCGCTCGTGCACGAGCAACGCGGAGAGGCCGAGCGCCGCGAGCATCACGCCCGGCGCAGCGGCGCGTGCGGCGCGATTCCTCGTCGGAGATGGATGGGTGCTGCGCATCGAGACCCGAACGTTATCGGCGATCGCGCGCGCGGGCGGCAAAGTTCGCGGTCACTCCGGAACCTGAACAGGGACCCAGTTAAAAACTTGAAGTCCTTCACGGTGATCTTGTTGACCGACTCCATTCACGCGAATATTGTGACGCTACTTCGAAGACAACTGGTGTTTGCCAGCTACCTCGAAGAGATACAGCGCTGACGGGTGGGGCTGCACACACAACGTTCGTCGGGGAGCTCTGGGGAGCGCTCTGGCGACGGTGCGACCGCCACGCGTTCGTCGTCTTGCAACCGTTCGAGGGAGAGTCTTTTGCTTTCACGTCACAGAGGATGGGCACCGCGCGCGACGACGACCGGCACGGTCGTGCCGTTCCGTGCGCGCGGTTCGCACCTCGCCACCGAGGTCGCGCGTCGGCGCGATGACGACGCCCCCGTGGCCTCGCTGCGCGCGACGAAGTCGAGCGGCGGCGTGATCGCAGAGGATGACCTCCGCGCCGTCGAAGGCACCTACGCCGAGGGCATCACCGCCGTTCAGGTGGTGGACATCTTCACGAGCCGGGGCATCAAATTCTCCGAGGCGAGCTTCCGCAAGTACGTGCAGCAGGGCCTGCTACCGCGCAGCCGCCGCGTCGGCCGCAAGGGCAAGCACCGCGGCTCCCTCGGCGTGTATCCGGCGAAGACCATCCGCCGCATCAACGCCGTGAAGCAGTTGATGACCGAGGGCTACACGATCGAGGAGATCCAGGGGCAGTTCCTGCTCTACACGGATCTCGTCGAGAGCGTGTCCGAGGGTCTGACCGCGCTCTGGGCGCGGCTCGGCATGGACGCCGCGAAGTCCGACACTTCCGTTCGCAAAGAGCTCGAGCGCGAGCTCGTCGATGCACGCCGTGATGGCGACCGCATCGTCGAGCGCCTGAACGATCTCGCACGGCGCATCGCTGCGCCGCGCACTGACAGCCTTCGTCTTGCCGGCGCCGCGGGCGGCGCTGAAGACCTGCTCTAACACCGAGGGAGAATTCGATGAGCGACGACTGCCGTGACGACGAAAAACTGGATCAGCTCGAGACTGCCCCCGGTGCCGAGGAGGCCGACGACGACCTCGACGAGGCCGACGACGACGCCGAGGCGGACCGCGAGGAGCTGAGCGCCGATGGCGCCAGCCCCGAGGGTGCCGAGGGCGCGCCCGAGGTGAGCCGCAAGGTTCGCCGCCGTCGCCGCCGGACGCGGCCGCGGAGCAAGACGATCGCGATGAAGCGGCTCACGCGCGAGGAGCTGCGCAGCGGCGCCGCGATGTACCCGCCCGTCGATGTCCCGCGGCCGACGAACCGCGAGGAGTGTCGCGGCGAGGTGCGCCCGTGCCCCTGGGTCGCGTGCAAGCACCACCTCTATCTCGACATCAACCCGGAGACCGGGTCGATCAAGATCAACTTCCCGGACCTCGAGCCGTGGGAGCTCAAGCATACCTGCGCGCTCGACGTCGCCGAGCGTGGCGGCATCACGCTCGAGGAAGTGGGCGAGATCATGAACCTGACGCGCGAGCGCATCCGCCAGGTCGAGGTCCGCGGGCTCCTGAAGCTGAAGATGGGGTCGCCCTCGCCCGACGAGCTCGGTGCGGAGCTGCTCGCCGGCAAGAAAATCGTGATCAACTAGAGCAGTCGCGTGGCGTAGCGCGGCACGCCTTGGTACCTCGGGGGCATGAAGCGCGCGCTGATCTCGGTCTCGGACAAGCGGGGTGTGGTGGAGCTGGCTCGGCAGCTCGTGGTGGGTGGATACGAGCTGCTGTCGACCGGTGGGACCGCGGCCGCGTTAGGGCAGGCGGGCATCGCGGTCACGCAGGTGTCGGCCTATACGGGTGCGCCGGAGATCCTGGATGGGCGCGTGAAGACGCTCCATCCGAAGATCCACGGCGGGCTCCTTGGCCGGCCGACCGTGGCGCATCGCGCGGAGATGGATCAGCACGACATCGGCCCGATCGATGTCGTGGTGGTGAACCTCTATCCGTTCGAAGCGACGATCGCGAAGGGCGACACGACGTTCGACGACGCGATCGAGAACATCGACATCGGCGGGCCGTCGATGCTGCGGTCGTCTGCGAAGAATCACGAGCGCGTCGCCGTGGTGGTCGATCCCGAGGACTACGGTTGGGTCGGCGCGGCGGTCGCAGGTACGGTTGAGGGCAGCGGGGGCATCACGGCCGCGCAGCGGCTCCAGCTCGCGCGCAAGGCGTTCGCGCACACGGCGGCGTACGACACCGCGATCGCCGCGTACCTGTCCTCGACGGAGGACTCCGCGGCGGACGCCCGGACCGCGGCCCCGGTGCGACGGGCACTACCCGACTCGCTCGGGCTCCACTTCCGGCGGCTGTACGAGTGCCGGTACGGCGAGAACCCGCACCAGCAGGCGGCGTTCTATGCGGACGCCAGCTCGCCGCTCACGCGGACGGCGACGCGGCGCCCGACGATCGCGGCCGCCGAGGTGCTCGGCGGCAAGCAGCTCTCGTACAACAACATCCTCGATCTCGATGCGGCGCTCGGTCTGTGCCTCGAGTTCACGCTGCCCACCGCCGTGGTCGTGAAGCACAACAACCCCTGTGGCGTGGCCTCGGCCCCCGAGCTCGCGGCCGCGTACCTGGCGGCCCGCGAGGCGGACTCGACATCGGCATTCGGCGGCATCGTCGCCGTCAACCGCGAAGTCGACGAGGCCCTCGCCCGGCACCTGGTGGAGACGTTCCTCGAGTGCGTGGTGGCGCCGAGCTACTCGCCGGCCGCGCGCGAGGTGCTCGCGACGAAGAAAAACCTGCGGCTGGTGGCGGCGGCAGGTGACTGGACCGCGCCCACCGGCGAGACGGCATGGTCGCTGCGCACGATCGCCGGCGGCGCGCTCGTGCAGACGGTCGATCACGGGATGGTCGACGTCGCGGCGGCCAGGGTCGCGTCGACGCGGGCGCCCACGGCGAGCGAACGCGAGGATCTCGCGTTCGCATGGCGCGTGGCGAAGCACGTGAAGTCGAACGCGATCGTGTTTGCCCGGAACGGCGTCACGCTCGCGATCGGCGCGGGCCAGATGTCGCGCGTCGACTCCGTGCGCATCTGCGAGCGCAAGGCGGGCGACAAGTTGCGCGGCGGCGTCGTGGCGTCGGACGCGTTCTTTCCGTTCCGGGATGGGGTCGATGTCCTCGCGGCCGCCGGCGCCACCGCCGTGATCCAGCCGGGCGGCTCGGTCCGCGACGACGAGGTGACCGGCGCCGCGAACGAGCACGGCCTGGCGATGCTCGTCACCGGCATGCGCCACTTTCGCCACTAGCTACGAGGGTGATGGGCGTAGCCCATCGGGACCCCCTTGTGCCGGACGGAACCACGCGGAGCGTGGACCGCCCGGCCTGGCGTCTACCGCGACGCGGCCACCAGCACGAACACCAGCACGAAGACTGCGGCCAGGATC
>JAYSYE010000164.1:0-19334 GCA_043716635.1 Deltaproteobacteria bacterium | reverse complement strand
AGGCCGTCTACAACTTCTTTCATCGCGTGGCGCCGGGCCACGAGCACGCGGACACGCAGGCCAGCGCGAGGTAGCAAACCATGGCGACGAGATCACAGAAAGTTCGAGTCGGAGTCTTCACCGCGGTGGTCGGCGCCGTCGCGGCCGTGGTGCTGGTCGCGTTCGGGGGGATGCGCTTCTGGGAGAAGAAGCACCACTACACCATCGTGTTCGACGACACGGTGTACGGGCTCGACCGCGGCTCGCTCGTCTTCCTCAACGGGATCAAGGTCGGGTCCGTCAAGTCGATCGAGCCGGCCCCCGAGGATCTACGGAAGGTGCGCGTGTCGATCGAGGTCAAGGCCGACGCGCCGATCCACCGCGACACGAAGGCGATGCTGCAGCTCGCGGGCATCACCGGCCTGCGCATCATCGATCTCCAGGGCGGCACGTATGCCGCGGAGACGTTGCCAGACGGCGCGCAGATCCAGGCGGGCAAGACGCTCGTCGACCGGCTGCAGCTGCGCGCGGAGCAGCTCGTCGACCAGTCGGGCGAGATCATGGCCAAGGCGTCGAAGATCGTCGACAACGTCGCCACGCTGACGGACCCGAAGCAGTTCGAGGGGGTCCACGACATCATCGCGAACACGAAGATCGCGACGGGCAACCTCGTGACGATGAGCGAGACGCTCACGGCGTCGGCGGCCGAGAGTCGCGTCGCGCTGAAGCAGACGATGGTGCACGTGAACGGGAGCATCGATCAGCTGGATGCGACCGTGGCTTCAGTCGGGGAGACGGCGCGCACGGCGACGCAGAAGCTGAACGGTCAGGTCTCGCAAGTGCTCGACAACGCGAACGAGCTCGTCGTGGGGATGAAGGGTGTGGTCGTACGCAACGGCCAGGTGCTGACGAACACGCTGGCGGATCTGCGGCAGGCGAGCCGCAGCTTCAAGGAGCTCGCGCGCGAGATCCGGCAGAAGCCGTCGCGGCTGTTCTTCGGTGAGTCGGTGTCGGAGAGGAAGCTGCCATGAGCCACGTACGAAGGATGCTGGTCGGTGCGCTGCTGGTCGCCGGCTGCGGGAGCAAGTTGCCGGAGACCCGGTACTACGCGCTCGGCCAGCCCGGTCCGGCCAGGACGGCGGCCGCCTCGACAGGCGCGGAGGCTGGCGGGGCGGGCGTCACCCTGGCGCTGGAGCCGCTCGAGACCGACGCCGGATACGACGACGAGCGCATCGTGTATCGCGCGAACGCGTATCGCCTCGACTATTACCAGTATCACCGGTGGAGCGCGGCGCCCGGCGTGCTCGTCGAGAACTACCTCGAGCAGGCGCTCGCGCAGAGCGGGCGGTTCGCGAGCGTGGTCCGCGACGTCACGCCGGATTCGCCGGTGGTGCTCGGAGGGCGCGTGATGGCGATCGAGGAGGTCGATCAGTCTCCCACGCGGTGGAGCGGGCGCATCGTGGTGCAGCTGAAGCTCTCCGATGCCCAGACGGGCGAGCTCCTGTGGACGCAGCGCTTCGACGAGTCCGAGCCGCTCACGGCCCAGACCCCCGAAGGGCTCGCGAAGGCGATCTCCACCGCGATGGCGCGGATCGCGGAGCGCGCGGGCCCAAAGATCGCGGAGATCACGCTGCAGCGGCGACACCGGGTTCCCAGCAATGTCACCCCGGCGATCCCGAGCGTGGGCCGGGGGGCTCGGGAGTCCGGGCTCGACGGAATCGCTGGGCGATGAGTTGCATCCGCCACTCGCGGCGCCCGTCACGGCGGGGCGAGTGGCCAGATCCGCTGCTCGCCCTCGATGTCCTCGGTGAACACGAAGCCATCCCCGGGCGAAACCTCGATCCGCGTGATGGCAACCGGATGCTCGTGCGCCGTGCGAGCGACCGCGACGTCTGCCGTCGACCGGATCACGATGTCCCCGTCCTCGTACCCGAACAGCGCGTACTTGCCGTCATGCGTGAACGCGATCGCTCCACTCGCGGCCTTGGATTCCCACGTCTCGTAAGGTTGATCGAACAGCGGCAGCCGGCTCTGCCACTGTCGTCGTGGTGCACCCGGCGCGAGCCGCCAGACCTCCACGAACTCTTCGGTCATGCATGCGACTTCGTGACCGCGATTGCAATCCCGCGTCACGCGAGTCTCCATGCGTTCGAGCGCCTCGTCCGGGGTCAGATCCGGGGCGTTGGCGAATACGTCGGGCCGCCGCCACACGAGTCCGAGCCACTTGCCATCCGGCGAGACATTCAGCTCGTAGAACCGCGACGCGAACAGCGGGCCAGGAATGGGAACCGGCGGGGGTGGCGCAGTGATCCGAGCGATGCGCTTTCCCGTCGTGGGATCGAAGATCTGGATCTGCCGCGTGGAAGCGCCGACGACCCAGCCTCCGGCAAGGTGCCAGCAGGGATCGAACGTCGTGTCGTACGAACCGTCACTCGGCGGTGTCGCGAGGGTCCGCACGCCCCCGCTCGCGGTCCACACGCGCAACGTTGGCTCGCAATGTTCGCGTTCCGACACCGGCAGGTCTCGCGCCTTGCTGGGTTCCGCCGCGATCACCGCTCCAGACGGTGACTCGGCAATCCACGTTGCCCACGCCGGCGCGCCGGCTGGCGCAGCGGGCTGTAGCTTCGCGACGGCCGCGCCGTCCGCCGGTCCGAGGGACCCAGATCGGAGGTCCAGCGCCAGGAGGCTGCCGCCACGCTTCACCGCGGCGGAGCCTTCGGCGAGCCAGCCGACGAATCGCGACGGTTCGGCGAACTTGATCGAGCCCGTCGTCACGTCGTGCAGCACGAGCGTCCCGTCGACCACGTATGCGAGCACCTCGTTGCGATCGCTCCATACGAGCGCGTTCACGTTATTGCCGGTCTTGACCGTGCTCCGCACTTTCGCCGTCGTGCCATCGACGAGCTCGAAGCCGCCCTCGATCGCAGTCGCAAACGTCTTTCCGTCAGGCGAGATCGCGGAGATGCCCGGATGCGCGACCAGCAGCGCTTCGGCTCCCGTTGCGAGATCGAGCCGGTAGGCATTGTCATCGTGCTCGACGACGGCGACCCGGGCAGAGCCTGCGACCACGGCCGAATCCCACCGGCTCGGGCGAGTCGCTCGCTGGGTGACGGCGCCGGACTTGAGGTCGCACTCGAAGGCCCCGTCTTCGCGAAGCCAGTCAACGACTGCGCCGTGGTCCGCAACCGCCAACGTCATCATCCCCCCCCGGCCTTTGGCGCGCCAATGTTGCACCGCGGTGCTCGTTGCAATGTCGACTATCGAGAGATCGAACACGTCGGAGATGATGACGGCTCGACCCTTCGCCGCGAAGCCTTTGAGCACGCCGGTCTGGCTTGCGACGAGAGCACCATCGGGAAGGTGAGCGATCTGGTTCTCGCTCGCGCCATCGAACGCGAGAAGGGGCGCATCACCGGAGAGAAAGGAGGCCCCGTGACCACGCGTTCTCGTCGTCCAGGGACTCGAGATCCGTGCGACCGGCGCGCCGTCGAGCACAGCCCAGACGCGCGCCCCGTCGTCGGTGCTCGCGGCCGCAAAGCCTTGCTGCATCGACACCGCGATGAATGGGACCGCACGAGGTCCGACATGCAGGCGGGGCGTTCCGATGTGCCACGCCGTGCCAACGACCCAAACATCCGACGCGAGACTGGTTGCGGTTCCACCGTCGTTCGGCGGCAAAGGGTTGGCGGGAAGCGGCTTGACCTTCACGGGCTGCTCCGCACTCGTTCGGGACGCGTCGTTGTGGCACGCGCTCGCAACCATGAGCGCGAGCGAGCCGAGGCCGGCGACTATTCTCACCGATGCTTCTTCTCGCTCGGAGCCTGTCGAGCCCCAAGAGGACCGTAGGTGTAGGCCGGATTCGTGATCACGGCGCGTTCGCCTTCTACGAAGTCGAAGTGCTGTGTGTCGCCAAAGTTCGACCCGGGTGCGAATCCGAACCGTGCGAGCGTCCCCACCGTGTCTGCGTTGAACATCGTGCCGTTGGCATCCGGCGCTTTATCGTTACGCACGAACCCGTGCTCGATGAGCTGCATGACCGACGGATCAGAAACGTCACGCTTCGACTGCCAAGCGTTGCCCTTTAACTCGCCTGTGCCGAAGACTTGCGCAGGATCGGACAGCTTTGTGATGAGGTCGGCGTGCGCGGTCATCTCTCCATGTGACCGCTTTTCGACTCTGTCGTCGTCCGCAATACGACCGTCCCGCTCGCGCGTCAGCTGCGTTAGGTAAATGGCCTGCGACTTGGCCGGGTCCCTCGCGGATAGATGGTTTGCCTTCGCATACTCGTCCACCTGTGGCGCCAACATCTTGCCTAGCTCAACCTTCGGCGCCTTCAGGGCGGCCTCGTCTGACTCCGCCTTCTCTAAGGATACTTTCGAGATCGCGTCATCGCCTTTTACATCGGAGGTCCAGCCCGAGAATTCAGTGCCGAGGCTGTCGTTGATCTCCTTCCCCTGCCCGAGTAGCTTCGTGTTGAGCCTCTCGTATTGTGGCGTCTTCTGCTTGCCAGTTCGTTTTAGTTGGTCGAGGTGTTTCTTCTCGGCCGTGTATTCAAAATATTTTTGTTGGGTCGACGCGAGTTTTGCCTTCTGATCGGGCGTGAGTGCGCCCTGAAAGCGCGTGGACGTTTCCGCCATCTCGTTGTACTGGTTCTTGATATTCTGTTCGAGTGCGTGGTCCTCCGCGGTGAGGGTGCCTGCGGCGGCATGCTGCCCCATGGCGACGACCGCATCGTTGTCGACATTCATATGCGAACGTCCCCCGCCGAACTTCGACAGCATGTACTCGTTCAGACCGGGATTCTGGCGACCCGCAAACTCGGAGTGCAAGTTTGGCGAGTCGTACGCCTGGAAGTCCATGGCCAAGCCGAGCGGATGGCCGAGCTTGCCGCGTGGGTATCGTCCCTCATGACGGTCACGCATCGACATGGCGTCCTGCGGCGAAGTCATCTGAGCGTTGACACTCGTGTGCTCCGCAGCAAACGCATCTCGGGCCAGGTCGTAGCGACTGCGGGCGTCGGCCGCGAGAATGGTCCCGTCCTTGGCGGCACCGATTCCCTCGAAGTGAGCTTTCACCTTGGCAGCGACATCCAGGTCGGGATGTTCTGGATCGCGCATGAGGTCCATGGCCCAGGCCATGAAATTCTTGCGCGCGACCTGCTTGCCCGTCTCGCGCTCGATGGTTGGCGTCCCTGGGCTGTCGATGCTCTCCTGGCGAGTCGTGTCCTTGACCTTGCCGTCCTCGGTGCCTCGGATGTCGTCCTCGGTGTCCTTGACCGTCGTTTTCCAGGTCTCGACCTGGCGCTGGTATGTGTCGGACTTCTTGAGCTCATTCTTCGAGGGCTCGTGCCCGAGCTCGGCTGCGAGCTCCTTCTTCGCTCCAGCGAGGGCGAGGTCCTTGTCGGCTTGCACGTCTGTCATGCGCGGGTCGGCGGCCACCTGCTTGCTGGTCAGCTTGACCGGCTTGCGAGTGTCGAAGCCCGTGTCGATCTGCGAACGCACGGTCTTGTGTACCGTGGGCCCGTCGAGCCAGTCAGTATCCGACCCTGTCCCTGCAGACGGACTTGGACTCGCCTGCGGCGCCGAAGTCTGTGCCGGCGCGGGAGTGGGAGCCGTTTGCGCACCGGTCGCCGAGGGGGATGTCGTCATGGGCACCCCGGCATCGAGTGCAAGTGCGTCCGACCTCGGGGGGGCGTCTGCCCAGTGACCGAGCGCGCCGAAGATCTCGGTCGCACCACCCCCACCGATGCCAACATGGTCCCCCGCATCCGACTCACGGTCGTGGGCGTGAGGGTACTGGGAGGCACCTCCCGACGTTGCTGGCGCGGCGGCAGGAACGCTCGGTCCACTCTTCCGGTCCTCGAATGCCGCAGTCATCGCGTCAGTGTACGGTGCCTGTCACGCAAGGTCGCGGAATCGATCAGGATCCTGCCGACGAAACGTCGCCGCGTTGCCTCGAAGGGCCTGGGTCCCTTTTTTCGCGCGCGGGCACCCGACGCTTTCGATCCTGGCCACGCACGCCCGCGGTAGCGACGGAAGCACCAGTCACGTGGAACATCCGCGCTTCCAAGCGGCCCGATTTCCTGGTCTCCCTGAAGCGCGACCCTAGCCACGAACAAGGCAGTCGTGGGGGTCGGTGATGCCGTGGCCGGCGTGAACCTCACCGCCTTCCAGCTCCGCCAGGGCGCCGCTGAGGGGCGCCGCCAGCGTCGAACGAACGGTCAAGCGTCGAACTAGCGTCACTCGCGCCTCGTTTCGTGCTCGCTGGAAGATGTTGTTGCGGGCGTCCGGCCGGCGGACAACGCGGACGTTCCAGGTCACGCAAGTGCGCGCGATCGCTCGCCCGCCCGGATGGCGCCGCGGTTGCTGGAGAGTCGGGCATGAAGATATGTCTCGCCCTCTCTGCGGTCGTGATGGTGGTCGGTTGTACGGGTCCAGACGCGCCGCCGGAGGTCGCCGACGCGATGCCGGCGCAGTCGCTGCGCGAGCGGCTCGGAGCGGTCGCGCCGGTGCGGCTCGGCGTCCTCGCGCGAGAGCAGGCCGGCACGATCGCGGCCGCGAAGCGCACGCACGGCGCGTGGGATGGCGGACCGGTGCCGCTCGGCCTCGAGAGTGGGTCGATCGTGCTGCACGCGAACCGGGAGGGCGCGCTCGAGCTGCGGGAGCTCGCGCTCGAGCTCGCGCCGATCACGATCCCCGAGGATCTCGTCGGGCAACCCGCGGAATTCACGCAGGTAAAGGTCGCGCTGCACGAGCCGACGGTGGTTCCCACCACGTGGACAGGTGGAGATGCGGCGCAGGGGACGGTCGCCCTCGAGCTCGACCTGGCGTGGTCGCTCGCGTTCGCGGGGACCGAGCTGCCGATCGGTGCGCCGGATCTGCCCGCGGTGCCGGCAACGCTCGTGATCACGCGGACCTCGGCGGGCGTCCGCGCGGTCCTCGAGCTGCGCGAGCCAGGCGAGATCTGGAGCTGGGCCGGGCTCGTCCAGCTCGCGGACCTCACGCTCGAGGTGACCGCCTCGGAGACGGGCGAATAGGGTCTACCCGGCGGGACAGACGGGGAACTGCTCGGCTCCCTCGCGGACCACGCCCGCGCCGAGCACAACGCCCGCATCGACGAGCTGGTGGCCGCGCGTGTCGGTGGTGCGCAGCGTGTACGGACCGCTGCCGAGGCCCGAGCTCGCGACGAAGTAGTTGTAGTCGACGCGGCCGATCGAGGACCACGACCCGTCGGGCTGCTGCACCTCGAGCTTCGCGATCGGGTAGCGGTGGTTACGCACCTGGATCGCCGCGTAGTACTTGCTCGAGCCGGCCTTGAACTGGAACTCGATCGGTCCGGCCACCGGACACTCGGTCACGTGCCACGTGATGGGGACGCGACCGGCAGAGATCTGCGCGACCTTGGCGAACGCCTCGCGGCTCAAATCGAGATCGCCGCTCGCGCAGCCCGGGCACTTGTCGACGATGCGCACCGTGACCGTGCCCATCGGACCGGTGACTGCGGCACAGGCACCGCACAGGCCGGCATGGTTCCAGTCCTCGTCGTTGAGCGCGGCGACCAGATTGCCGTCCGTGGTGCCCGCGTCGAAGCTGCAGCTACCCGTGCCGTCGGCGTCGTAGTACGTCGCCTTGCCCGTGCTCGCGTCCGCGGCCGCGGTGCAGGCCGGGCCCGCCGCGTCGACGGGGTCGGTGATGACCGCCGCGTCGGGGTTCGTATCGTCCGGATCGGCCTTGCCACTCGTGCAGGCCTGCGCGACGAGAGCGGCTCCGAGGATGACGAGGGCTCCCTTCACGAGGTGAGCACTGTCACCATCCGTGCGCCTGCGCGCAATCCCTGAAATGCCAGGAGGGAGATCTCGTAGGTCGATTACCGAGCAGCGCCGTAGGACACATTCACCGACGTCTCGACCGCGCGCGGCTCCGGCGCGGTGGGCTGCGCAGCATCGTTGTTGTTCACGACCGTGGTGCTCGGGCAGCAGTTGCCCTTGTGGCAGCCACCGGTCACCTCCACGAGGAACGCGATGGCGATGGGAGCGAAGGCGGCGGGGACGGTGGGGGTGAGCATGCGAATCATTTGTGCAGCGTGTGTGCCACGCGGCGGCGACATGATTCCGACGAGTTGCGTCGCCGTCCCAGCCCTCGGGCTGAGCCCTCTGCGCTGCACATCGAGTAGCGTAGAAGACAGGTCGCCATGAACCACCCCGGGATGACGAGTAGCGGTCGGAGGATCGCGGGGATCTGCGGTCTGCTGATCGCGCTGCTGCTCCCGATCAGCGTGGAGTGCGGGTACCCCGGCGGTGAATGTGCGACCTGGGGCGCGATGAGGACGGTGTGTCATCGCGAGGACCTCGAGCCGTTCGGCTTCTATCTGCTCGAGCGGGTCGCGGGGCGGAACGTGGGGTTCGCCTATTCGTCGAACGTGGAGTGTCGCTGAAGGAGTGCTAGCCTGGTCGAGCATGTATCGCGACCATGCGACTTCACTCGACGAGCACGACCGAGCAGTCGGTTCGATCCAGATTGCAGAGGGGCTCCTGTCCGGGTGCGTGGCCACGGCCCGGCGGCTGAGAGGCCCCGATCGCCCGGAGCGGTGGCGCGCTGCCACGTCACTGGGCGACGACTTCCGCGAGGTCTGGCATCACCTCGATGCGGCGCGCGGCGTGCTTGCCGGCCGCGGCATCAACACCATGGGCTACGACGAGCTCCGCGCTCACGTGGTCACGGCGCTGCCGATCGACGAGCGCGATCCGATGAAGCCGCTCGACACCGCGCCGCTCGACGATGCGCGCCGCGCCGTCGAGGAGCTACGGCTGGTGGTGCCCGGCGCCGACTGGACCGCGATCGCCGCGCGCACGATCGCGCTCGTGAATCACGCGCCGCTGGGTAACACCAGCCAGCACTGGAAGCTCGCGGTCGTGGTCGCGGTGTTCATCGCCGGCGTGTTCACGTGCGTCACGGCGATGAAGGCGGACCCGAAGATCGATCCCGAGGTGGCGATGCGCGCCGACCTCGCGAGCATCGTGCAGGCTCGCCGCCACACGATCTCGACGCTGACTGCACTCGTGGGCCGCCACTGCGACCGCTCGAACGTGCGCGAGCTGATGAAGCTGTTCGTGATGGACGGCCGCTTCGACGACGCCCGCGAGTTCGGGGACGCCTACGAGCGTCGCTGCGGCGACGACGTGGTCGTGCGCAAGTGGTCGACCGCCGTCCGCCCGCATCACTGAGCTCGGACGCGACCGCGCTCGAGCGCGAGCAGGAACTGCTTCGCGGGCAGACCGCCGCCAAAGCCCGTGAGCGCGCCGCTGGCGCCGATCACCCGGTGGCAGGGGATGATCACGGCGATCGGGTTGCGGCCGTTCGCGGCGCCCACCGCGCGCGATGCAGTCGGGCGCTCGATCGCGCGCGCCAGCTCGCCGTACGAGCGGGTGATGCCGTACGGGATCGACCGCAGCGCCGTCCACACGGTGCGCTGGAACTCGGTGCCCGCGGGCGCGAGCGCCAGGTCGAACGCCGTGCGCGTACCGGCGAAGTACTCGGCGAGCTGGGTCGCAGTGCGCGCCAGGATCGGAGTGCACCGCGGCGTGCCGGTCGGTGCCGCATCGCTCGACTGCGGCAGGTGAAGCGCCACGAGCGCGTCCCCTTCCGCGGCGAGCACGAGGGGTCCGATCGGGGAGTCGAACGTGTGCAGGTCGAGCGTCATGGGAGTCCTTGGGGTCCTTCCGCGAGGTGGGTCCACAGGTGCAGCACGGCGTACGAGCGATACGGCCGCCAGGTCTCGGCGCGCAGCATCGCGTGGCGCAACGTGGGCCGTCCGAGCGCCTTCAAGATGCCGAGGTCGGAGGCCGGGAACGCATCCGGCATGTGCAGCGCACGCATCGCGAGGTAATGCGCGGTCCACGGGCCGATGCCCGGCAGCGCGACGAGCCGCGCGACGACCGCGTCGAGGTCCGCGCCCACATCGAGCAACCGCTCGCCCCTCGCGAGCGCCGCCGCCAGCGCGTGGATCGCAGTCGCGCGCGCCATCGGCATGCCGAGCCTGACGATTCGCTCCGCGCCCGCCGCTGCGACCTCGGTCGCCGTCGGAAAGCGGAGGGCGAGCACGCCGTCTGCGCCCGTGCCCGTCACCGTGTCCCCGACCGACGGCCCGAATGGCGAACCGAACGGCACCCCGAACGCCGCGGCGAAGCGACCTGCGATCGTCGTCGCCGCCGCCACGGAGACCTGCTGGCCGAGCAGGGCGCGCACCGCCATCTCGAAGGGATCGATCGCCCCCGGCACCCTCAGACCCGGGCGCGCGGCGATCATCGGTGCGAGCAGCAGATCCCGAGCCAGTGCGCGGGCGACCAGGTCAGGGCGCGCGTCCAGATCGAACATGCGTCGCACGCATGCCACGAGCGGCAGCACGACCGGCAGCAGCGTCGGCGACAGCGCGAGCGCGAGCGCGTCGCGGCCGCGCGCCTGCGTGATCTCGATCGTGCCGACGTGACCACCGAGGTGGACGACTCGCCGGTACGCGCGGTCTCCCACGTGCTCCACGCCCGGGATCGCCCTGCTCCGCAGGAACCCGAGCAGCCGCGCCCAGTCGTACGGCGGTCGGTAGTCGAGCCGTAGCGTGATCACGCTGTCGGCCGGCACGCCGTGCTTGCGCCGGATCGCCGTCGGGGAGGTGCCCATCGTCGCGGCAAAGCTCGCGTTGAAGCGACGCACGCTGCCGAACCCGGCGGCGAACGCGATCGCGGTCACCGGCAAGCCCGTGTCGTGCAGCAGCTGCTTCGCGAGCGCGAGCCGGCGGGTCTGCGCGAGCTGGACCGGCGATACGCCGAGCCGGCGCTCCAGCGCGCGCCGCAGGTGGCGGGCACTCACGCCGAGCTCGCCCGCGAGGTCCTCGATCGAGCCGTCGTTCAGCGCGCCCTCGTGGATCCGGCGGGTGGCCACGCGCACGAGCGTCGCGATCGCGTCGACCGACGCCGCACTCTCGAGCGCGGTGCTGCCATCGGTGCTCGCGCTGTCGCTGGCCCCGGGCGCGAGCTCGGGGCGGCACCGGAAGCACGCCCGGAACCCCGCCGCCTCGGCCTGCACCGGCGTCGCGAAGAACGCGCAGCGGCCACGCCCGGGGGTGCGCGCCGGGCAGATCGGCCGGCAGTAGACGCCCGTCGTGCTCACACCGACGAAGAACACGCCGTCGAAGCGGGGGTCCCGCGCGAGCATGGCCTCGTAGCGAGCGTCGTCGGTCAGCACGTCACCACCGTGATCACGGGTGATGAGTTACCACCCGTGCGGTGCGCTGCTGGCCGCTTCCGGACCGCACGGCCACAAAGTCGGTCCGGCCGAACGCGACGCGCCGTGAGACTACGGCGCCACGCGGATGCGGACGACCGAGTCCGCGATCGGCGCATCGAGGGCTCGCAGCGTGGCCGCCCGCGCTCCCGCGAGCGCTCGCCGCCCGGCATCGAGGCGGAACGGATTCGCGCGCGGCAGATCGTCGAGCACGAGCGTCACGGTCTGGGGCCGCCGCGGGATCTCGTGCGGCGCCGCGTTCGGCCGCGACCACGGGGCGTGCGCCGCGATGTGATGATAGAGCGTGCGGCCGGGACCCGCACCGACGAGCCCGGGGCGGTCCAGGATCCCCCCGTCCCAGTACGGTCGCGCGCGCTGGCGGTCCGCCGCGATCCACACGGGATGGAACATCGCGGGCACCGCGCACGACGCGCGGATCGCGAGCGCGAGATCGCCCCGCGTGAGCACCTCCGTGCGGCGCGCGAGGATATCGAACACGCTGATCGCGACCGGCACGCGGCACGCCTCGATGCGGTGCACGGGCAGCAGCCGCCGCAGCAGCGCGTCGAACTTGCGCCCCGCGAGCAGGCCGGCGCCGAGCCGAGGATCCCAGAAGTCGGCGCGCTCGAGCCCGAGCAGCGTCGCCGCGAGCTCGTCGACCGTCGTGCCGGCCCCCCAGGCGCCACCGACCATCGCCCCGGCCGACGAGCCGGCCACCGACGCGGGTACGAGCCCGCGCTCGAGCAGCGCGCCGAGCATGCCGGTGTGCGCGTAGAACGCGAAGAAGCCGCTCGACATCGCGAGCCCGAACGGCGCGCGCGCGAGCCACTCACCGAGCGTCAGTCCGGACGTCCCGGCGGTGCCCTCGTCCGCTGTCGACTCGCTCATGACCCACTCCAGAACACACTCCGCGCCGACGCGCCAGGCCGACGCGCCAGGTCCGCGGCGACTGGCCGTCAGCCGACGCGCTCGACCCGCCCGTCGGCGTGGCGGGCGAAGCGGCCCTCGGTCGGTGCGTGCACCGGATCGGGGCTCGGCCACGGCCAGCCGCCGAACTGCGTGCGCTGGTAGTCGCTGAATGCCTGCTGGATCTCCTGCCGCGTGTTCATCACGAACGGGCCGTGCTGCACCACGGGCTCGCCGATCGGCTTGCCCTGGAGCAACAGGAGGTCGGCTCCGTCGGGCCCCGCGACGATCGGCACGCTCGCGTCCGCGCGCAGATGAACGCCCGTACCCTTCGCGATCGCCGTGCCATCGACCGTGATGCCGCGGACGCCCCCACCGAACGCGTAGAGCACGCGGTTCGTCCCGCGCACCGCCGCCGGCAGCGTCCACGCCGCCCCCGGCTGCATCACGATCGACCAGATCGCGACATCGGCATCCGCGTGCGAGGCCCACGAGTGGGGCGGCGGCGGCGGACCCTTCGCATCCCCGAGCGTGCCCGCGACCACCGTGACCTCGGTCGTTCGACCACCGGCATCGGTCTCGGTGTGCCGCGGGATCGCGTGGTCCCACAGCATCGAGAAGTGCGGCTCGACCATCTTCGAGGCCGCCGGCAGGTTCAGCCAGAGCTGGAACAGCTCGAGCGGGTTCGGCTGCGTCTGGTCGAGGAGCGGGAACATTTCGGAGTGCACGATGCCCTTGCCCGCGGTGAGCCACTGCACGTCGCCACGCCCGAAGCGCGCAGCCGCGCCGAGCGAGTCCGAGTGGTCGATGAGGCCGCGCCGGACGATCGTCACCGTCTCGAACCCGCGGTGCGGATGCCCGGGAAAGCCCGGCACGATCTCGCCGTGATACATGCGAAACCCGTCCTTCACCGTGAAGTCCGAGCCGAGGTCACGGTCGTCGAGCGACACGGCAGGTCCGAAGCTCGCGTTCCCCGCGGGGTACTGGTCGTCGTGATGAACGGCGAACAGAAACGGGTCGAGCGTCTGCCACGGGAACCCCAGCAGGAAAGTCTGGATGATGGCGGTCATGAGCGGTCTCCTCGCCCGTCAGGGTAAGGCTCCTCGTCGCCGGCGGTACCCCGCGGGCTCGCAACGGACTGTCTGCTCGCGTGTCGGGACGGGCGCGGCTCGGTCCTGGTAAGACGCGCGCGTGGCGCGAGCTGTCCCCGGATCGCGCGCCTGGATCGCGCTGCTGGCAGCGCTGAACGCGCTCGTCGCGCTGTCGGTCGACATGAGCCTGCCGGCGCAGCCAACGCTCGCGCGCCAGTTCGGGGTCTCCGAGGCCACGGCGTCCCTCTCCCTCTCGCTCTTTCTGGGCGGCTTCGCGGTAGGTCAACTGCTCGTCGGGTACCTCTCGGACGCGCGCGGGCGCCGCGGCGTGCTGCTCGGCGGGCTGGCCGCGTTCACGATCGCGGGCCTGCTCTGCGCGCTCAGCCCATCGATGGGGTTCCTGATCGCCTGCCGCGTGCTGCACGGGCTCGCGGCCGCGGCGGCCCCGGTGATCGTGCGCGCGATGATTCGCGACACCCAGCCCGCGGCGGGTGCGGCACGCCTGCTCTCGGGGATGCTCGCCGCGCTCGCGATCGCCCCGATGGTCGCGCCCACGATCGGCAGCGCGCTGATCACCGTGGTGGGCTGGCGCGGGATCTTCGGGACGCTCGCGGCCACGGGCGGTGTGCTGTGGCTGTTGAGCAACGCCATGCTCGACGACACGCTACCGAGCGGCCGGCGGGCCGCGCCGACGCTGCGCGGGATGATGGCCGGGTACGGGGCCTTCTTCCGCGCGGATGGCACGAAGCTCCCCATGTTCGTGTCGTGCTGCACGTTCGCGGGGCAGTTCGCGTACATCTCGGCGTCCCCGTTCGTGCTCATGCAGGGGTACGGCGTGTCGCGCGATCACTTCGGCTACTTCTTCGCGATGACGGCGTTCGCGCTGATGCTCGGCTCGCTCGCGGGCGGGCGGATGCTGCGCGCGGGGCGATCGCCAGCCGCCATGGTCGTGAGTGGCACCACGCTCCTGCTCGTCGGCGGGGCGATGGTGGTGGTCGGCACGCGGCTGCCCGGCGCGGGGATCGCCGGGTTCATGGTGCCGATGGTCGTCTACTTCTTCGGGAGCGGAATGTCGGGACCGAGCGCATCGGCGCTCGCGATGGAGCCCGTGCCGCAGATCGCGGGGACCGCGTCGTCGGTCGTGGGCTTCATGACGACGACGGCGGGCGGGATCGCGGGCTACCTCACGACGCGCATCGGAGGCAGCTCGCCGCGGACCTTCTCGCTCGTGGTCGGGGTGATGGGCGCCGTCGCGTGGCTGCTCGCCGTATCGGCGGCCACGGTGCGCCGACGGCGCGTGGCAACGCGGCTCGGCTAAACTAGGGCATCGGAAGGACGGCACCGGGTCGCGGTCGCATGCCATCGAAGCGCTGGCGCTCCGGCATGCCGGCCGCGAGCTCCGAGGCCGAGATCACGCCGTCCTTGTCGGTGTCGAGCGTCGCCGGGTCCACGCGATCGAAGCGCGAGGCCTGCAGCTCGGCGATCGTCAGCTTCCCATCGCCGTCGGTATCGAGCTTGACGCGGAGCGTCTCGGCCCGCGCCTCCTGGGCGACGACGCGCTCCTTGTCGGAGACGACGCCGTCGTGGTCGGTGTCGAGCTTCGCGAGGATCTCGGCGTCCCGCGCCTTCCGGGCAGCGTCGCGCTCCTCCGGGCTGATCAGGCCATCGCCGTTCGTATCGAAGCGGGCCATGCGGTCTGCGCGGCGCTGCGCCCGGTCCTCGGCGCCAGCCAGCGCCTCGTCGGGATCGCCGCTCCCCCCGGTCAGGATGCGCGGGACGGACTCCGCACGCATCTCCTGGAGGTCGACCCGGCCGTCACGCCCGTGGCCCGCGCCTCCCTGACCCCCGCCCCCAGAAGACTCTGCCGATCCGGCAGCTCCGGGAGCGGCTGCCGTGCTGTGGTTGGACTTGCAGCCCGCGCCAGCGGCCCCTGCGGCGGCCAGGAACATCGCAAAGGTCATCGACTTCAGCATGGTTATGCATGGTTACAGCAAGTCCTGGGCCGATCTGCAAGTGCAGAGAACCGGGTCGCGCGGGCGTCCGATCGGCCTCAAAATCGGCGACAGGCGCAGCCAGGCGTCCGTGAGGGCCGCTGGTTTCGCAGGACGGGCGCTTTGCAGTTGTCAGACCCGTGGGGCAAGGTACCCGGCATCTATGGAGAACAACGACAACAACGGCGGGCGTTACGCCGAGCTTCAGCAGCTGGTCGCGGGCATGGCCACTGACTTCCAAAAGTTTTTCGCCGATGGCAACAAGGCCGCCGGGACCCGCGTGCGCAATGCCATGCAGGACCTGAAGACGTTCGCGCAGGCCGTCCGCAAGGAGGTCCAGGACATCAAGAACGGCGCCACGGGCGGCGATGCAGCCGGCGGCGAGAAGGCAGAGAAGGACGAGGACTAGACGCAGCGACCTGCCGCTCGACTCGGCGCGCGCTACGGCGTGCGCGTGGTCAGCGAATCGACGGCGTGAACGGGAGCGCGGTCGCCGTTGATGAGGTGCTTGATGGCCCCCAGCACCAGGCGCTGACTCTGAAGCATGCTCTTGCCGGCGAACTCCTTGGAGACCACGTCGATGCGCCAGTGGCCGCCGCTGCCGGATACTTCGACGACGGCATCCGCCAGCGTGCCGGTGACTGCCGTGCGGATCGCGTCCTCGACGGAACCCGTGAAATCGGTCGGGTGTTCGCTCATGGTCAGGAGTGTACAGTGCCCGGGATGCCGCGCGGCTTCGTGACCGTCAGCTTGAGCGTGATGGCCCTCGCATCGTGCTGTCCGCCGGCTCCCCGCGGCTCCACCGCGCCCGCGAGCGGGGATCCGGTCGCTGCCGTCCTACCCGTGCCTCCGCCGGTCGCGCTGCCGCTGCGCCACGACCCGCACTCGGCCTCCGAGCCGACACGCGTCTCGACGACGCACCTCGCGCTCGCGCTCGCGGTCGATTTCGAGCACCACGCGCTCGCAGGCACCGCCCGCATCACCCTCGCCCGCCACGATCCCGGCGCGCCGGTGATCCTCGACACCGAGCAGCTCGCGATCGCGAGCGTCACCGACTGCACCTCGCACGCGCCCCTGCCCTTCACCCTCGCCCCCGCCAAGCCGGTCCTCGGGGCCGCGCTCACGGTGACGCTCGAGGCCTCCACCTGCATCGAGATCGCCTACCGCACGAGCCCCGCAGCGAGCGCCCTGCTGTGGGTCGAGCCGGAGGGTACCGCGGGCAAGCGTGCGCCGATGCTCTTCACGCAGTCCGAGGCGATCCACGGGCGCTCCTGGATCCCGATGCAGGACACGCCGGGCATCCGCTTCACGTACGACGCGGCGATCACCGTGCCCGTCGGGCTGCGCGCGCTGATGAGCGCCACCAATCCAGCCACCGTCGCCGCCGACGGAGCGTGGCACTTCACGATGGAGCAGCCGATCCCGTCGTACCTGATGGCCCTCGCCGTCGGTGACTACGCGTTCCAGTCGATCGGGCCGCACACCGGCGTGTACGCCGAGCCGAGCGTGGTCGCCAGCGCCGCGTACGAGTTCGCCGAGGTCGACGCGATGGTCGCCGCCGCCGAGCGGTTGTACGGACCGTACCGCTGGGGCCGGTACGACATGCTCGTGCTGCCGCCGAGCTTTCCGTTTGGCGGCATGGAGAACCCCCGGTTGACGTTCCTCACCCCGACGGTGATCACGGGTGATCGCGCACTCGTCTCCCTGATCGCGCACGAGCTCGCGCACTCGTGGTCGGGCAACCTCGTGACCAACTCCACGTGGAGCGACTCCTGGCTGAACGAGGGATTCACCACGTACGTCGAGCGCCGCATCATGGAGGAGCTCCGCGGCGCCGAGGAGAACGAGGTCGAGTGGTACCTGAGCGGGCAGGATCTCGACGCCCAGCTCCGAACGCACCCCGACGATCCCGACTCGGTGCTCGCGCTCGACGCGAAGGCGACCGACGATCCCGAGGACATCGGCGGCTACGTGTACGACAAGGGCTCGCTGTTCTTGCGCGCGCTCGAGCGCGGGTTCGGCCGCGCCGCGTTCGACGCGTTCCTGCGCGAGCGATTCGATCGCCACGCGTTCCAGTCGTCCGACACGGCGACGTTCGAGCGGGAGATCACGGCGGCGCTCTACGCGCATCCGCCCGCGCCGGCGGTACGGCCGCTCCCCGATCTGCACGTGTGGTTGCACGAGCCCGGCATCTCGCCCGCGGCCATCCCGGCCGCGCCCCCTCGGGTGCTCGCGATCCAGGCTCGGGCCGCCGCGCTGCTCGCCGCGGGAACCACCGTCGAGACAACCGGCTGGACCACGATCGACTGGATGGTGTTTCTGCGCGCGCTCCCCGTGCAGCTCCCACCCGATCGCATCCGTGCGTTCGATGCGGTCCATCACCTGACCGCCTCGACCAATCCCGAGATCGGGATGCTCTGGTTGCCGCTGCTCGTGCGGTCGGACATTCGCGCGGCCACCCCCGCCGTCCGCGCGTATCTGCTGACCATCGGTCGCCGCCGCCTCGTGGTTCCGCTCTACCAGGCGCTGATGAGTAACGGCGAGTACTGGCGCGGCGTGGCGCGAGCCGCGTTCACGAGCGCGGGACCGCTGTACCACCCGATCACGCGCGACGCGATTGCCAAGCTCGTCCTCCAATGAGCTAGGCTCCCGCACGTGGTAGCGAGCGCGTTCCCTCTCGAGCCCGAGATCGTGCCCCCACCCGTCAACGAGCTCCCGGCGCGCGACGAGTTTCAGCGACTGGTCGGCAGCACCGATGCGAAGTCGGCCGGGCTGCTCCGCATCCTCCTCGCGAAGTTGAGCCCCGCGGCCGAGCTCTCTGACCAGCTCGTGGGGCTCGAGCAGCTCGGCCGGTTCGTGGTCGCGGGTCCGTCGGTGAAAGCCGTGTCGATGCACCCGACGCTGGTGCGCCTCGAGTTGCTGGTGATCGCGCTCGAGAAGATCCCCGCCGCGCAGCAGCTGTTCGAAGGTACCGTGCGCGCGGTCCTCTCGCAGACCTATGCCGTGAAGATGCTCGGCGAGATCGGGCTGCCGAACGCGCGCGGGCTGTGGGCCGAGACGACGGACCGGCTCGCGCGGCGCGTGCTGCCGGAGCCGCCCGCCGCGCACGAGATGTGGGCGCTCGCGAACCGGATCCTGCGCTCGCGAGCCGACATCGAGTGGCTCGGCCCGCCCGCGGATCTCCTGCTCCAGCGGCTCGCCGCGGCCGGGGGTCACGCGTGGGAGCCCATCCGCTCGTCGGTGCTCGACGCGATCAGCCTGCTCGCGACCCGCATCGCCGCGCTGGGCATGGCCGAAGCGTTTCGCACGCGCACCGTGGCCGGCGCGATCCGCGAGTCGCCGCTGTACTTGCTGACCCGCGCGCAACCGGCGCAGATGCCCGCGCTGATCGCGGCGAGCCGCCAGCATCTCGAGTCCGTGAAGGTCGCGCTCGAGGAACGGGGCGTGTCGATCGATATCGTGTACTCGCTCGACTCCATCGAGCAGCAGCTCGCGCGGATCGAGATCCTGCTGCCGTTCGTGGACGCGAGCGACACGCTGGAGCCCACGACCGAGATCCGCGCGATCATCGATGCGGTCGGCCGCGGCCTCGTCGCGAATCGAAGCTTCCGTCAGCTCCTGAGCGATAACTTACGCCTGCTCGCGCGCAAGGTGATCGAGCGCGCGGGCCGCACCGGCGAGCACTACGTCACATCGTCCCGCAAGGACTACTTCAAGATGCTCGGCTCCGCGGCGGGCGGCGGCGTGATGACGTGCGGCACCGCGATCCTGAAGTTCTTCGTGAAGTGGGGCCACTTCGCGCCGTTCATCGACGGGCTCCTCTCGTCGACGGTGTACGCGGGCAGCTTCATCCTGATGCAGCTCGTCGGGTTCACGCTCGCGACGAAGCAACCTTCGATGACGGCAGCGGCGCTCGCCGGCACGATCCGCGACAAGGCGGGACCGCATCGCCTCGACGAGCTCGTACGACTCATCGCGCAGATCGCGCGCTCGCAGTTCGCAGCGGCGGTGGGCAACGTGTCCGCCGTGATCGTGACGGCGCTGCTCGTGGATCAGGCGATCATCGCGGTCACCGGGCACCCGTTTCTCGA
>JAYSYE010000163.1:0-6384 GCA_043716635.1 Deltaproteobacteria bacterium | reverse complement strand
ACGGCGGCGAGGCCCGCAAGGGCGCCGAGCGTCGCGAGCGTGGCGAGAGCGAGGCCGGCGCGAGTCACGTCTCGAGGGTACCGGCGGGCTAAGCTCGGCGCAAATGATGGTGCGCGGCCTCCGTGAGCTCGCCCAGGCCGATGCGTCGTGCGGGGGCAAGGCGCATGGCCTCGCGCGATTGATCGCGGCAGGCGTGCGGGTGCCGGCCGGGTTCGTCGTGGAGGCGGTCGTGGTGCGCGACGTGGCGTTCGGTGGAGACGGTGCGGACGGTGCGGGCGAAGCGGAAGCCGACCGCGTGGGGCGCGTGGGACACGTGGTGGATGCGATCGCGGAACGCGTGGCGACGGCGGCGATTCCCGCGGCGGTGGCCGACGCGGTGATGGTGCGAGCCGCCGCGCTCGGGGTGGTGGCGGTGCGATCGTCGGCACGCTTCGAGGACACCGCGAGCGGCGCGGCTGCGGGCGTCCTGGAGTCGGTGGTGGATGTCCGGTGTGCGGACGTCTGGCCCGCGATCCGGAGCGTGTGGGCGAGCGCGCTCGCGCCGCTGGCCGGGGCCTATGCGCGGCACCGTGGGCCGGAGTCGAAGCTCGAGACCGCGGGCGCGGTCGCGGTGATCGTGCAGCGATTCGTGCGGGGGCCGCGCGTGACGGTGTACACGCGCGCGCCGGGCTCGGCGACGAGCGAGGTGATCTGGATCCAGCGCGGCTCCGACGTGCGCGAGGTGCGGAGGCAGCAGCGCCGGGACGACGGCGGACCGGCCACCGAGGCCGAGGTCGGGAGCGCGGACGATGTCGAGGTGATCCGCGCGGCGCTGGCGGCCGAGCGTGCGATCGGAGCGGACGGCGGCGCCGATGTGGAGATCGTCGTGGGCGACGACGGCGTGTGGGTGGTGCAGGCACGACCGATCGTGCGAGGCCCTGCCGCGACGAGGCGCCGGACCGGACCGCCGCCCGTCGTGATCGCGGCGCTCGCAGCCGATGGTCGCGAGTGGACGTGGGATGTCGCCCACAACCCGGATCCGCTGTCACCGGCACAGATCGGGCTCGTCGAGCGCGTCGAGCGCGCGGGCTGCGCGCCGTGGTCGATGCGTGTGTGCGCGGGATATCTCTACACGACACTGCGCGAGGCGGCGGCGCCCGAGGTTGCGCGGGCGCGCATGACCGTCGCCGCGCTGCGCGCGCGGGCCGCGGCGATCGAGGCGGCGTTTGCCTCCGACCTGCCCGATGAGGTGTTGCCGGTCGACGAGGCGATCGAGCGCTACCTCGCGTTCTACCGGCGCTGGTCGGTCGATCTCGTACCCCTGATCGCGAGCGCGCGTCGCGGCCTGACCGCGGACGGGCTCGCCGGCGCCCGACCGTCGGCGGTGGAGGCAACGCTGCTCGCGGCCGCACGTGGTGAGCTCGACGAGGCGGATGCGCTCGCGCGACTGGGCGTGCTGTCACCCGCGTGGGATGTCGCGGTGCCCACGTTCGCGGAGCAGCCGCAGCTCGTGACCGCGGCGATCGCACGTGCGCGCGCGGCCCTGCCCTCGGGGCCGAGCCGCCGCCGCGGCGATCGTGGCGCGCCACTCGACGGCGACGCGGATGATGCGGACGCCGTCGAACGCGATGCCGAAGGCGACCACGCGGACGATGATGCAGTGGCGCTCGCCCGATTCGCGGCGGACCTCGCCGAGCGCGATGACATCTGGTTCGCGCGCGCGCAGTGGCTCGTGCGGCGCGCCGTGCTCGCCCACGCGCACACGCTGGGCATCGCCGCGCAGGATGCGTGCTGGCTCCCGCTCGACGAGCTGATCACCGCGACGGCCGTTGCCGGCGATGGCGCCGCGACCACGACCGCGACCACGATCGAGCCGGTGGCGGCGCGGCGACGCGCGGCGGCGGCGCGCCAGGCAGCCGCGCGCGCGGGCGAGTGGGACATGCCACTCGTGATCGGAGGTCGCGACGGCGCGGCGCGCGCCGGCTCGGAGCTGACCGACACGGCGCAACTCCCGCTCGTACCGGAGCGCGGCTATCGCGGGATCGGGACCGGCGCGAGTGTGACCGGGCGGGTCGTCCGGTTCGGATCCCTCGCCGCGGCGGTCGCGGTGGGCCCCCGCGACGTGATCGTGGCGCGCGCCGTGACGCCCGCCCTCGCCGTGTTCGTGGTCGGCTGTGCCGCCCTGGTCAGCGAGACCGGGGGGCCGCTCGATCACGGAGCCGCGCTCGCACGCGAGCTCGGAATCCCGTGCGTCGTTGGCTGCGCGGGCGCCTGGTCGGAGCTCCGCGATGGCGAGACCGTCACCGTCGATGGCGCCGCCGGGAGGGTGGTCCGCGTCCGACCCGCGTAGGAGACGGTGTCGCGCGCGATGACGCGGCTTCAGGCCTGCGAAGGCCAGGCGAATGGACGCCCGTCAGCTGTCGTCGTCGTCGTAGTCAGGCTCGTTCGGGTCGGTGTCGTCGGGCTCGTCGGGCTTGTCGAGCGGCAGCGGCGTCCCGAGGCCCGCGTTCACGCGCTCGCGCAAGTCCTTGCCGACCTTGAAGAAAGGCAGACGCTTCTCGGCAACGTGGACGGTCTCGCCGGTGCGCGGGTTCCGACCCTCGTAGGCCTTGTACTTGCGGACCGTGAAGCTGCCAAAGCCGCGAATCTCGATGCCTTCGCCGCGCTCCAGAGCCTTCACCATCGAATCGAAGATGGTGTTGACGATCGCCTCCGCCTTACCGGCGGGCAGCTTTAACGTCTCCGATATTTTTTCGATGAGCTCGGACTTGGTCACCCGTAACTCCGCGTAACTTAGAAGAGACTACGCAACGCAGCTCACCACATGCAAGCTTAACGTCGCGAAAACTCGTAAGCGGAGCTCACTGCCCGTCGCGCACGGCGGGGATGGATCGGGGGCTTTGTACCGTAACTGCTCGGTACGAAAGCCGAAACTGGTACGTCTGGCAGCGATGCCGCGCGTAGAAGTCGGCGAGATCTCTCCAACTTATTTTCCCGGTCTCCACCATCGTCTTGAGCGCCTGTCCCACGACGGGCGCACATCGATCGTGGGTCACGTAGCCGACGTGCGCGCGCGCGATCCGCGGCTCGATGCCGAGCGCCACGGCCGGCACGTGGTCGAGGTAGTACGCCTCGAGTGGCGGCAGCTCGATGGTCTCGACGCTCGTCACTCCGATCGCTGCGTCCGCGGTGTATCCGCACTCTGCGCGCGTCACCGTGGCGCCCTTCGCGAGCACCACGGCATCGTGTGCGATGGGCTCGACCTGGGCGCACCGCGGGCTCGCAGGCGTCACCACGGTCATCACGCGGTAGGCGACCGCGATCGACGTGGTGTTCGTGATCGTCAGGGCGATCGCATCATCGACCTTCGCTGCAGAGAGCTGCAGCCCCGCGACCGTCACCGGCGCATCCCCGGGCGCGAGCACGATGCGATCGCCTGCGGCGCGGTACACGAGCTCGCGCGAGAGATCCTCGAGTGACGGGGTCGCGACGCCTGCAGCCGCGGCATCGCGCGCCACATGATCCATGTAGACGGTCTCGGTTCCCTCCGTGCGCCCCATCAGCTGCGCGCTCGATCCCGTCGGCACGTTCGCGGGGGGCGGCGGCTTGACCGGCAATCCCACATCGCCGCAGAAGCGCAGCCTCAGAAGCACGAGCGCGAGGAGCGCACCGCCTCCGAGCACGCCCATCCGGAACTGGCTCTCGCCGAGTGCCACAGCCAGGCAGAGTACACGCCGCATCCGGCAGGTTCCGCGCGCGCGGCGACAAAACATTGACTCGAGTGATCGGCCGGCGCTTAATCCAAGCACCGCATGCAACCCAACGCAACGTTTGGTCGGTTGCAAGCCCAGCTCGCGCTGGTCTTGGCGGTCGTGAGCGCGCTGCTGCTCGGCGGGGTCGCGCCCGCGCTGGCGGGAGATCGTGTCGCCGAGCTCGCGAAGACGCTCTCGACCAGCTCGAGTGACAAGGCGCGGCTCGCGGCGGCCACGTCGCTCGCGCGGCTGAACGACAAGATGGCGCTCAAGCCGCTCGTGGCGGCACTCGGGGACCCGAACGCACCGGTGCGGGTCGTGGCGGCCACGGCGCTCGGCAAGCTCGGGCACAAGGCGGCGCTGCCGGCCCTGACGGTCGCAGCGAATGACGACATGAACGCCGACGTGCGGGCGCAGGCGAGGCTCGCAGCCGTGGCGATCGCGAAGCGGAACAAGCTCGCGACGCCATTCCCCGCCGATGCGCGCGTGGCCAGCGCGACCGCGGGTAGCGCGGCCGCGAGCGCGACACGCAAGAACGGTGGCAAGGCGGGATTCGGCAATCAGCCGCGCGTGCTCGAGCCGCAGGCCGAGGTCTACATGCTCGTGAAGTCGTCGACCGACGACTCGCCCGGCAAGGCCGACCTGAAGACGCGCAAGCAGAACGCGGAGATCGTGCGGACCGCGCTGATCGCCCAGTGCGCGACGAACCCGTCGGTGACGGCGGTCGCCGCCGATGCCGCGCGGCTCGGTCTCGGGACGCGGCTCGTGGACGTGTCCGTGATCCGGATCGAGGTGGCGCAGCATGGCAACCTGATCGAGCTCGAGGCGCAGCTGCGAGTCGCGGTCTCCGACGAGAAGGGCAAGATGCTGTCGTTCCTCTCGGGCGCCGCCAAGGTGCAGGTCCCGAAGGCCACGTTCAACGCGCGCTATCTCACGTCGATGCGGCGGGATGCCCTCGAGGGCGCCATGCACGGCATCTTCGCGAAGCTCGTGCAGCAGCTCAAGGCGCCCGCGCAGAGCTGACCGGGCGGCGGTTGCCCGGATCCGCGGGCCGCGGGCCGCGGGGGTTGGGTTTAACGCGAGAGCTCGGTCATGACGACCTGGGCGCAGAGCTTGGCGGCGGTGGCGAGATAGGCGTAGTCGAGGTCGGCGGGGACGTCGGAGGGCATGTGGTAGTGGGGCGTGGTGTCGCCGTTGCGGTACTCCTCGCTGAGACCGTCGGCGGCGTAGCCGAGGTCGCGGAACGCCTGGTGGTCCGTGTTCTCGGAGTCGGTGATCGAGATCGTCGCGCCCGCGAGCGGAGCCGCCGCCAACCACTCGGCCTGCAGCGTGGGCGTGGGGAGCTCGAGCTCGAAGTTGCGGTCGCCGTCGGCGTTCCAGCCGATCTGATCGAACGTGTGGACGGCCTGGAAGCTCGCGGGGCTGTGCGCCTGCGCGTACGCACGCGAGCCGAACAGACCCTCCTCCTCGCTGTCGAACAGCACGAACGTGACGGCGGCCTTGCGACACGTCACGTCCTTCACGTAGCGCGCGACCGCGAGCACGAGCGCCGTACCCGACGCATTGTCGTCGGCGCCAGGGCTGTTCGGGACCGTGTCGAAGTGCGCGCCCACGATGATCGCGTCCGCGGTCTCGGTGGTCGCCGCGAGCGTCGCGACGACGTTGGTGCCGCGATTGAAGTCCTCGAGCCGCGCGTCGTAGCCGAGCGCGATCAGCTGGTCGCGCAGGTACATGCGGACGGGCTGCTTCTCCGTGTCGAGGTAGCGGGGGTGCGCCGCGAGCGTGGCGATCGCGTCCTGCACGTACGCCTGGACCCAGGGCTGATCGAGCTGCGGCCGCGAGCACCCGGCCGGAGAATCGGGGAGCGCGCCGTCGCGAGTCCCCGACGCATCAGGTGACGAGTCGCCGCTGTCGGTGTTCGAGTTGTCGCCGCCGCCGCAACCGCCGCCGCCGCCGCCGGCGAGGAGAAGCACGAGCGCCGCAGGTAGAACACGCATGGTCAGGGTGCTTTCGTGTAGTCGACGGCGACTTCGATGTGGAAGTGGTCCGAGTGCGAGATGGGATCGTTCTTCGGCGTGAGCACCGTGCGGAACAGGCCCGCCGCGTTCGCGTGGTCCTCGATCGCGAGGAGCAGCACGTCGCTCTGCTTGTAGTCCGTCTTCACGACGGCCTCCCGACCCGTCGCATCCGTGAAGGACACGATGTCCATCGCAAACCCGAGCGCGTGCCGCGACAGGAACGGCTTGGTCACGCCACCGACGCGGACGTTCGTGTTGCGGTAGATGCTGCCGAACTTGATCGTCCGCACGCCCAGCGCATGGAGCTCGGGGCCGAAGGTCTCGAGGGTCCGGGCGAGCTCGCAATCCATCGTGAACGGCGCGGGCCGGTAGTAGCTCGTGTACTGGATGCCGCCGAGCAGCATCGCGGGCACGTAGACCGGTTCCGGCACCTTGCCGAGCGCGGGCGCGGTCTGCCACGTCACGCCCAGATGATCGAGCTCGGTCTCGCACGCAGTCCCGGCCGCGCGCATCGCGTCGCTCGCGGGCCACACGAAGCCCGGCGGCATGTTGTTGCCCCGCGGCTTCGCATGCGGCTCCTGCTGCGCGTGCGCGTGATGACGATGCTTCCGCGACTTCGGGTGCTTCGACTTCGA
>JAYSYE010000162.1:0-6391 GCA_043716635.1 Deltaproteobacteria bacterium | reverse complement strand
AACCGTCGGTGGTGCCGTCGTCACCACCGCAGCCGGCGAGGACGGTGGTGAGCGCGAGTGCGAGGGTGAGTGCAGAGTTGAGTGCGGCGAACGTCTTCATCGGAAGCTCCATGGGTCAATAGGTCCAGTCGAGGGCAAACATCAAGCTGCGGCCGGGCAGCGGATACCCGGCGAGATCGGTGAGCGCGGTCTGCTGCGGGCGATCGATCGCGCGATCCGCGGGCAGGTCCACGATGCGGACGTCGAGCAGGTTCGCGACGGTCGCGGTGGCGGCGACGCGCATCATCACCGGCACGCGCACGCGCACCCCCGCACCGACGAGCGCGCGCGCGGGGATGCGCTGGACGTTCGCCTGATCGAGGTAGCTCGCGCCCTGCGCGGCGACATCTGCGTAGGCGCTCGCGTCCTGACCGGCGAGGCGGTGCGCCACGTCCGCGCGCACGTACAGCAGGTGCGCCGGCGTCCGCGGCAGCGCCCGCCCGAAGAGATTCGGATCGACCGTGAGCTGCTCCGACACGAGGCGCGTGTAGCTCGCGGTGAGCGACACGGTGCGCGCGATCCGTGCCGCGGCGACCAGCTCTGCACCGTACGACTGCGTGGCGCCGATGTTCATCGCGCGCGCGACGAAGCCGACGCTCGAGACCAGCGCGATCGTGTCGCGCGACCGCGTGCCGAACACGGCCGTCTCGATCAGGACCCGATCGATCGCGCCGTGGGCGACGGCCCGCGCGGGCGCCCATACGATCCCGACATCGCTCGCGGTGCCGCGCTCGACCCGAAGATCGGGCGCCCCGATCACAGCGCCGCGGTCTCCGAAGAGCTCGACCAGCGTCGGCAACCGCACGTACGAGCCGGTGCTGCCCTTCACCGCCAGATCGGGCGACAGATGCGCGAGCGCGGTCACGCGCGGCGACGGCACGACATCCCAGCGCGGCGCGACGGGCATGAAGGCCTGCGGCCCGTCGGTGAGCGGCGTCGGCGCGGTGCGCTCGAGCTCGACCCGCACGGCGGGCGTGATCGCGATGACGTCGCCGAGCGCGAGGTTCGCGGCGATCGAGGCCGCCCCGCCGACGCGCGTGCCGACGAGGTTCGCGCGCTCGGGATCGGCGTCGCGGAAGCGGTCGCCGCGCGCCTCGAGCCCGGCCGTCACCACGGGGAGGTGCCACACCGTCGACGCGCCGCCCGACAGGGTCAGGTAGTGGCGGTCTTGCGCGCCGAGGCCGAGCTCGCCCATCGGATCGTCCAGGCCCTGGGCTTCGACCAGCCCGTACGCGAGCGTGCGCGTGGTCGCCGCGCCGATCCGATGGTCACCGCGCGCGTCCGCGAGCACGTCGAGCGTGCGGAGCGACGCGCCAAACGATGGCTGCGGGATGCTGCCCGGCAGGCCCTGCCGCTTCCACGCCACGCGCGCACCCGCGACGCGCGAGCCGTCCGGCGCCCCCGCGCGCGCCGTGACATCGAGCTGATCGAACGCGTTGTTGCGGCGCGTGCCGGTGTGATCGTCGGTCGCGTTCAGCGGCGTGCCGTTGTCGTCGAAGTACGAGAAGTCTCCGGTGGCACCCTGGTAGCCGGCCGTGATCGCCGTCGCGACGCGGCCCCCGGCGAGCACGTCGCCGTAGCGCGCTCGCGCGAACCGCGCCCCGTACGAGCCGCCGCCCGCCGTGAGTGCGAGCCGCTCGCCACCCGCCCCTCGCCCGAGTCGCGTCACGAGGTTCACGGCGCCGCCGACGCCGGCTCCGCCGAGCTCGACGGGCACGGCGCCACGATAGAGGTCGACCTCGGCGAACGCATCGAGCGCGAAGCGGCCGAGGTCCGTCGTCACGGCGGCGAGGCGCGACAGCGGCACGCCATCGACGAGCACCACGGTGTGGCCGGTCGCGGCCCCCCGCACGCTCACCGACTCGTAGGCGCCGAACCCGCCGAGGCTGCGGGTCTGCGCGCCCGCCGAGGTCGCGAGCGCATCGGCCACCGAGGCCGTCGCCGCGTGCTCGTCGGGATGGAGGACGGTCACGAACGGCGCATCGCCGAGGGCGCGGGTCCGGTCGCGGTCGGCCTCCGGCGGCGTCGCGCCGTAGATCACGATCGTCTCGCCAGCCGCCGCAGCCCCCGCCGGGCCCGGCTCGTCGTCCGCGGACGCACGCGAGCCGCCACTGGCGATCGCCAGCAGCACGCACGCACGTCGTAGATTCGC
Organism: Deltaproteobacteria bacterium; assembly: GCA_043716635.1. Classification (GTDB taxonomy): domain Bacteria; phylum Myxococcota_A; class Polyangia; order Haliangiales; family Haliangiaceae; genus JABFXX01. The sequence continues at coordinate 4,200 of JAYSYE010000162.1, read as the reverse complement.
GGATCGCAGCACGGTCACCCCACGTGACAGGGGTGTGGACGCGCACGCGCCTTCGACCCCGAGGAGAGCCGACGGATGAGATGTCCTGACTTCCGGTTCGTCCTAGCGGCGCCTTCCCAGTTTCCCAGTGGCCTCTGCCGCGTCGTCCCCGGTCACAGTAGCGGGGGCTGTGCCGTCTGGAGTGACGAGGCTTCTACCCCTCATCACCGCCGGCTTCCCTGCATCCGTCGGTTGGTGTTGATAGCGAGAGCTGGCTACGCGGAACCCGCGCCGGCCGGGATGGCGACGATGTCGGGCTTCATCGCGCCGAGGGCACCGAGGAGCTCGGTCTTCTCCTTCTCGGGCACCTTGTACTGGTCGAGCGCCTTCACGAGGTCCTCGACGAGCGCGTTGAAGTCCTCTTCCTTGACGCCCATGCCGGCATGCGCCTCGCGCATGTTCTTGCCCTTGTAGGCGCAGGGACCGCCGGTCGCGCCGCAGATCTGGTCGCTGAGCATCGCCTCGAGGTGCGGGAGGTCCGCGTTCGCGAAGAACGTGTTGATGCGTGCGTCGACCTTGATGTTCTCGACCATCTGGTGAACGACCAGCTTGATCGCGTCGATCCCGCCGAGGCGGTTGTAGAGCGGGGCCTCGCCCGTGGTGGTCGTCGTCGTGGTGTTCGTCGACTTGTTGGTCTTGCCACCACAACCGAATGCCAGGGCCGCGGTCGTCACGGCGCTCACGATGATCGTTCCAATGCGCATGGTCCAGGTACCTCTGCGCCGGGTTGTAGCCGAAGATGCCGGCCATGGGCGCATCCAGCGGCAGCGAATCACAGGATCTCGTCGGCAAGACGTACGTCATCACCGGGGCCACCTCCGGCATCGGCAAGGTCACGGCCCTCGAGCTCGCGAAGCGCGGGGCCAACCTCATCCTCGCGAACCGCTCGCTCGAGAAGACGGCGCCCGTCGTCGAGGCGATCAAGGCCGCGACCAGGTCCGCGAACATCGAGGTCGTCCAGCTCGACCTCGGCGACCTCGCCTCGGTGCGGAAGTGCGCCGAGACCCTGCTCGCAAAGCAGGTCCCGATTCACGGCCTCATCAACAACGCGGGTCTCGCCGGCGTGAAGGGTGTGACGAAGGATGGCTTCGAGATCCAGTTCGGGACGAATCACCTCGGGCACTTCCTGCTGACGAACCTCCTGCTCGAGCGGATCAAGGAGAGCGCGCCGTCGCGGATCGTGAACGTCGCCAGCAAGTCGCACTACCAGGCGAAGTCCATCGACTGGGCGGCGCAGCGCCAGCCGACGAAGCACGCGACCGCCCTGCCCGAGTACGCCGTGAGCAAGCTCGCGAACGTGCTGTTCACGAAGGAGCTCGCGACGCGCCTCGCAGGCACCGGCGTCACGGCGTACTCGCTTCACCCGGGCGTGGTCGCCACCGACGTGTGGCGCAAGGTCCCCGCCCCGCTTCGCTGGCTCATCAAGCGCTTCATGATCTCGCCCGAGCGCGGCGCCGAGGCCACGCTCCGCTGCGCGACCGACCCCGCGCTCGCGAGCGAGTCCGGCAAGTACTACGACGTCGGCGGGGTCGAGAAACGACCCTCGCGCGTCGCCGAGGACGCGGACCTCGCTCGCACGCTGTGGACGAAGAGCGCCGACTGGGTCGGCCTGCCGGCGGCCTGAGGCGGGCCGGGGGGGTCAGTTCAGATTGCAACCTTCCGCCATCAGGTCGTGGGTGATCGTGACCTCTGCGCACGCGACCGGCACCAAGCTGTCCTGCGGCTCGGGGGTCCGCACGCACCGTCCGCACGAGTAGCCCTCGGGGAACGCGGAGATCCACGCCGGGTAGTTCACGCCCGCGGGCTTGTAGACCAGTAGTTCGTCCGGCGCGAAGCCGATCGGCGTGGCGCTGTCGGGAAGCTTGCCGTCCGCGATCACGGTGCCCGCGGGAAACTCGGCGATCACCGCGGCGGTTCCGGAGCTGGGGTTTTGTGCTTCGGCCGGCAGCACGCCTGGCAGCGCGAGCGTGAAGCTGGCCCCGGTCGCGCTGCCCTGCCCGTACTTGTACACGTAGTCAGGCGTGGTCAGGAACACGACCCATCCGGCGATGACGACCGCGCCCGGCGTCCCGCCCGCCGCCACGTGGCCGGTCATCGAGAACGCGGCCGGTGGCACCGGGGCGTCGACGGCGGCCGGCGCGTCCGGCGCAGCATCGGGACCGGGATCGGGCTTGTCGTCCCCTCCGCAGGCGGTCGCGAGCGTCATTGCGAGAACTGAAATTAGAATTTTCATTCTTATTCATTGGCACGGTCGCCCGTGACCAGCGACGTCACCTCGAGGCAAGTGCCGGCAATCACCCCTACTCGGGTCCCCGTGCCGGGGCGGAAGATCATATGGGCGACGAGTGGTGGCCCTGTCGATTCCCAGCGGGCATCAGCACGTCCAGCTCCGGTCGCGACGCTTGGCGGTGCTGCTGATCGCGCTCACCAGGACGATCCGATCGACCATGCGATCGACCCGCACCGCCTTCATGGTGACGTCACCGTCGCGGACGAACTTGCGCATCTGCACGACCAGCTGCACGGCCTCGTCGGCCGCGGAGTTGGCATCGCTGACCGCCGCCGTCAGCTCGGGCGAGACCGGCGAGCCCGCAGAATCCGCCTGGTCCTCGGTGGCCTGCGTGATCTCGGAGAGCGCCGCCGACAGCGCCTGCATCGTCGACGCGAGGTCAGGCAGCAGCGACGACGTGAGGGCGCCGAGCGTCGCCTGCCGCATCAATTGGCTCATCCGCGTGTTGGTCTCACGCAACCATCATCACGCGAAGCCCGCTGCGAGAATCGAAGACGGTCCCGGTGCGCCGGGCGCCACCAGATCGTCCTCGCCCGCTTCGAAGGCCTCGCTGACGACCTGACGCGCGATCACTGCTTCCACGTCCGCCGATTCGGCCGGTTCGACCAATCATGAAGGACGCGCGTCGCACGCCCGACCGATTGCCGGAGGGTCGGGAGGTCTCGGTGTAGGCTCTGGACGTGGCCACCTGCCCAGCCTGCAAGGGCGAGTTCGAGGCGAGCTACTGTCCTCGCGACGGCACTCGCCTGATCGAGGGCGAGCTCCCCGTCATCGGTGACCGGTACCGGTTGCTGCGGAAGGTGGGCGAGGGTGCGATGGGCGAGGTCTACGAGGCCGAGCACGTCCTGCTGCATCGCAAGGTCGCCGTGAAGCTCCTGCAGCGCCGGATCGCCGCCGACCCGGAGGCGAGCACCCGGCTCCAGCGGGAGGCACGCTCGACGAGCGGACTCGCGCATCCAAACGTGGTCGACACGCTCGATTTCGGATTCGCCGGCGGTCAGGCGTTCCTGGTGATGGAGTGGCTCGACGGCGAGAATCTCGACGATCTCGTGGCTCGCGGTCCGCTCGAGATCGCGACCGCGCTCGACATCGCCGCTCAGACCTGCGCCGGGGTCGCGGCAGCGCACGACAGGGGCGTGATCCATCGCGACCTCAAGCCAGCCAACCTGTTTCTGACGCGCGACCACCGCGGCGAGCTGCTGGTGAAGGTCCTCGACTTCGGCATTGCGAAGATCGCGCTCCACGAGACCAAGCTCACCGCCACCGGGGTGTTGATGGGCACGCCGAACTACATGGCGCCGGAGCAGGCGGAGGGCCAGCCGATCGACGCGCGAACCGATATCTACGCGCTGGGCGTGATCCTGTACGAGATGCTGACGGGCACCGTCCCGTTCGTGGGGGAGACGCCGCTTGCGGTTCTGCACCAGCACACGTCACGGTTACCGATCCTGCCGTCAGCCCGCGCACCGGGCCGGGGGATCAGCGAGGCGCTGGACACGGTCGTCATGCGCTGCCTCAGCAAGCGTCCGGACGAGCGGTTCTCGACGATGCACGAGCTCGCTGCGGCGCTCGCGGAGATGCGAGGGACCGCATCGCCCGCTTCGCCCGCGCCGTCTGCATCGCCCGCACCGCCGAGCGGCCACGGCACCGCCGCTGCGGTTGCCACGCGGGCATTCGACGTCGCTGCCGCCCGCACCCATGCCGCCCGCGCCCGCACCCGCGACGACGACCGCGATCGCGATCTCGATCTCGACTCCGCGGCGGCCGCCGACGCCGCCGGGGGCCGCCGCAGGTGGATCCTCCCGGTGGTGGTGGGAGCCTTCGCGATCGCCGCTGCCGCAGTGACGGTCATCGCCCTCCGCGGCAGTCGA
>JAYSYE010000161.1:0-2051 GCA_043716635.1 Deltaproteobacteria bacterium | reverse complement strand
CGAAGCCGAGCAGTCCGCCGAAGAACGGCACGATCGACGCGTAGACGAGCGCCATGGCCGCCCCCGCGCCGAACCCGATCGCGACCGTGAAGCGATCGGCGCCCGTGCACGCGAGCGTGTATGCCCCGGAGGCCGTCGTGTTGAAGTCGAACGCGCTGCGGCCCTGGTAGCCGGCGGCGTTGTAGGTCATGGGGTGCGCCGTCGGCCGCATCACCACGGGCTGGCCCGGGCCGACGAGCGTGCACATCACCGGAGCGTCCGTCCCCTCGACATACAGCGCCGTGAACCCCGCGGGCAGCGGGATCTCGATGCTCGCCGGCATCGCGATGCGCTGCATCTCCTCGATCGTCGAGCTGCGCTGGCTCCAGCCGATGCCGGCGAACGCAATCCCGATCATCAGCAGCCCGCCGCCGATGATGTACCAGCCCGGCGACGGCAGCGTGGCGCGGCGCTCGGCCTCGCGTGCATCCTCCCGGGCGTGCTCCGCGGCCGTCGCAGCGTCGTCAGCGCTGCCGGAGGGCCGCGCGGGTCCGCCGCCGTCGGCCATGGTCAGGGCGTGGTCGCGTCGAGCCGCGCGCGAGCCCACTGGGCCCGCTGCTGCATCGAGGCGTACTCGCCGTCCATCGGCTTGTCGCCCCACTTCGCCAGCTCCGCCTCCGCCGAGGCGAGATCCTTCTTGGCGAGCTCGGCGTCGACCTTCTCCGCGGGCGTCGCCTGCTCCACGAGCACCTCGACGGCGTTGCTCGGGTCGACGCGCAGATAGCCGGACGACACCGCGTAGCGGGCATGTCCGGTCGACTTCGCCGTGCCGATCGTGAGCACGCCGGGCTTGAGCGCCGTCAGCATCGGCACGTGGCCCGGCAGCAGCTCGAGCTCGCCGAGCTCGCCCGGCGCCTGGAGGCTGTCGGCATCCGTGTGCGCCACCACGCCGCGTGGCGTGACGAGGTTGACCCTGAGAATCGTGGGGAGCGTGCCCGCCATGCCGGTCATGATCAGGTCCGCTTCGCGAGCTCGGCGGCCTTCGTGCGGACGTCGTCGATCGTGCCCGTCATCTCGAACGCCTGCTCCGGCAGCTCGTCGGCCTTGCCGCTGAGGATCTCCTCGAACGAGCGGACGGTGTCCTCGCGCGAGACGAACAGACCCTTGATGCCCGTGAACGTCTCGGCGACGTGGAACGGCTGGCCCATGAACTTCTCGATCTTGCGCGCGCGCGACACGGTCTGCTTGTCGTCTTCCGACAGCTCGTCCATGCCGAGAATCGCGATGATGTCCTGGAGGTCCTTGTACTTCTGGAGGACGCGCTGGACATCGCGAGCGACCTTGTAGTGGCGCTCGCCGACGATCGCCGCCGAGAGAATCGTCGACGTGGAGTCGAGCGGATCGACGGCCGGGTAGATGCCCTTCTCGGTGATGGCGCGGTTCAGCACCGTCGTCGCATCGAGGTGGGCGAACGCCGTCGCGGGTGCCGGATCGGTCAAGTCATCGGCGGGCACGTAGATGGCCTGCACCGAGGTGATCGAGCCGTCCTTGGTCGAGGTGATGCGCTCCTGGAGCCCGCCCATCTCCGTCGACAGCGTCGGCTGATAACCGACGGCGCTCGGGATGCGGCCGAGGAGCGCCGACACTTCGGAGCCGGCCTGCGTGAACCGGAAGATGTTGTCGACGAACAGGAGGAGGTCCTGCTTCTCGACGTCGCGGAAGTACTCGGCGACCGTGAGGGCCGCGAGCGCCACGCGCTGGCGGGCACCCGGCGGCTCGTTCATCTGGCCGAATACGAGCGCGGTCTTCGAGAGCACCGTCGAGCCGTCGAACAGCAGCGCCTCGTTGAGCTCGTGGAAGAGGTCGTTACCCTCGCGCGTGCGCTCGCCGACGCCGGCGAACACCGAGTACGAGCCCGACTTCTTGGCAACGTTGTTGATGAGCTCCTGGATCAGCACGGTCTTGCCGACGCCGGCGCCACCGAACAGGCCGATCTTGCCGCCCTTGCGGTACGGGGCGAGCAGGTCGATGACCTTGATGCCGGTCTCGAACATCTCGACCGTCACGGACTG
>JAYSYE010000017.1:0-23531 GCA_043716635.1 Deltaproteobacteria bacterium | reverse complement strand
CGCGCCTCGTCGCGATCCTGCTCCGCGCGCTGCTGCGCGAGGCGCGTCTGATCGCGGATCGCCTCGGCCGCGAGCTGCGCCTGCTTCGCCGCATCGCGGTCCAGCTCGGCCTGCGTCTTCGCCCGCATCGCCTCCGCGAACCGCGTGTTCGCCTGCTCCGCGGTCCCTCGCGCTGCCTCCGCCGCCGACTGCGCGTCCGTCTTCGCGCGCTCCGCCGCACGGCGCTTGTCCTCTGCCTTCTTCCGCAGCTCGTCCGCGTTCTCGCCGCGCTTCTGCGCGTCCTCGGCCTCCGCGCGCGCGGCCTCCGCATCCGCTTGCGCCGCCACCGCCGCCGCCTGCTTCGTATCGCGGTCCGCCACGGCCGCCGTCGCCGTCGCCTCGAGCTGCGCCTTGTCGCGCTCCTGGCGCGCGAGCTGCGCCCACACGAGCGCGCCCGCGATCACGAACGCCACTCCCGCCGCCGCTCCGACCGTCACCGCCTTGTGCTGGCGCGCCCAGCGCGACAGCCGCCCGGTCAGCGAATACCGGTGCGAGAACACCAGGTCACCCGTCAGGTACTGCTTCAGCGCGCGCACCAGCTCGTCGGCCGTGAAGCGCGTGGCGGCATCGCGTGTCATCGAGCGCGCGATGATTCCGGACAGCTCCGAGTCACGCGGTGCCGCGGCGGGCGCGACCTCGCCGGTCTTCAGCCACTCGAGGAACCGCGCGAGCTGCTTCGAGCGCTCCGCGCTGTCCTCGTGATACTTCCAGTCGAATGGCGGGCGCCCCGCCATCACCTCGTACAGCGTGATGCCAAAGCTGTACACGTCGAACGTCGGATCTGCCTGACGGCCCTGCGTCTGCTCGAGCGGTAGATAGGGCGGCGTCCCCGCGCTGATCGTCACCATCCGTCCGCTGACCGACGGATCGTCCGCCGACAGCGTCATCTCGCTTCCACTCGGCGCATCGAGATCGCGTGCGATTCCCCAGTCGATGAGCGTGGCCTCACCGCGCTTGCCGAGCAGGATGTTGTTCGGCGTGCAGTCGCGGTGCACCACGTGGTGCTCGTGGGCGTACGCGAGCGCCTCCGCGATCGCGACCAGGTTCGACAGCAGCTCCAGGCGCTCGCGCGTGCGCGGCGCCCCGTCGCTGGCTTCCGCCTCGCTGATCTCGTCGAGACGATCGCGCAGCGACACGCCGTCGACCCGCTCCAGCACGCAGAACGGCCAGCCGATCGTCGACTTGCCGAGCTCGTAGATCGTGACGATCGACGGGTGCTGCAGCTTCGCGAGGATCCGCGCCTCTGCCGTCACCCGGCGCTGGAACATCTCCGCGAGCCCCGGCGCCAGCTCCTCGCCCTCGCGCGGCGCCTTCAGGATCACCGTGCGACCGAGCCGCTTGTCCTCTCCCGCGAAGATCTGCGCCATCCCGCCGCGCGCGATCGGATCCGCGGGCCACCGGAACGCGCTCTCGTTGACCAGCCCCTTCGGGAGGTCGAGCGCGATCGGCGCGCTGTCGTAGCCGGCCGCCTCCGACTGCACGACGGACCTGCACATCGAGCAGCTCTTCAGGTGCTCGTCGACCTCGGGGTGCGACTCGACAGCCTTCAGCTCTGCCAGCGTCGGGTGCCGGATGTTCGCGAGCGACTCCTGCGTCGCGTCCGTCTCCATCTCGTCAGCCTAACCCACGCCCTGGCCCTCGTGGTCTCGGGCAACACACGCCTGGCGACCTAGTGATTGCAGTCAGGACCGTGGACGTGCTCGCCGTGGTCGTGGCCCTCGTGGCCCGCGTCGGGAGCCTCGGGGAGCGGCGTGCCCTGCTGCGTGAGCTTCTCGACCTCGGTGATGGTCGCCTTCCCGATCAGGAAGTCGAGCACCTTGTCCTGGCGCAGCGAGTACTCGACATTGTCGAGCCGACCGTCGCGCTGCCACTCCGCGCGCAGCTTGGCGGGCGCGATGTTGCGCTGCTTCGCCGACGCCTCGATGCTCTTGGCGATCTCGGCGGCGTCGACCTTGATGCTCTCCTTGTCGGCGATCGCCTCGAGGAGCAGCTGGCCGCGCACCTCGTCGGCGCCCGACGACCGCATCTTCTCGCGCAGGTCGTCCGTGAGGCCCGGCGTGCCCCGCTCCGCCTTCATGCCGAGCATCTGGCGGAGCCGGCGGAACTGCATCTCCACGGCGCGCTCCACGAGCGAGCTCGCGACCGGGATCTGGTTATTCTTGATCAGCTCGCGCAGCACGCCCTCGCGCGCCTCGCGATCGATCGTCTCCTGCTCCTTGGCCTCGAGATCCGTGCGCAGCGCCGCCTTCAGGCCGTCGAGCGTCTCCGCCTTGCCGGTGTCCTTTGCGAACTCGTCGTCGAGCGTCGGCACGTCCTTCGCGCGGGCCTCGAGGATCGTCACCTTCAGCTTCGCCTCGCGGCCGCGGACGCTCTCGTCCTTCCAGTCGTCGGGCACCGTCATCTCGAACGGCATGTCCTTCGTGTCGATCGGCACGCCCGTCAGCGCCACGCGCATGCCGGGGAGCGGCTCGCGCTCCGCGTCGTCGAGATCGACCGCGAACTGCGGCTGGTTGATCTGGTGCTCGCCGATGTTGCCCGACACCGACAGGCCAAGGATGTCACCGGCGGCGGTCTGCGTGCGACCCTCGATCGGCTTCAGCTCGGTGTGCTCGCGGACGAGACCCTGCAGCGCCTCGTCGATCGCGCTCTCCGGGATCGCCAGCTTGCGGCGCTCGATCGGCAGCTCGGTGTAGGCCGTCGGCACGACGTTGCCACGGACCTCGATGATCGCGTTGAACGTGAACGGCTGGCCCTTCTTGATCGCCGTGACCTCGTCGACGCGCGGCTCCGCGACGGCGGCGAGGTTGTGCTCCTGGTTCGCCTTGAAGAACGACTCGCGCACGAGCTCGTTCATCACCTCGTACTGCACGCGCTGGCCGTACACCTGCTCGAGCACCGGGCGCGGCACCTTGCCCTTGCGAAAGCCCTTGAGCGCAGCGCCCTTACCGAGCTCGCGATAGGCGTTGCCGAGCTTCTGGGACACCGTGTCCCAGGGGATCTCGACGAACATCTTCTTCTCGACCGGCGATACGTCTTCGATACGGACCTGCATGGGGCCCGTGCGTAACACGGAGCACCGCTCTCCTTCTACAGATCAACGAATCAACGGCGCAGGCGGTAGGCCGGCTCGCCGCCGTCCGCTTCGCCCGGCTCCACGAGGTCCAGGTTGAAGGCCTCGAGCTTCTTCACGAGCTCCTCCATGAACGCGACGGCATCGGCGAGGTCGAGCATCTGCCCGATGGCCCGCGCCGTCTTGTCACCCTCGCCGAGCGAGTTGAGCACGCGCCGCTCCGAGCCCGTGATCTGGAAGTCCGGCGGCACGATCCGGTCGACCAGGTACCCGAGCCGCGCCGAGACCTGCGGCGTCAGCCCGAGCCGCACGACCGCGGATTGCGCGCCCGAGCCCGACGAGTAGCCGAGGGCGGTGCGGGCCGGGCTCTGGGCCCCCGCCGACGACAGCGACGCCCCTCCGGTCACCGGCGCGTGCTGCTGCGTCTTGCTGCGCGCGCGGGGCCTCGGCACGGCCGTCTTGCGCAGGTCGGTCCCGCTCTGCGAGGCCGCCGGCACCTGCGGGACTTGCTGCGCTTGCTGCTGCTGCGGCACCCGCGCGGCGCCCGCAGGGGCGTAGTGGTCGATGGCGGGCGCCTGCGTCCGAGCATCGGGCCGCCGCGGCAGCACGCGGGGTGCGCCCGGCCCCCAGTTCGCCGTGGGCTCGCGCTCGAACGTCGATTCCTCGTCGACCAGCCGGGGCGGATTGCCCTTGCTGCCCGCGACCCGTCGAGCGGCCCCTTCGAGCTGGTCCTTGACGTGCTGCGCGCGACCCTCGGTGGCCTCGTCCACGTGCACGCCCCACGAGCCGTTCGGGTCGATGCCCGCCGGACCGATCGCCAGCTCGACCCCGTGGAGGACGATCGTCGGTCGAAGCTGGTCACGGCTGTCCGCGTACGCCCGCATGAGGACGCGCTGCTCCGCCCACTTCTCCGCGATCACCATGATCGAGCGATAATGGCTCGGCGCAGACGCAGGGCTCCTCACCCAGTCATCGACGATCCGGATCGCGGCCATGTCGGGGCGCCCAGCATACCGAATCTCCAGGCCAAAAAAAAACCGCCGGCAACCAGGGGGGTGGCGCCGGCGGGACCCGCACGAGGCGGGGGTCATTGCATCCTGCTCGGGGGGGTGGACCCGAGGGACGCAACGCAACCCCTCAGTGCATGGGCGATACCAGCGATGCGGGTCACGATTTCAGCCGGTTACGCGCCTCGCCACGGGTGCTAACCGTGCGCGCGTGAACCGGTGGGCGCCTGGCAGCGCGCTCTTCGCACCGCCGTGGCTCGTTGGGTCCGGCGGCATCAGGAATGCACTGACGCCTGCGCATGGCATCGTCACCTCCGCGTCCTCCGGCCCGCTCCTATGACGAGATCGTCCGCGGCACTGTTCCCGACCTGGATAGCTCGCGTCGGCCCTCGAAGGCGCAGGAGCAGGAGGCCCGCGAAGGCTACCGGGACATGGATGATGGCGAGAAGCTGTTGTACGCGCGCGCGTCGGACGCACTCATCGGGGTCGGCGTTCCGCTCGGCGCCGTGCAACTCGAGATCGCCCGCGACCACCTGACGTTGCGTGGGCACGTCGTCGACATCAACACCGTCCTGCGCGTCGAACAGGCCATGCGCGAGCTCGAGGGGATCGCGTCCGTCGATAACAAGCTGGTCGTCGCGGTGGGCTGATGAACCAGCTGTTCTCGCGGTTTGCGCGCAAGGTATCGGACGCGCTCGGTACGCCGTACGCGTTCTTCATCGCGTTCCTGATCATCGTGGTCTGGGCCGCATCGGGCCCCCTGTTCGGCTTCTCCGAGACCTGGCAGCTCGTCATCAACACCGGCACCACCATCATCACGTTCCTGATGGTGTTCCTCATCCAGTCGACCCAGAACCGCGACTCGCGGGCCGTCCACCTCAAGCTCGACGAGCTCGTCTACGTGATCTCGAAGGCGCGGAACACGCTCATCGATTGCGAGGAGCTGACGGACCAGGAGCTGAAGGCCCTCGAGGAGGAGTTCCGGCAGCTCCGCAACTCGCCGGCTCGCCAGCGGACGGGGGTGATCCCCACGGTGCGGCCCGCGCTCGAAGCTGCCGCCGCCGCCGAGGCGCGTGAAGACGCAGAGGACGACCCGTCGGTCTCCCGCTGAACGAAGCGCACGGGCCTGACGCGCCACGACTGTGCGTTCCGGCCGCGATGGGCCGGGCCGAAACGCACGGTGTGCGATTACGCGCGCCGCATTCGTCCGGTAGGGGCCTCTAGCAGGCGTTTGCGCCACATGCGCTCGGCACGGGTGTGGCATTACGGCTCCACCATGAACGGAACTATTCTGATCGTCGACGACGACGAGGACACCGCGACCCTGCTGCGCGATAGCCTGCGCAAGCGCGGATTCGATGTCGACGCCGTGAACTCCGGTCAGCAAGCCCTCGAGCACCTCCGGACCGAGCCGACCGACGTGGTCGTGACCGACGTCCAGATGGCGGGCATGACAGGCATCGAGCTCTGCGCCGAGCTCCGCCAGCGCCACCCCGACCTCCTGCCCATCGTGCTCACGGGCCAGGGCGGTCTCGACACGGCGATCGCCGCGATCCGCGCCGGCGCGTACGACTTCATCACCAAGCCCGTCAAGGTCGACGCACTCGCCATCGCGGTGGGCCGCGCCCTCGAGCACCTGTCGCTGAAGCGCGAAGTGAAGCGCCTCCGCTCGGCCGCCGACCGCGAGGTTCCGATCGACGGCATCGCCGGCAACAGCCCCGCGATTCGCGAGACGATCGAGATGATCCGCCGCGTCTCGGACAGCGACGCGACCGTCCTCATCACCGGCGAATCGGGCACCGGCAAGGAGCTCGTCGCGCGGGCGCTCCATAACCTGTCGCCCCGCAAGGACCACCCGTTCGTCGCCGTCAACTGCGCTGCCATGCCGGCGCCGCTGCTCGAGAGCGAGCTCTTCGGTCACGTTCGCGGGGCGTTCACGGATGCCAAGCGCTCGCGCTCGGGCCTCTTCGTCCAGGCCGGCGCGGGGACGATCTTCCTCGACGAGATCGGCGAGATGCCGATCGAGATGCAGGTGAAGCTCCTCCGCGTCCTGCAGGAGCGCCGGGTCCGTCCCGTCGGCGGTGACGAGGAGGTCCCGTTCGAGGCGCGCGTCGTCACGGCGACCAATCGCGACCTCGAGACCGAGGTCGAGGAGAAGCGCTTCCGCGAGGATCTCTTCTATCGCATCAACGTCGTCGCGATCCCGGTGCCCCCGCTCCGCTCGCGTGCCGGCGACATCCTGCAGCTCGCGCAGTTCTTCCTGAAGCGAATCGCGGGTCGCACGAACAAGCCCGTGCAGGGCATCTCGGGCCCCGCCGCGCGCCTGCTCATGGACTACGACTGGCCCGGCAACGTGCGCGAGCTGGAGAACTGCATGGAGCGCGCGGTCGCCCTCTGCCGCCTCGACGAGGTGACGGTCGATGATCTGCCCTCGAAGGTGCAGGAGCATCAGAGCAGCAAGATCGTCATCACCACGGAGAGCCCCGGCGAGCTCATCACGCTCGACGAGATGGAGCGGCGCTACGTTCGCCAGGTGCTCGGCGCCGTCGGTGGCAACAAGACCCATGCGGCCCGCATCCTGGGGATCGACCGGCGCTCGCTGTACCGCCGCCTCGAGGAGCCGAGGGCGGACGGCGGGTCTGCCGCGGCCGCCTCGTCCAAGATGGCGGCCGAGGGCGGTGGCTCGGGCGCGCATCCGGCTCCGACGGCACCCGGCGCCCAGCGTGCCGGCTCGCCGGGGGGCAACCTCGTACCCCCCGCGCCATCGGACGAGACGATCGGAACGGCCGCCTCGGGGCCGGGCTCGACGTCGACGCACGTCAACGAAGCCGAGTGGTCGTAACCGCGTTCTAGAGGTCGCATGTCCGACCGAGTTCGGTTGCTCCTGGTCGACGACGATCCTGGGGATTGTCTGGCGATCCGGCGCGCGCTCGACGAGAGCGGCCTCCGCGCGGAGCTCGTCGAGGTCGCCTCTGCCGATCATGCGCGGACCGCCATCGCCGGCGGCGCCACGTTCGACTGCTACCTGATCGACGATCAGCTCGCCCCCGCGGCCGGTCGCGAGGGCGGGATCACCCTGCTCCGCCAGCTGCGCGCAGGCGGAGACAGCACGGCCGCGGTGCTCCTCACCACGCGCCACGACGAGGAGCAGATGCAGACGGCCGTCGACGCGGGCGTCACCGACTTCTTCCTGAAGGGCGACCTGGCCCCGGTCCGGCTCTCGCTCCGGGTGAGGTGTGCCATCCGCGTCGGCCGAGCGGAGGCGCGGTCGAGCGAGCTGCTGGCGACGGCCACCCAGGCGACGCGCACCCGTGACGATATCCTCGCCGTGGTCTCGCACGACCTCCGGGGTCCACTCCACGCGATCACGCTTGCCGTCGATGCCCTGCGCGACACCGTCGACGCCGAGGACCAGCGCTACCTGGCGGCGATCGAGCGCGCCTCGGTGCGCGCCGAGCGCCTGATCGCGGATCTCCTCGAGGCGAGCGCGATCGAGAACGGCGCCCTCACGCTCGCGCGCGTCGCGGTGGACGCCGCCTCCATCGTCCGGCAAGCAGCCGCGGATCACGAGCTCCTCGCGAAGGAGGCCGGCGGGGAGATCATCGCGAACGTCCCACCCACCACCACGCTGGTCTCCGCCGATCGCGAGCGCATCCTGCAGGTGCTCGGCAACCTGATCGGGAACGCGCTCAAGCACGCCCGGGGCACCACCATCACCGTCGAGCTCGCGCGTGGCGATACCGAGGCCACGTTCATCGTTCGCGATGGCGGCCCCGGCATCACGCCCGAGGAGCTGCCACACGTGTTCGATCGCTACTGGAGCGGCCGCGTGAAGCGGGGCGGCGCGGGACTGGGCCTCGCGATCTCGAAAGGCATCGTCGATGCGCACGGGGGCCGCATCACCGTCGATAGCATCGAGGGTCGTGGCACCGCGTTCATGTTCACGTTGCCGCTGTCGGCTCGGTCAGCCGCGGAAGCGTGACGAGGAAGCGGGTGATGCCCGCCTCGGAGGTCACGTTCACCGTGCCGCCGTGGGCGCTCGCGATCTGATTCACGATGTAAAGACCCAGCCCGAGCCCGTGCTTGCTCCGCTTGCCGCGGCGAAATGGCTCGAAGATCTGCGGCAGCAGCTCGCTGGGGATCGTCCCCGGGTTCGTGACGGAGAGCGTCACCGTGTCGGGGAGCCCACCATCGACCGCGACCGTGATGGTGCCGTTCTTGTCGCCGTGGGTGAGCCCGTTGGAGATGAGGTTCGCGGCCATGCGAGAGAGCCGCGAGACATCCCACGTGCCCCGGGTCTCGCCCGCCACCGCGAGCTCCAGCTTCTGCGTACCGCGACGCAGGTCCGCCTCCTGGACGACGCCCGTCATGACCTCTTGCAGGTCGGCTGGGGCGAGGTCGAGCGCGAGCCCGGATCCGATGCGCGTGCGCGCGAGATCGTAGAGCTGGTCGATCATCGAATTCATGCGGTCGGCGGCGGCCTCGACGCGACGCACGACCTCTCGCTCTTCGGCCCCCGGCAGGTTCTCGAGCATCGAGAGCCCCACCGAGATGGTGTGCAGCGGCGCGCGCAGATCATGGTTGAGCGACGCGACGAACGTCTCGTGCATGCGCATCGATTCGGAGAGCTGCGCGTGGAGTCGCTCCATCTGATCGAGCTGACCGGCGAGCTGCTGCTTCTGTTCGTACAGCGCCACGAACGTCGCGATCTTGTGGTGCAGGATGCGCGGGTCGACCGGCTTGAACAGGAAGTCGACCGCGCCCGCGTCGTAGCCCTGGAACACCCGCTGCGGCTCGTACGCCGCGGTCACGAAGATGATCGGGATGTTCTTGGTCCGGGTAGAGCCGCGCATGAGCTCGGCGAGCTGAACGCCATCCATGTCCGGCATGTTGACGTCGAGAAGCGCGAGCGCGTAGTCGTTCACGAGGCACAGCTCGAGCGCGTCGCGCGCCGACCGGGCGGTGCTCACCTCCACGCCGACGCGCCGCACCAGCGCCTCGAGCGCGATGAGGTTCTCCTCGATGTCATCGACGAGCAGCACGCGTGTGGGAGACCAGGTCGTGATCATCGCGGTCCCGGGGACGCAAGGAGCGTAGCAAGCCAGCGCCCGATGGACCGCGGATCTGCCACGAGATCTGGACGGCATCGCCGTAAGGCGCCACCTGGCATCTCGGGCGCAAATGCGGTCCTGGGGTCCTGGACGGCCGTCGAAGCGCCCGCCGCGTGCATCGCGCTCAGTCCCACGGCACCATCCTCGTTGCTGCCGGTGAGCAGCACTCCGATCGCGTGCGCGCCGAAGGCCGCGGCCGCGCTCTCGAAGAGGGGATCGATCGCGGGCCGAGAGTAATGCTCCTCGGGGTCGCGCGACAGCGACACGGTGAAGCCCGACTCGACCAGCAAGTGATAATCCGGAGGCGCCACGATCACCGTGCCTGGTCGCAGCGGCATCTTGTCGAGCGCCTCGTGGACGGGCATCGCCGTGTAGGAGCTCAGCACGGCGGCGAGGAGGCTCGGTGGCTTCGCGGGCAGGTGCACGACCGTGACGAAGGCCGCATCCAGGCCCGCCGGGATCGGCTCCAGGAACTGGCGCAGTGCATCGATCGAGCCGGCGGAGCCTCCGATCACCACGACCCTCATGGGTCGGCTGACGGCGACTGGGCCAGGTCACGCATCTGATACCAGCGCTCGGGGTGCGGAGCGAAGTGGTCACGCTGATGCGAGAACTCGAGCGTCTCCTTCGGGCCGAGCCCGAGCCAGCCCTGCCGCGACAGCGAATCGTGGAACAGCTGGAGCGCGCGATCCTGAAGATCCGCGCCGAAGTAGATGAGCACGTTGCGGCACGACACGACCTGCACCTCGGCGAACACGTTGTCGGTGGCCAGGCTGTGATCGGCGAAGACGATGCGCTCGCGCAGCGCGCGGTCGAACACGGCGCCGTGGGGTCCCGTCGTGTACCAGCTCGAGAGCGAAGTGGTCGCGCCGCTCTTCTGGTGGTTCTCCGAGAACGTGCGCATCCGGTCGAGGCCGAAGATCCCCGCCTCCGCTGCGCGCAGGCTCGCCGCGTAGATGTCGGTCGCGTAGATGAGCGTGCGATCGAGGAGCCCCTCCTCGGCGAGGATGATCGCGAACGAGTACGCCTCCTCGCCCGTGCTGCAGCCAGCGACCCAGAGCTTGCGCGACGGGTACGTGCGTAGCCACGGCACGATCTCGGTGCGGAAGTAGTGGAAGTACGTCGGGTCGCGAAACAGATCCGAGACCTGGATCGAGAACCACGGCAGCAGCACCGCAAAGGCGCGGGGATCGGTCGCGATCATCTGCCGCAGGTGCGGGACGCTCGAGGCCCCGACCTGCGCCATCCCGTTGGCCGCCCGCCGGCGGAGCGAGGCCCGTGCGTAGCCGCGAAAGTCGTAGTGGTAGCGCTCGTAGATCGTCGCGAGCAGCGCGTCGAGCTCGAGGTCGGCAGCGGCATCGGTCACCGCGGCATCCAGACGCGCAGGAGGGACAGCAGCATGTCGATGTCGATCGGCTTGGCCAGGTAGTCGTTCGCGCCCGCCTCGAGAGACGCCGCGCGGTCGTCGGCCATCGCCTTCGCCGTCAGCGCGATGATCGGCAACTTTCCATCGGCGCGCTGGCGGATCCGGCGGGTCGCTTCGAGACCGTCCATCTCCGGCATCATGATGTCCATCAGGATGAGATCGATGCGGTGCTTGTCGAGCATCTCGAGCGCCTCGCGCCCGTTGCGCGCGATCGTGACGGTAAGGCCGCGCGGCTCGAGGATGCTCGTGAGCGCGAAGATGTTGCGGACGTCATCCTCGACCACGAGCACGCGCCGGCCCTCGAACACCTGCTCGCGGTTCCGCACCTCGCGCAGCATGCGCTGGCGCTCCGGGGGCATGTCCGCCTCGACCTGGTGCATGAACAGCGCGACCTCGTCGAGCAGGCGCTCCGGCGAGCGCGCGCCCTTCACGATGATCGACGACGAATAGCTCTGGAGCTGCGCCTCCTCTTCGGCGGTCAGGGCCTTGCCCGTGTGGACGATCACCGGGGGGAACGTGATGCGATCATCGCTGCTCATCTTCGCGAGCAGCTCGAAGCCGGTACCGTCCGTGAGCCGCAGGTCCATGACCACGCAGTCGAACGACGTCGTGGCCAGGTGAGCCAGCGCGCCCTCCACCGAGTCGACCTTCGTGATCTCGAGGTCGCCGGCGGCGAGCAGGTGCGAGAGCGCGTCGGCCTGGACCTCGTCATCCTCGACGATGAGCAGCCGGCGCACCCGCTGCGAAGTCCGGTCCTCGATCCGCCGGATCGCGGCGGCGAGCTCGTCGCGCGACGCTGGTTTCATCAGATAGCCGATCGCCCCGAGCTCCAGCGCACGCTTCGTGTGGTCCTCGCCCGACCCCATGTGGATCGGGACGTGGCGCAGGCTCGGCTGCCGCTTGATGCGCTCGAGCACCGAGAGGCCCGAGCGGTCGGGGAGGTTCACATCGAGCCAGATCCCGTCGGGTACGTACTGCAGGGCGAGGGCGACGCCATCGTCGGCGAGCGAAGAGTGAAGCGTCTGGAAGCCAAGCTCGTGGGCGAGATCGACCAGGATGCCGGCGAACGCGAGATCGTCCTCGATCACGAGCAAGAGGCGCTTCGAGCGATCGAGGTGCTCGCGGTCGTCGGCGACCCCGTTGGCCACCGGCGCTGGTGACTTGCTCGACCCGGGATTCGAGGGCGGGAGCGTCGCGCGGCCAGGCGACGGCGTCGGCCGCGGCTGCACGGACGACGGCCGGGACATCCTCGGCTGTCGCGTCATCGGCGCGGCTTCCGCCCGGGCGAGGACCGGCACGGAGCTCGCCGCGTGCACGGACGCGGCGGGCGGCTCGAGCGGCATCGACAGCGCGAACATGCTGCCCTCGCCGGGCGTGCTCTCGAGCTCGAGCTCGCCGCCGAGGAGGTGCGCGAGATCGCGGGAGATCGCCAGGCCGAGCCCCGTGCCTCCGTGCTTGCGGCTCGCACCGCCATCCACCTGGTGGAACGCGTCGAACACGCGCTCGAGGTGCTCCTTCGGGATCCCGATGCCGGTGTCGCGCACGCTGGCACGCAGGTTGGTGCCATCCGTCGAGAACCGGACCGTGACCTCGCCGCGGTCGGTGAACTTGCACGCGTTCGAGATGAGGTTGCGCATCACCTGCACGAGGCGTTGCTCGTCGCTCATGATGGAAGCCGGGACGTTGCTGTCGACATCCACCCGGAGCCCGATGCCCTTGGCCTTGGCGACGGGCTCGAATTCGCGCACGAGCGTATCCTTCACGCGCGCGAGCTGCACGGGTGCGACCCGGAGCTCGAGCCGGCCGGCCTCGATCTTCGCGAGGTCGAGGATGTCGTTGATCAAGAGCAGGAGGTCGTTGCCCGCGGAGTAGATCGTGTTCGCGAACTTCACCTGCTCCACGGAGAGGTTGCCGGACGGATTGTCGCCGAGAAGGCGCGCGAGGATCAGCGAGCTGTTGAGCGGCGTGCGCAGCTCGTGCGACATGCGCGCGAGGAACTCGCTCTTGTACTCGCTCGCCTGCAGGAGCTCGCGCGCGCGCTCCTGCAGCGCGGCCTCCGAGCGGATGAGCTCCGCGCGCTGCTGCTCGAGGATCCCGGTCTGCTCCTCGAGGTTCGCGTTTGTCGCCTCGAGCTCGTGCTGGACCTGCTGCCTGCGCACCCCGGCCTCGCGCAGCGCGGTGCTCTGATGCTCGAGCTCCTCGTTCGTGACCCGTAGCTCCTCGTGCTGCGTCTGCAGCTCCTCGCCCTGGTGCTGG
Source organism: Deltaproteobacteria bacterium (assembly GCA_043716635.1). Classification (GTDB taxonomy): domain Bacteria; phylum Myxococcota_A; class Polyangia; order Haliangiales; family Haliangiaceae; genus JABFXX01. The sequence continues at coordinate 10,622 of JAYSYE010000017.1, read as the reverse complement.
GTCTGCTCCAGCAGCTCCTGGAGCCGCTGCCGCTGCTCGGCGCCGCGCAACGCGACCGCGGTGGGCAGCGAGACGCTTCGCAGCAGCTCGAGCACGCGGGGCTCGACCGCGCTCTTGAAGCCGAGCTCGAACACGCCGATGACCCGGGAGTCGATGGCGACGGGCGCGAGCACCAGCTCCACCGTCCTCGCTACCGCCGTCGTGCCGCCCACCTCGAGCTGGGCGGTGGCGTCCACGATCCGGCGCGGCGCGTTGTCCGCGAGGACCTGGCCGAGCTGGCCGTCGGCGATCGGCTGCTCGGCCGCGCGGCCACCGGGAACCCCCAGCGCCGCAGTGCGAACCAGCGCCGGGCCCCGGACCTGATACACGGCGCCCACGAGCGCGCCAGTATGCTGGACGAGCGCTCTCAGCGCGGCGCTGCTGACCTGGACGACGTCCAGCTCCCCCACGAGCTCGGTCGTGACGGTCGCCTCGCCGCGGCGGATCCACTCCCGGTCGGACGAGGTCGCTCGCGCGGCCCGCTCCTCGGCCACCACCGCGCGAAACGCCCGCGAGACCGCGCCGAGCTCGCGGCGGCTGATGAGCGCAATGGCGCCGGCCGACAGCACCAGCAAGCCGAGGAGCAGGAGCTTCGAGCTATACGCGAGCTCGTCGTTCGCGTTCTTGCGGTCCATCAGCAAGGACTGCTCCTGCTGGGCTCCGGCATCGAGGAGGTCGCCGGCGTGTAACAGCAGACTCCGCCGCACCCGGAGCGCATCCATGTCGTCGCGTGCGAGCTTGGCATCGCCGATGGTGGCGGCTTGCGCGCGCGTCTCCCACGTCTTCACCGTGGCCGCGACGTCGTGCATGCGCAACTGCTGGGCCGCGTTGTCCCTCGTCAGGTCCAGCACGGCGTCGACCGCGACCTCGGGCGATGATTGCTCGAGCCCGTCGAGCATGGTCCGGTCCCCGGACAGCAAATAGGCACGGAGTGACGTTTCCATATCGAGGATGCGAACGCGCGTGTCGTAGATCTTCGACAACACCTCGTTCGTATGACTCACCCAGCGCGAAGACTCGACGAGTTTCGTGATCTGACGCGCGAACACCAGGCCCAACGCAAGTAGTAGGACCACGGGCGCCACGACCGCGATCGTCACGTGGCGGCTCAGATGGATCGCGCCGTGGTCGCTCTCGGCCTTGCCGGGGGTTGCAGGGGTTGGCACTCGACCACAGTTATACGGCGAAGCGGACAGCGGCGAGCCGTGCCCGCCGGCACCTCATTCGGGCCTAATCGGGCCTAATCGGGCCTAATCGTGATCGTCGAGGTGCGGGGCGCGCATCTGCGCCGTCCCCGTCTGTTCACTGGCGCTGATCGGCCGGGGAATCCCGGTGTCGTCGTCGTCCATTGCATCGGTCACCGCGGTGACGCGATCGTAGAGCGAGGCGAGCCGCGAGCAGACCTCCTCGGCGCTCGGGCGATCCTCGTACTTCTTGCAGAGCATCCGCTCGACGAGCTCGACCAGCCGCGCCGGCGCATCGGGACATCGCGGACCGAGTGCGGGCGCGGGCCGGTTCAGGTGCTGGACGAGAATCTCGACCGAGGTCTGACCGACAAACGGCGGGCGCCCCACCAGCGCCTGGTACGCGACCACGCCGAGGCCATACACGTCGCAGTGTCCATCGGTCGGGCCGCCACGCGCCTGCTCGGGAGCCATGTACGTTGGCGTTCCGATGGCCTCGTTCATGGCCGTGAAGCGCGCTCCTGCGCCTTGGTGGGCGATGCCCCAGTCGATGACCCGCACCGGGAACGTGGGATCGTCGGGGGTCAGGAAGATGTTGTCGGGCTTGAGATCCCGATGCGTCACGCCACGACTGTGCGCGGCGGCGAGCACATCGGACACGCTCCGGACGATCGCCGCGACGTCCCGGGGGAGGACCACGGCTCCATCCTGCAGGTGGCTGGACAGCGGGGTCCCCGGGGCCATCTCCATGGCGATCCACGGCCGGCCATCGTCCAGGAGCCCGCACTCGTAGAACCGCGGCAACCCCGGGTGCGAGACGGTACCGAGGATCGTTGCCTCTCGCATCATGCGGTCGACGGCGCGGTCCTGACCGAGCTGATCCTCGCGGAGGACCTTCAGCGCGACCACGCGCTCCGAGAGCACGTGGCGCGCTCGAAACACCCACCCCATGCCGCCGGAGCCGATCAACCCCTCGATCCGGTACGCGGAGATGTAATCTCCGGCCCGAACGGTAGTGCCGTCGGCCGAGTCCATCGCGGCCATCGCGCATGATGTCACCATAGGTTCGTGCCTGCTGCCAGAGCATGCCTCGTGCCACCGTTCGAAGATTCTCCACGTCGCCGCACCGCAATGTAGGCACGCTCACAGGAATCGCGCGGCAAGCATCGTGCATAGTATCAGCCCGTCATGACGGATCGGTTCGCTCCCCTGGGTCCCGGCACGGTCGTCGGTTCGTACCGACTCGTGAAGGAGATCGGGCGTGGCGGTATGGGTCTCGTTTACGAGGCCGTTCACACCGTGCTGCCTCGTCGCGCTGCGATCAAAGTGATGCATCCAGAGCTGCGTAGGCAGCCTGGCATGGCGACGCGGATGGTGCAGGAGGCCTCCATTCTCGAGGAGGTTCGCCACCCCGGGATCGTGCGCGTGTTCGAGTGCAACGTGCTCGACGACAAGCGGCCGTGGATCGCGATGGAGCTGGTCGAGGGCGACACGCTCGCCGGTCGCCTCCAGTACATGACGAAGCTACCGGCGGTCGAGGTCGCCACGCTGATGTCCGAGGTCTCGGATGTCCTCGCGGCCGTGCATGCGCGCGGTGTGGTGCACCGGGACATGAAGCCCGACAACCTGCTGCTGACCCCCTCCGACCGCGATTTCCCGCTCCGCGTGATCGACTGGGGCGTTGCCCGCCTCGGGCCCGCGGGCCGGCTCACGCTCGATGGCCTGACGCCGGGGACGCCGATCTACATGTCGCCCGAGCAGGCGACCGGCAAGAACATCGCTGCGCCCTGCGACATGTACTCGCTCGGCGTGATCGCGTACGAGGCACTCACCGGGGACCCGCCGTTCGACGGGCGTTCGCTCGCCGAGGTCGTGTGCATGCATCTGACGAGCGAGCCCGCCCCGCTCGGCGACGAGCTCGGCCCGCTCGAGCTTCGCGCGCTGATCCTCCGCATGCTCGAGAAGGATCCGTCGCTGCGCCCGAGCGCGCTCGAGGTGCGACAGCTCGCGCGAGCCACCGCGCACGAGCTGACGGCGGTCACCTCCGCGTACGAGGCGTTCGAGCTCACGGGGACCGAAATAGCGGCGACCGAGGATCCCGACGAGCAGCGCCCGCGGTCGGCTCGCCGCACCGGTCGCGCGGTCCAGGGGATGCCCTCGGATGAGGCAGCCGTCGTCGATGCTGCGGTGCTGGAGTTCGGCAACACCGAGCTCCACGCGGTCGTCCGCAAGCCGCGCTGGACGCCCGACATCGCGCACGTCCCCGGTACGCTGACTGCCGAGCTGGCTGCGATCGACGACCGCCCCGGCAAGATTCGCTGATCCCCGATCGCGCGAATGCGCGCGGCGGTCGCCTTCGACCGGCTGTGAGCTTCACCTTATCATGAGTAATTATTAGGACTTACCACTCGATGTGGCGCCTCCGCCCGGCGGGCGCGATCGCACAGTGTCGGCACGCGAGATCGACAGCCCGCGCCAGCCATCGCACGGCGCCTTTGCATCGGTGCGCATCCACGCACATTCACTCCCGGCCCGCGGTCTCGAAACCCCCGCGAAGGACTGCGAATGAGGCTGCCACGCGGCGCGTCGAGAGGCACGCCACGTGCTCCAGGGGTTCGACATGAAGACCAACCACGGCAGCACCAGCACCACCGGCGGCACCTCGGCGTTCGAGGACAAGCTCGACTCCATCACGGACAGCGTGAAGGGCCTCGTGGACACGGGAACCGAGAAGGCAGAAGCGCTCAAGACGAAGGTCGTCGACCTCAAGGACGAGGCGTTCTCGCGTGGCAACGCGCTCCTCGACGGCGCGACGGACTACATCCAGGAGAACCCGTTCAAGGCCGTCGGGATCGCGTTCGGCATCGGCTACGTCGCGATGCGCATCTTCCGCCGCTAGTCCGGCTCGCGACCTACCTACGATCGGAGCGGACCATGGAGACTCGAGTCGACGACGAAGCAGAGATGGCGGAGGCGAAAGCCTCGCTGATGGCGCGCATGGACGAGCTCGGGAAGCGGTTCCAGCGCGCGAAGCACGCGCTCGATGTGGAGGCGCACATCACGGACCATCCGCTGGTGGCGGCGGGCGTCGCGCTGGCGGCAGGACTGCTGATCGGCTCGCATGGCTCCCGGCGCCTCTTGGTCGTGAAGAGCGGCGACGCCGAGACGCACGTCTCGGCGTCGCAGCACGCAGAGCGCAAGACCCTCATGGGGGCGGCATTCGGCCTCCTCACCACAATCGCGATGAGCGCGGTGAAGGACTATGTGTTCGACCATGCGAAGACGTACGCGAAGACCTGGCTAGGCGCAGACGAGCCGACATCTGCCGCTGATCTTTCGAGCGAAAAAGTTGGCAGCGACATGTAAGCGCGGAACGATATTTTCACGCCGGTCTTGAGACTACGGCGGTGGAAATGGAACATGGAATGATGCGGCCGATTTACGCTCTGGTGTTGGTGGTGGGAGCCTGCGGTGACAACCTGAACGATGCCGACGGGGGACCTGATCTCGTCGACGGCGTCGGGGCAGTCGCCGCGGACAACGGTACTGGCAATGATCCAGGTGTCGATCCCGGCACCCAGGTCGCCCACGGCGGCGCGCGCTACACCGCCGAATTATGTAGCGTGGTCAATTATCCGCAATATCGTCACGACGGGCTCGACGTCGATCTCGCGGTCTCGCCCGCGAACAACGGCGGCACGGCCTTCTTCAGCGTCTCGCGCTTCGGCGGTCCGATCCGCGGGTTCGCCACCGATGGCCGCGGCACGGCGGTGTCCGACAAGACCGGCACCGTGCTCCGAAGCGACGACCAGTTCCGCGCGATCTCGGCTTCGTACATCGATGGTCGCGTGATCACGACCGCGCTCGGCGATGGCGGCACCTACGTCGACATGCACCGCGGCGATCTCGGCGCGCGGATCCCACTCGCCCACGCCGCGGGCACCCTCATCAGCGATCTCGCGATGCAGCCGAGCATGGGCACGCGCGCCGTGGCCGTCGCCGATGAGGGCGGAATCTCCGCGCTCGCGTTCAAGTCCGACTGGACGACGGATCTCGCGCGCAGCGTGGCGCGCGCGAAGCCGGAGTCGATGACGTCCGCGAACTTCGGCACCGAGGGTGTCGTGGCGTACGCGGAGGGCAACCGGTGTCATCTGCAGCGGCTCTCGGGCGGCGAGATGGTTCGCGCGTTCGGCTGCGAGGGCAGCCGCCTCGCCATCGAGCAGAAGCTCGGCCAGGGTCACCTGGTGTTCGAGCAGGACGGCACGATCATGATCTCGAACGTGTGGACGGGCCACTCGGTCGAGCTCTCGCTCCCCACGAAGCTCGTCGAGTCCGGCTTCGCGCCTCGCATCGTGTGGGACGGCACGCGCTACTGGGTGAGCTACCTCGACCCGCACGGCTACCCGGTCGTCGGCTTCCTCGAGCAGGACGGCCACCTGCGCACGCACGGGATCGGTGGGCTGTCGCCGCTCGACGACGCCTACGAGCTCGTGCTCGTGAACGGCCAGGTGTGGCTCTACGCCGTCGACCGCCTCGGCCTCTCGGGCGTCCACCTGTGCGCGCTGCCGGTCCCGACCGACCCGAGCACGTCGAAGAACTGATCCGCAACGGTCCGGGACCCTGCGCCGGCCGGAGACCGATCCGTCTGACCGCGGTCAGTGCACCGTCGGCGGCGCCGCGGCGGGGTTGTCCTCCGCGTCGTCGGCATCCGCGTCGTCGGCATCCGCGTCGGCATCCGCACCTCGCGGCGCGGTCGCGTCGGTGCCGGCGAGCAGCGAGAACAGGTCCTTCGCGGTGAGCCGCGCCGCCACGTTGCTGCCCTCGAGCACGCCCGCGACGAGCGCGCGCTTGTCGCCGTGCATCGCGAGGATCTGCTCCTCGATCGTGCCGCGTGCGATCAGCCGGTACACCGTGACCGGCCGCGTCTGGCCGATGCGGTGCGCGCGATCGGTGGCCTGGTCCTCGACGGCGGGGTTCCACCACGGGTCGAGGTGGAGCACGTAGTCCGCCGCCGTCAGGTTGATGCCGGTGCCGCCCGCCTTGAGCGAGATCAGGAACGCATCGGCCTCGCCGGCCTGGAACGCGGCGACGAGCCGCGCGCGCTCCTTCGTCGGCGTGGAGCCATCGAGGTAGAGCAGCTTGAACCCGGCCGCCTCGAGCGCAGTGCGGACGATCGCCAGGTGCGACGTGAACTGGCTGAACACGAGCGCGCGGTGGCCCTCGCTGCGCAGCTCCTCGAGCAGCTCGAGCGCCCGGCGCAGCTTGCTCGAGGGCACGGTGGAGCGCGGGTCGTAGAGCTTCGGGTGCGACGCGAGGAGGCGCAGCCGCGTGAGCGCCGCGAGCACCTGGAAGCGGCGCTGCTCGTCGCGCAGTCCCTTGCCGACGTCGGCGAGCTCGGCCACGGCGGCGAGCCGCGCATCCTCGTACAGCGCGTGCTCGTCCGCGGACAGCGCGACCGGCACGCTGATCTCGGTGCGCGCGGGTAGCTCGCGCGCGACCTCGGACTTCGTGCGGCGCAGCAGGAACGGCCGCAGCACCCGTGACAGCGCGGCCCGCGCATCCGCGTCCCGCGTCTTTTCGATCGGCACCGCGTACCGCTCGCGAAACTGCTCCCAGCTCCCGAGCAGCCCCGGAAACACGATCGCGAACAAGCTCCACAGCTCCCCGAGGTGGTTCTCGAACGGCGTGCCCGACAGCGCGATCCGGAACTTTGCATCGAGCCCGCGCGCCGCGCGTGCGCGTCGGGTGTTCGGGTTCTTCAATGCCTGCGCCTCGTCGAGGATGAGGGTGCCGAACGTCACGCCGCCGAGCGCCTCGCCATCGCGCACGAGCAGCCCGTAGCTCGCGATCAGCACGTCGCCCTTCTTCAGCTTCCGCAGCGTGGCCGCGCGGTCGATCGCCTCGCCGTAGAGGATCGGCGTGAGACCCGGCGCGAACCGCTTCAGCTCGGCCACCCAGTTGTACGCGACGCTCGTGGGCGCGAGCACGAGGGCGGGGCCTTGCTTCGCGCGATCGATCAGCACCGCGATCGCCTGCACGGTCTTGCCGAGGCCCATGTCGTCGGCGAGGCACGCGCCCGCGCCCCACGCGGCCACGCGCGTCATCCACGCGTGCCCCTCGATCTGGTAGTCGCGCAGGGTCGCGACGAGCGAGGCCGGCACGCGGGGCCGCAGCGTCGCCGAGCTGGCGAGCCGATCCGTCAGCAGATCCCACGCCGGGGCCGTGCTCACCGCGGCCCCGGCTGCTGCGAGATCACGGATCGCGGGCACGCCGCCCGGCGACAGCTCGAGCCGACCCTTCGCCGTGTAGACCTGATCCGAGACGGCGAGCAGCCGCTGCCGGAGCGCGTCCGACAGCTCGATCCAGCGGTGCTCGTCGACGCGCACGAACCGCTGCTGCCGCCGCGCCGCATCGAGGATCACCGCGAGCTCGAGGCGCCCCGACTCGATCTTGAGGTCACCGGTGATGCCGAACCAGTCGCGCTTGCGATCGATCGTGACGCGCAGCTGCTCCACGCCGACCGACTTCTGCACGAGCGCGCGCGTGTCGACCCACTCCACCTCCAGCTCGCCCGGATCCTCCTGCGCGACCGCGACCAGTCGGAGCGCCTGCTCCGCATCGTCGAGGCGGAAGCAGCTCGGCGGCCCCTCCTCCGCATCCGCCATCGGCAGGGCGCGCAGCGCGGACCTGGCCACACCCATCTCGTCGTCGAGATTGCGGCGCACGTACGCCCGCTCGCCGTCGCGCACCACCATCACGTCGCGCGGGCCCGCGCCCGGGTGGAACAGCGGCGCGCCCGGCGCCGGTCGCACGAACAGCTCGAGCTCGAGCGAGACGTCGGGCAGCAGGCGCAGGCGCACCACGGTCGTGACCTGCGGCGCGAGCTCGCGACCCTTCAGTATCGGCGGCACCGCGATCGGGAGCTTCGACTCGAGCTTCGCCAGGCGCACGAGCAGGCCCGTCTGCGCTTCGGGCGGAAACACGTCCCCGTGCTTCTGCAGCACCGCCCACAGGCGCCGCGCCTCGTCCGCGACGTCGACGAGCAGCACCTGCTCCGCCTCCTGCTCGACGATCACGAGCGGCTCGCCCGCCGCGTGCACGTCCAGGAGCGCCGCGAGGAGCTCCGGATCGACGAGGTTCCCGCCGACCGCAGGCTCGAGCTTGATCCCACCCGACGCGTCGCGCGCGATGAACCCGAGCGTCGCGCGACGCACCGCGATCGGCTCGGTGCCCTCGTACGCCGTCACGCGCGGATGGCCGACGAGCGCGAGCATCGCCTGGACGGGATAAGAACCCGTGGCGCGCGCACCCGATCGCGGATCGGGCTGCCACGCCGCCATCTGCTCGGCGACCCGTCGGTCCGCATCGGTCAGCACATCGCGGTACTCGTCGAGCAGCGCGCGCGGGGAGCACTTCGAGCCCGACGAGAGCTTCCCCGACTTGAGCTGCTTCTTCACGACCGCCGTCAGGCCGATCGAGCCCATCTCCTCGTCGATGCGCCACCACACGATGATCGGAGTTGGCGCCTTCGCCTCGCCGTCGCCGAACCGATCGAGCTCCGCGAGCGCGCGCGCCCAGCCGGGCTGCAACATCGCCTCCGCGACGGCCGTGAGTGGCACCGCGGGTCGGGGCGCGACGCCCGCGGTCGCCCTCGCCTTCCCGCCCGCCGGTGTCAGCGCGATCGTGTTGGCGGGATCTGCGAGCCGCTCGAGCAGCGTATCGACGAGGGCGAGCGCGTGCGTGCACTCGCCCCCCGGCGCACCGCACGTGCACTCGAGCAGCAGGCTCGGTCCCTCGGCGGGCGTCCCGGGTCGCCGCGTCGGCACGCGCGCCGGCATCGCGAGCGTGGTCTGGAGCGGCGCCATCGTGTACGTCGCCGCGCGCCACACGCGGCCCGGCTCCTCCCACACGAGGCTCGCCGCGCCCTGGTCGAACCTCAGCGTTCCCGCCGCCCGCGTCGCGCGCGAGCGGGGCGGCACCTTCGCGCGCAGCAGCGGTCGCGCGGCCGCGAGGCGCTCCCACAGCGGCACCAGCGCAGCGTCCGCGGGCAGCACGGGCGGGGTCTGCTCCTCGACGAGCGCGACGGCGATCGCCGCCGCCGCCGCCTGCACGTACCGCTGCGCCGCCTCGGCCACGGCGACCACGGCCTCTGCCCCACCACCGAGGTAGCGGGTCGCACCGGTGCGCGAGCCCACCTCGCCGAGCGGGAGCCGGCCGAGCGAATGCTGCAGCCAGCCGCGAACCTGCTCGCTCACGCGCAGCTCGGGGACCAGCACGTCGGCCGCGATCGGCAGGACATGCTTCACCTGGTGCGCGATCGCGAACGCCTCGAGCTCCTTGCGGGACTCGAACGCCGCCGACCCTGGCACCGCCGCCGGCACCGCCGGCACCGCCACCCTCCCCTCGCTGGCGAGATACTCGATGCCCGTCGCGACGATGTGCTTGCACACGGACGTGCCGACGGGGCACGTGCAGCCGGCCTCGAGCGCGCCCCCGACCTCCTCGATGACGACGTGGTAGCGCAGCGTGCCCTGCACCACCGCCTCGAGATGGTTGGCATCGTCGTCGACGCGGAGGTCGGAGACCCGGCGCTCGCGCGCGTACTCGACGCCGCGTGTGTAGGAGTACCCGGCGCTCCGGAGCCACGCGTCCGTGAGCAGCCTAGCCAGCACGCCGCGTCCCGACGTAGACCACATGCGTGCGGCTGCTGCCGAGCTTGTCGATCTCGACGGTGAAGCCGCAGCTCGCGAACCGTCGCGAGAACTGCGCGTCGAGCTCCTCGGCCCAGACCGAGAGGATGCCGCCCTCGGTCAGCGCGAGGCGGCTCCGGACGAGCGCGTGCTTGCCGTAGAACGGATCGTCGCCGGCCTGGGTCTGGGCGTTCGGGCCCTCGTACAGATCGAGGATGATCGCGTCGAACGAGCCGCGCAGGGCCTCGTCGATCACCTTCGCGACATCGCCGATCACCATCGACACCCGCGGATCCGCGAGCGCGTCATCGGTCAGCACGGCGAGCGGCCCGCGGCACCAGGTCTCGACGGTCTGCGTCAGCTCGGCGACCACGACCTCCGCGTGCGGCGGCAGCGCATCGAGCGCGGCCCGCACCGTGTAGGCCATGCCGAGCCCGCCGATCAGCACGCGCGGCCGGGCGCGGTCCGCGATCGGCCGGCAGGCCTTGGCCGCGACCGCCTCCTCCGACCGCCGCTCGCGGCTGGTCATCAACACGCGACCGCCGATCACGATGAGGAAGTCCTTGGGCCCCCGCTGGCGCAGCTCCAGCGCACCCTCGGCAGTCGGTACGGACTCGATCGTCTTCCAGGGCGTCACGGCGGTCGCACCCTAACATGCCGCAGGGACTCGGCAATTGGCGCCCCCAGAAAGTACGCAACCGCGGCCGGC
>JAYSYE010000160.1:0-6424 GCA_043716635.1 Deltaproteobacteria bacterium | reverse complement strand
GAGATCTCCATCGAGGTGTCCGAGACATAGAGCCCGGGCGTGAGCGTGAGGCCGCCGAGGTCCCCGGCCAGCTCGCCGCCGAAGCCTTCCCCTCACTGCGGTGGCGACCGTCGCCGCGCGCGCAGGGCGTAGCCGCTACCAGCAGCGAGGGCGAGTGCGGGGAAGCCGAGCGCGAGGGCACCGAATCGCGTCGTCGCGAGGGCGCCGAGCGCGCTCCCGACGACAAACGCGCCGAGGATCGTGACGAGCAGGGTCGTACGCGCGCGGCTGGGGGCGACGGGCGGTGCGCTCCCGGCCACGAGGCGGATGCCGGACCGGGCCGCCAGCTGCCCACGCGAGTGCCGGAACCAGCGAGCGAGCTCGATGCCGAGGTCCGTGACGACGCCGGTCATGTGCGTCGTGCGCACCACCGCCCCCGAGAGCCGCGTGACGAGGGCATTCTGCAGGCCCATCGCGACGCCGAGCGGCAGGCTGATCAGCGGCGCGGGATGTGGGAGGCCGAGCGCGGGCACGATGAAGGCAGCGAGGAGCGCCACCTCGATCGCGAGCAGCAGCGCGTAGGCCGTCGCGCGGTCGGCGAGCACGTTGCTCTCGAGCACGGCGCTCGCTCCAAATGCACCGCCAAAGTACGCGAGCACCAGCATCGCCGCGAGCACTGCGCTCGAATGACCGAGGGCGAGGTCATCGGCGAACCGGCCGACGTTACCCGTGACATGCGAGGTGAAGAACCCGACGAGGACGAAGCCGGCGGAGTTCACGAACCCCGCGATGACCGCGAGGAATCCGGCGATGATCTGGTTGTGACGATGCGGGCGATCTGCGCCCTCGGTGTGGAACACGGGTCGCGCTCAGGCCACGGCATCCGCGAGCAGGGTGCCCGGGCGAAGCGTGGAGGGGACGGCCGTCATGACTGCAGCAGCGACGAGGGCACGACCGTCAGGGGCATGCGAAGCTGTTCGAACCCGCAACGAAACGACCGCGACTCGGGGCGTTCGATACCGCGATCCCGTCGCCGCGGCCAGTCCTGTCACGCACGGGGAGCTCACCCCGACGAGCTTGCGCGGAAGGAACCGGCCGCTGCGCTCGCGCCGCCCTCCGACGCCATCGGCTCCGGACGCGCGGCTACCGGTACGTGGTTTGACCGGTGATGACGTCGCGCCACGCTGCACGGGCCAGGATCCTCTCCGGATCGATGGGCTCGAGTGTGGCGACGCGTTCCGCTCCCACGCGCCAGTGACCCGATGCCAGAACGCCACCGCGCAACGCGCGCGCGCGCTCCATCCGGGGCACGTGCCACCACCAGTTGACGAGCATCGTGACGCGCGGCCACCGACTCGGCGCGGCCGGCAACACGCCGTGGAGGAGCGCGCCCGGGAACATGCCCAGCCGCCCCGGCCGGGGCGGAATCGCGATCCCCGCCGTCGGCGCCGCGCGCCGCATCGGGGTCGCGTTCACGATGACGGTCGGTCCACCGGCGTGGCTGAGGTAGAGGATCGAGGCGAGATCGGGCGAGACGATCGAGTCGCGGATCGCCTCGTCGCGGTCGAAGTGGAATGGAAAGCCGGTGTCGGTCGGGGTCGCGCGGAACCACCACTCGGCGCCGACGAATTCGTGCCCCGCGGGCACGACGCGCCGCAGGTGCTGGATCACCTGCTCGAACAGGCTCCGGGCGGGCGCGTCGAACGCGTACCAGTGCGTCCCGCTATCCCGGACTCGAGCTCCGATGACCTGGGCCCTGAGCGCAGCGACCGCACGCGACGGGAGCACGTGGTCGATGGCGCAGATCCGAGTCAGCGCGGTCGCACCATGCAGTCTAGCTGGACCGTGCATCGGTGTGAGCGTTCAGCCGTGGCACTTCGAAAGCGCGACGAGCACCGTCGGGTCGAGGTGGTCGTCGGCGAGGTGATCGAGGTCGATCAGGGTGTGATTCAGGGTCCAGCTCGCCTTGCGGCACCACGCGTAGCCGAGCGTGCTCGAGTGCACGATATGGATCGCGCCGAGAGTGGCGACGATGCAGCCGATCACCAGCAGGAGGACGAGCGAGCCTCGGTTGTAGCGCCGCGTCGGCGGCGGCACCGGTCGCCGTCGTGGCGTTGGCGCCCCATCCGCCCGGGCCTCCGCCGGAGGTCGTCGTCTCCTGATCACCTTGTGATCGCGGCACACGCCGTCGACGTGCACCGTCCGCTCGTCGCAGACGCCGCAGAACGCGACCTTGCCGATGATCTGTTCGTCTTCGTCGTCCATGGGGCTACTTCGCGGGCTTCGCGGGCGCCGCGGACTTCACGTACCGATCGAACCAGCGCGCTTCCTCGTACGCGAGCTGCTCGTTCGACTCCATCGCCGCGTACCAGTGCGGCTCGTGCGGGAGCATTACCAGGCGCGAGGTCCCGCCGTTGCCACGGATCGCCTCGTACAGCTTCACGGCCTGGAGCGGCGTCGTGCCCGGGTTCGCGTCCTCGGAGCCGTGCACGATGAGCAGTGGCAGCTTGATCTGATCCGCGACGAAGAACGTGGAGACCGCCTCGTAGACCTTGCGCGCCTTCCACACCGAGCGCCGCTCGCTCTGGAACCCGAACGGCGTGAGCGTCTTGTTGTACGAGCCGCTCGTCGCGACGCCGGCCTTGAACAGCTTCGTGTGCGCGATCAGATTCGCGGTCATCAGCGCGCCGTGGCTGTGCCCGGTCACGCCGATGCGGGCGCGGTCCACCACGCCCGTGGCCACCGCCGCGTCGACCGCGGCCTGCGCGTCCGCCACGAGCTGCGGCAGGTACGTGTCGTACGCCTTCTTCGGATCGCCGACGATCGGGAACGCCGCGTTGTCGATCACGGCGTAGCCCGCGAGCAACAGGAGCTGGTAGTCACGGAGCGTGGTGAACCGCAGCTCGCTGCCCGTCACCTGACCGGCCGTCGACGCCTGCGCGTAGTCGAGCGGATACGCGTAGAGCACGGCGGGGATCCGCGTGCCTTTGACGTAGCCCGGCGGCGTGATGAGCGTGAACGACAGCGGCGTGCCGTCCTTGCGCTTGTACTTCACGAGCGTCTTGGTGATCGAGCGAACACTCGGAGTGGGGTCGGCGATCTGCGTGATGGCCTGCGGCGCCGACGGCGCGCCCGTGGGAGCGAGCGTGCGCAGCATCGCGTTCGGCGGATCCATGGGTGACTGGCGCCACGTCAACAGGGTCCGGTTCGTCGAGTCCCCGAACGCGATGAACTGCTCGAGGGCCGTCGCGTCGCTGTGGAAGAGTCGCGTCGACTTGCGCGTCGAGAGATCGAGGCGATCGAGGAACGGGTGGTCGCCCGTCGTCGACGAGCCGCTGCCAGCCGCGAAGATCGCCGGTCCGTCGAGCTGCACGAGCCACTGCCCGGTCGGCGACATCCGGTACACGGGCGATCCGGGGTCGGCGTAGTGCTCGTCGCTCGAGAGATCCCAGAGCGTGTGGGCCTTGTCGAGGGGCCGCGTCGCCGCGTCGACATCGACGACGAACGTCCGGTCCCAGTGCCGGTTCTCGTCGTACTCGTGCAGGAGCGAGATCGCCTTCGATTCGCTCCAGTCGAGACCCGCGTAGCGCTGCTCGGTGCGCAGGATCTCGACGGGCGCGGCGGTGAAGGGCGCCGCGAGCATCATCACCTTGTCGCGCGCCGCCGCCTTCACGTTCCAGTCGCCACCGTCGAGCGCCTCCGCCCACACCAGGGTCGCTGGTGCCGTCGCGCGCCACGCATGGTCGCGGGCACCGAGCGCCACGCCCGCGACGGGCACGCGGTCTGCGACCGGCAGGTGCGCGAGCGCCGTGATCGCACCCGCTCGCGTCCACACCGCGACGTCGTGCGCGAACCGATCGTACGTGGTGACGTACGAGTACGGCTGCTGGATCGTCGAGACGAGCAGGTGATCACCGTCGGGAGCCGGATCGACCTCGGCGATCACCGCCGGCGTACCGACCGGTGCCAGCGCGCCCGTGGCCGCGTCGACGACCGCGAGCTGGCTCGTCCCGAAGTACGTGAACAGCGCCTCGTCGTGCTTGTTCGAGAGCGTGTCGCGCGTCTCGTACGTGCTGCTCTCCCCGCTCTGGCCGGTCGTCTCCTGGATGCTCGGCCCGTCTGCGGCCGCCACCGACACCGGCGCGGTCCCCGGGTTCGCGGGCACCACCTTCACGAGCAGCGATCGGCTATCGGGCATCCACTGGATCGAGCTCCCGAGCATCGGGTTCAACCGAGCCGTCCCGAGACGCTTCGTGACGCCGGTCGCGGCGTCCGCGATCCAGAGCTCGACGGCGTCGGTGGCGGTATTCGCATACGCGATGCGCTTGCCGTCGGGCGACCACCGGAAGTTGTCGGCACACCCGCCGGCCGGCAGCGCCAGCGGCGTGGAGTGCTTCGTCGCCACGTCGACGAGTGTCAGCTCCTGGGCGCATTGCGCCACGCCGTAGCCGCCTGGCGTGTCGTGCTTGCGGCGCGTCCTCGGCTCGACCCGCACGCCGGCGAGCCGCAGGTATGGCTCGGCCACCTGCGCGATCGACGGGTACGCGGCGATCGCGACGAGCAAGATCGTCTGCCGCGTCGGGCTCACCATCGGCTGCGGCGGCCGCGGTGCGTGCAGCACGTCGAGCACGACCTGCGCCGGCTGGTCGTAGCCCGACCGCACGGCCTTCGCGGGCTGGCTCGCGGTCGGCGGCGTGGTGACGGTGGGCGTGGACAGTGGGGGCACCGCCGCGACGGGCTCGGCCGGCGTCGGGCACGGCGCGACGACGGTGGACGGATGCGTGCACGCGGCCAGCGCCAGCGCTGAAGTGACCGCGACGATCGCGGAGCCGGTTCGGATCATGCTGCACCCTACAACAGCGGGTCCAGCGGAGCGTCAGTCGCCGCCGACCAGCAGCAGCGCGAGGCGTTCCGGACCGAACCCGCCGGTTGACAGCCGTGCCAGCTCCGCGTGCTACCGCGGCGCTCGACACATCTCGACCGCGTCCGCGCTCAGCTCGCGGGCAGTCATCGTCTTCAGCGCGGCTTCGTCGGTCGCCTCGACGACGACGGGGGGTGCGACGCCGGCGTCGAGCGCTTCGCGGAAGCGGGCAG
Source organism: Deltaproteobacteria bacterium (assembly GCA_043716635.1). GTDB lineage: Bacteria > Myxococcota_A > Polyangia > Haliangiales > Haliangiaceae > JABFXX01. The sequence goes on along the minus strand of JAYSYE010000160.1, from coordinate 1,351 downwards.
CGCAGAGGCACCACGCATCGCCATCGCGGAGCCCGGGAAACCCGCCCCGCGGCGTGATCAGGTCGTTGCCGTGCGCCGCGCTGAAGTTCAAGAATGCATCGGTGACTGTCGCACAGACGACGTGGACCCCCGCGTCGTCCGCGCCGGTGGAGCAGAACCCGTCGCGGTAAAATCCCGTCGTGGACCGCGACGGACAGGGCCGCAGCTCGGTCCCGACCACGTTGCGCGTGCCGACCTTCGCGGCCTCGCCCCCGCGACCGACGCACGCACCGGCGCCGAGCGAGTCAGCGCTTGCAGGGTCGGGTCCTCCGAGAGGCTCCCGGTCTGGGCTCGCCCCCCGCGGGCTCGCACCCAGCGGGCTTGCCCGCGTCGCGGGGTCCACGGTCCGGCTCGCAGCGGGGTCCGAGTGGCAAGCGCTGGCAAGCACGGCGCAGACGAGCGCGACCGCAAAACCTGATGACATGACTCTTGGATGCTCGTGGCGGATGGACCGGTACCGGGTAACGCGTCGCCGCTCCCGGTCGGTGGGCGCAACAATCGGCACGCACCGCGCAACGAAGTGGTGCCGCGGCCATCTCACCTGCACCCTGCCCCGTTCACGCCCCGATCCCGTCCCAGCCCCCGACCCCGATGCCGCGCCTGGCGAGCGCGCGCTCCGCGATTCCCTACCGACAGCAGTCGCGCAGCGCGTGCGCAGCGTGGTGTCGCGACCGCCGGTCCCCGCGGGTCAGATGGTCCTCTACTGGATGCGCATGGCGGTGCGCGATCACGAGAACCCGGCGCTCGATGCTGCGATCGCCGCGGCGAACGCGCTCGGCCTCCCGGTGCTCGTCTATCACGCCGTGTCCGAGCGTTACCCCTTCGCGTCGGATCGGCACCACACGTTCATTCTCGAGGGCGCGCGGGACGTCGCGGCCGGGCTCGAGGCGCGGGGAATCCGGTACGTACTCCACGTCGAGCGCCCCGGTGCGCGCGGGCCGATGCTCGTCGAGCTCGCGACGCTCGCCGCGCTCGTGGTCACCGAGGAGGTCCCCGTGCCGCCGCTCGACGCGTGGACGGCGCGACTCGGCGCCCACCTCGAAGCCGCGGGGGTGCCGCTGTGGACCGTCGATGCCTCGTGTGTCGTGGCGATGCCGCTCGTCACGCAGCGCCACGACCGCGCCTACGGCTTCCGCGACGCCACGCGACACCTGGCCACGGCCGCGCTCGCGCAACCGTGGACGGACGTTGCACCGCGGCTGCCGCCCGCGCAGCTCGCCCTACCCTTCACGCCGATCGATGCTCGCGCGCTCGACGAGGGGACGATCGCCAGCCTCGTGGCCGAGTGCGAGATCGACCACGGCGTCGCGCC
>JAYSYE010000159.1:0-2061 GCA_043716635.1 Deltaproteobacteria bacterium | reverse complement strand
GACCCCGCCACCCGCGGCGCGGTCGATCGCGTCGACTCCGCGAGCATGGCGTCGCCGAGGGAAGTGCTTGCACCTCCTCGGAATCGCGGACTAGTGTGCGCAGCTCGACATCGGCGAAGGTGGCGGAATTGGCAGACGCACCGGATTCAGGTTCCGGCGGGGTAACTCCTGTAAGGGTTCAAGTCCCTTCCTTCGCACAACTCCACGCCGAATAGGCAACGGATTCTCGACAGTTACGGACCCCGACGGTTCACACGTCACAGGCAGTTCACACGGCGGGATGAGATCGGCGGGGAGCACGGGGAAGACGCCCGCCGTCATGGTGCCGGTGCTCTTCACGTAGTGCTTGGCGGTAGTGGTCTTCGGCGCGTGGCCGAGCCAGACGTCGATCCAGGCCGAGTCGAAGCCCGAGGCGGCGCACCACGTCGCGAAGCACGTCCGGAACGAACGCACGTCGAAGGGGCGAAGCGTGTCCGTGCCCTGCTCCAGCTCGGGCCGGGTGATGCCCGCGAGCGCGAGGTGGGCCCGGAGCTCGCCCGCGTGCGCTTCCACTTCGCGCACGCGCTCGATGGGGAACACGCGGCCTTCGCTGCGCATCGCCGTGAGCAGCGGCTCGAGGTGCGGATGGATCGGCACGTCGCGGTTGCTCTGCCGGTTCTTCGTCTTCGCGTCGGCGCCGCTCTTCATGTCGCGCCCGCGCTGCACCTTGATCACGCGCTCGCGGACGTCGGTCCACGTGATGCCGTAGATCTCGGCGGGGCGGAGGCCGGTCATCATGGCCCACGCGTAGAATCTGCGCGTCTCAACGGCGATGGCGGGGCAGGAGAGGAGCGCGAGCGCCTCCGCGGGCTCGAGGGCCTGACGCTCACGCTCGTCCTCCGCGCAGTCGTCTCGCGACACCGGGGGCTTGATGCCGTCGTGCGCGGGGTTCGCGGCGTAGGGCCCGACCCGGACGCTCGAGTACTTCGGATCGTCGTCGGTGAAGGCGCGCGAGAACGGCGCCTTGACGACGGTGCTCCAGATGTTCAGCGCGCGCTTCGCGGAGATCTTCCCGTCGAGACGCGCGCGCGTGAGGTTGTCGCGGATCGCCTTCACGTCCTCGGACGTCACCGACAGCATCAGCTTCGCGCCGATGAAGGACGCGACGTACCGGGCCCAGTCCCCCGCGTGCTGCGCGGTGCCGTTGCCGTTGCCGAGCGCCGTATGCACGGTGACGTAGCGCGTGAACCAGCCGGTGCAGTCCTCGGGGCGCGGCTCGCGCAGCCCCTTGGCGAGCGCCCTCCGGTAGGGCAGCGCGAACGCCTCGACGGCGGGGCGATCCGAGCGCTTCGTCAGCCCGGGGACCGGCACGAGCTCATCGCGCTCCGGGCGCGGGCGCCGGATGTACAGGAACCACGACACGCCGCCCGAGGCGCGCGGCCGAGACTTCAGGGACAGGGTCGCGCGCTTCGGTTCGGGCATGGGGTTCCTCATCGTGACAGGTGTCATGAACCCTGTCATCGCTGCGCGAGTACAAGGCCAAGAACAGCGTTTGATTTCATCGCGATAAAGCGCGGTCGTTGAGCACTGAACAATCCACTGCTCAGAAGCTGGACGGCGCTTGGATTTCCGCTAGATTGGAAGCACGGCCGGGCCATGGGGACACACCCCCACCAACCCCCCGGCAATCGCGAAAGAACACCATGAACGAATATCAGATCCTCTACGTCCGGAAGACCGCCAACCTGCACGAGCACATCACCGCGCTCGGCAACGACGGCGGGTTCTCGAGCGTCGCAGACGTCATCGCCTCGATCCGCGCCGGCAACCGCTGGTACACGCTCGAGGGCGGTCGCCGCGCCGAGATCAAGATCAACAAAAGCCCGAGCGGGCGCGAGTACGTGCAGACGGTCGCGGACGGGTACTGGCAGAACAACCTGCTGAGCCTGCAGTCTGGCCCGGCCCTCGGCCTCGCGTACACCGCGCTGCACCGATAGCTCTGAACCATCGCAGCGCTCGTACTGAGCACCGCGACGACTGTTCAATCAGTCCCGGACGACCGACTTAGCCGCTCTCACGGCG
>JAYSYE010000158.1:0-6453 GCA_043716635.1 Deltaproteobacteria bacterium | reverse complement strand
TCTGGAACCACGCCGCGATGGGGCGCTACGAGGACGCGATCGCGGCGGTGCGTGCTGGCGACGTGCGGGTGCCCGATATCACGGCGTCGCGGCATGCGGGACGAACCAAGGCGGGCGCCGGTCTCGGCGTCGAGCAGGTCCTCGCCCCGGAGCTGCGGGGCTTCGGGCGAGCGGGCTGGAACGATGGCAAGACCGAGACCTTCGCATACACGGAGGTCGACAACACCGTCGAGATCGGCGCGGACCTCCAAGGCGGCCGATGGCATCGCGAGGGCGATCGGGTCGGGCTCGCCGCGGTGTCCAATGGCCTGTCGAAGGACCATCGCGAGTATCTCGCGCTCGGTGGCAGCGGGTTCTTGCTCGGCGACGGTCGCCTGACCTACGGGCGCGAGGACATCATCGAGGCGTACTACACGATGCGGGTCCATCGTGGGATCTACCCCGCCGTCGACGCGCAGCTCGTGGAGCACCCTGGCTACAATCGCGACCGGGGGCCCGTTGTGGTCGCCTCGCTGCGACTGCAGGTCCTGCTCTGACGTTCCCGATGATCCAGGGCGCCGGGACGTTGCCCACGACGCACGCGGCGCACATGCTCGGCCATGGGCGCGCGCATGAACTGCCGACTCCTCGGGCTCGCGGTCACGCTCGTCGTCACCGCATGCCGGTCCGAGGCGCCGCGAACGCAGGCCACGCAGGTCGCGAAGGCCGACGACCCGCGGGCGACCGCGCCCGGGGGAACGAGCGCGGGCTCGGGGACGTTTCAGGGCCGGGAGATCGCGCCCACCATGAGCTACCTCGGCGCGGCGTGGCTCGATCGGCCCGAGCGCGCCGACCGCGAGCAGCCGGATCGCGTGCTCGATGCGCTCGCGCTCCCGCGTGACAGTGTCGTGGCGGACGTCGGGGCAGGAACGGGCTACTTCACGCTGCGGCTCGCGGCGCGCGTCGCGCAGGTCCACGCGACGGACCTCCAGCCCGAGATGCTGCAGATGCTGGGCGCGCGCGTGAAGGCGGCCGGCCTCACGAATGTCGTGCTCCACGCGGCCACCGCGCGCGACTCTGGCCTGCCCGCGGCGTGCTGCGACCTCGTGCTGCTCGTCGACGTCTATCACGAGCTCGCCGACCCGACGGCCGTCATGGGGTCGATCCGTCGGGCGCTGCGCTCTCGCGGTCGCCTGGTGCTCGTCGAGTATCGCGGCGAGGACCCGGCGGTCGCGATCAAGCCGGAGCACAAGGTCACCCTCGATCAGCTGAAGCTCGAGCTGTCGCGCCTCGACTTCGCGCTCGTGGAGTCGCTGGAGTTCCTGCCCGACCAGCGCGTGGTGATCTTCACCGCGACCGACTGAGCTCCGTGCGTCTCGCTGACGCATCACGGCGGTCTGCGTCCCCGCGTGCTACCCCCGCGGCGTGAGATGCCATCCCGGGTCTGGTCGCGCGATGATGCTGGCAGTGGTCGCGAGCGCGGCGCTCGCCTGTCACCGCGGCGCGCCCGCCGGCGATGGTGATGCGTTCGTGCTCCCGGGTCCGGTGGCGGCGTCGGGGCAGGGCCTGGCGAACGCCCTGTTCCAGACCGTGGGGGCGCATCTCCAGGGTGGTCACACCGTCGAGTTGCTCGACAATGGCCACGTCTTCGACTCCCTCGTCGAGGCGATCGGCAAGGCCCGCAAGAGCGTGCACATCGACATGTACATCTGGGAGACCGGGATCGCCAACGATCGGGTGTCGGCGGCCTTGATCGAGCGAGCGCGCGCAGGGGTCGCGTGTCGCATCGTCTACGACGCGTTCGGTAGCTCGAAGTTCGCGACCACCGTGCAGCCCGCGCTCGAGCAGGCGGGCTGCCAGCTGCGACCGTTCCGGCCCGCGACGGAGAAGACGCCGCTCGCGCGCAACCACCGCAAGCTCGCGATCATCGACGGCACGGTCGCGTTCACGGGCGGGTTCGGGATCCGCGACGAGTGGCTCGGGGATGGCGTCACGGGCGAGCACTGGCGCGACGAGAACGTCCGCTTCACCGGGCCCGCCGTCCTCGATGCGCAGCAGGCGTTCGCCGAGAACTGGCAGGAGACCGGCGGCGCGTTGCTGCCGGCCGACGCCTTCCCCGAGGCCGACGCCAGCGCGGCCCCGGCAGGCACCGTGCGGGTCGCGCTGGTGGCGAGCACCGCGTCGCCCGTGATCACGCGCGCAGAGCGGCTCACGCAGCTCGTGATCGTGGCCGCCAAGCACCGGCTGTGGATCGCGAACGCGTACTTCGTGCCGTCCGCGGCGATCCTCGACCTCGTGAAGGGCCAGGCGAAGGCAGGCGTCGATGTCCGACTGCTCGTGCCGGGACTCAAGAGCGACTCGAAACTGTCGCTCGCCGCCCAGCACGCACTGTATCCGGGCCTGCTCGCGGTGGGGATCCGCGTCTGGGAGTACGAGCCATCGATGATGCACTCCAAGACGATGATCGCGGACGACCAGCTCTCCGTGATCGGCTCGATCAATTTCGACCCGCTGTCGTTGAACAAGCTCGAGGAGGCGGCGCTGGTCGTGGAGGACCGCGCGACCGTCGATCAGCTCGCGAAGACGTTCGAGCAGGACTGCACGCACGCGAAGGAGCGCCAGGCCGGTCAGCCGTAGGCCGCGCGGAGGGGTGATAACCTGCGCGCGCATGGCCTCTCCCATCATTGTTCTCGCTGGCGGCACGGGCGATCTCGGCGGCCGCATCGCACGGGCGCTCGTCGAGCGGGGCGCCACCGTCCGCGCGCTCGTGCGGCCGAACGCGTCCGCGGGCGCGACCGCTGCGCTCGTCGCCACAGGCGTGACGGTGGTGCCCGTGGAGCCCGGCGACGAGCCTGGCATCGCAACCGCATGCACGGACGCGAAGTGCGTGGTGTCGGCGCTGAACGGTCTGCGCGACGTGATCATCGACCGCCAGGAGGTGCTCCTCGACGCGGCCGTCCGCGCCAAGGTCCCGCGCTTCATCCCGTCGGACTTCTCGCTCGACTTCACGAAGACGGACCCCGGCGGAAACCGCAACCTCGACCTGCGGCGCGAGTTCCTCGAGCGCGCCGCGCGCGCGCCGATCAAGCTGACGTCGATCCTGAACGGTGCGTTCATGGACATGCTGGGAGCCGAGATGCCGATCATCCAGTCGAAGCTCCGGCGCGTGCTGTACTGGGAGAGCGCGGACCAGCCACTCGACTTCACGACGAAGGACAACGTGGCTGCGTTCACGGCAGCGGCCGCGCTCGAACGCGATACGCCCAGGATTCTGCGCATCGCGGGCGACACGGTGTCGGCGCGGGAGCTGGCCGCGACGATGAGCGAGGTCACCGGCAAGCGCTACGGCACCCTGTGGGCCGGCAACCTGACGATGCTGGGGCTGATGATCGCGGCCGGCAAGCGTCTCGCACCCGCGCCGACCGCCGTGTTCCCGCCCTGGCAGGGCATGCAGTACACGCGCGACATGTTCAGCGGGCGCGGCAAGCTCGCGCCGCTCGACAGCGCGCGCTACCCGGGCATCGCGTGGACCCGCGTCCGCGAGCACCTGACGCATCGCTTCGCGGGCTGACCGGGCGGTCGCCACCGCGGCCGCGCTCAGGGCGTGAACGTCGCCGTCAGCATGGCGGACCCGGCACTCGCCGTCGCGAGGATCGAGACGACCTGCTCCTTGGTCGTGGCCATCGTGGCGCCGGGCAGGGTGGCCGACGTGAGGGCGTACGCGCGGAGCTCGTACGTGTGCACGGCCGGCGGGCACGGGCCGTTGTAGCCGCGGACCGCGCTGTCGTAGCTCGCGGTCTGGTGCGCGCTGGCCACGTGCCGAAGCCGAGCCCGACGGTACTCGCGAATGGGATGAGGGCGACGAGCGAGATGGCGCGCATGGCGAGATGGCGCGCATGGCGCGCATGGCGCCGAGGACAGCAGGTGGAGCGCGTCGCTACGGCGCGTCGGGGGCGGGCGCGGCCGGGTTGCACTCGGCGAAGCGGAGGCGGGGCTTCACGCTCGCGCAGCAGCCCATCACGCCCGCGAACACGTGGGTCGCAGCGCAGGCGAACGCGGTGCCGCCGAGCGTGGTCGCGTCGCACGCGGGGCCGGCATCCGACAGGGCGGCGGAGTCCGCGCATCCGGCCTCGCACTGCTCGAATCCGTTGCGCGTCCACACGGCATCGCAGGTCGCCTGCGCGTGCGGATCCGGAATGCCGTCGGCGCCGCAGGCGGCGAGGGCGAGCAGCGCGAGGCAGGCAGGGCGGAGGCGGTCGAGAGGCGGCACGGCAGCCACGCGACTATAGCCGCGCACGGCTCGGGCGGGAGTGCGGCATCCACCGGTCACGGCCTGACCAGCGCGAACACGCCGACCGGGCGGAGGGGCGCCGCGATGCCGACCGTCCACTTGTCCAGGGTCACGCGCCAGCCGGCCCCGGCCATCGCCTCGAGGAGCTCCAGGCTCGCCGCGCGGAATGGATCGGACAGCAGGACCGTCCCGCCGGCCGCGAGGTTGGTCTCGAAGATCTGCCGCAGCGGGGCGTGGAGCGCCGCGGAGTACAGAATGTCGGAGCCGATGATCAGGTCGTAGTGAGCCGGATCGCTCCACTCGGTCCAGTCCGCCACGCGTCGCTCGACCGTGGTGATGCCGTTGCGGGTGGCATTCCGCTCGCACAGGTGCAGGACGAGCCGCGAGCGATCCGTCTGAACGACGCGGGCGCCCCGCGATGCGGCCACGAGCCCCGGCAGTCCCGTGCCGGCGCCGAGCTCGAGGATCCGGATCCCCGCCAGGTCGCGCGTGGCGAGGTCGTGGGCGAGCGCGATGGCGGCCGGCCACAGCACGATGCCATAGGGCCGCGTCTTCGCATCGTCGGACTTGAGGAACGCCTGCTCCTGGTCCGAGCTGAGGACGGCGCCGCTGTGCTGGATGGACCACGCGCGGTCGCCGATCTCGAGAGCCACGGCCTCGAGCGGCAGGTCGCCGGCGGTGCTCTCGAGAACCTCGGGCGGTGGGGGCGCGGTCATGCGCGGCGAGTGTCCGGCAATCCCGGCGCGCGATCACCCTCTGCTCGCCAGGTTCCGCCCCGGCCCGACGCGCTTCGCCCGTGCATCCCGCAGTAGACAGCGCAGGCGAGGGCGACCCGCCGGCGTCGCAGCATCGCCGACTCCGGCAGTGGCGAACCGATTGCACAGTGGCAAGTGCATGCGCCACCACCGTCTCGTGCTCGCCCTGTGCACGAGCCTGCTCGCGTCGGTGACGTCAGCGGCAGCCGCGCCGAAGGCCCGGCACCACCGGGTCGTGCGTCCGCAGCGCGCCGCCAACGCGAGCCCGAGCGTGATCGCGGAGCGCGATGCCTATCGCGACGCCGCCGCCGACGACGACGACGAGCTCGCAGCGCCGGCGCGGGTGCGGGTACACGTGGGTGTCATCGCCGATCCCGCGATCGTCTTCGGCGGCAGCGACGCGCTGGCAGGCGCGCGGGTGTTCGTGCGCCCCCTGCGCCGCGTCGCCCTGTGCGGCGCCGCGGATGTCGGCGTCTTCGGGGCGTCGTCGCGAACCTGGTCGGCGTCACTCGACGCCAATGTTCGGATCACCTCGCGGTTCTTGCTCTCGCTCGGCTGGCGAACGCTGACGCTCGAGCGCGCGCTCGCCGACATGACGATGCACGGCCCGCGGGCCACGTTCCAGGTGCTGGTTTGACATCCACGCTGCTACTCGGAGGATCCACCATGCGCCGCCACTCGCCTGTTGCCGTCATCGGGCTCGCCCTCGTCGCCCTCCTCGCGCCCGCACGGGGGCGCGCTCGTCCCCGCCGGCACGACCACGATCGGCGTGTCCGCCGCCAGCGTCACGATCGCCGGCACGCTCGTGGTGACGCCCGCCGGGACGTCCGGCTTCACCACCACGGTGGCAGCTCCGACGGTGCAGATCACCCAGCTGAAGCTGAACGCGAGCGGACTGGCCGGTCGGATCCTCGAGCTGCTCACCAGCAACCTCGAGGCGACGATCAGCCGCGTCGCCGCCCGCACCTCCGAGCGTGCGCTCGCGCCGCTGCTGAACACGGCCCTCGGGGCACTCGCGGGGCCGAAGCGGGTCGCCGTGCTCGGGGCGACGCTGGACCTCCAGGCCTCGCCGGCCGCGGTCGTGTTCAGCCGCGCCGGGGCGCTCGTCACGATGAATCTGCAGGCCACGATCGAGGGCAGCGAGTCGAGCCCCGCCGCAGGAGATCGCGCTGCAGTTCGGCGCCATTCACCTGTGGGTGAACCTCATCTCCGACACGCTGGGCGGGGAGGGCGGCAGCGAGTACGACCTGACCGGTGCGGCCGCCGCCGGGATCGAGCTCCAGCTCGATTCGCTGCGCCAGTTCCTCGTCACCGTGCCCCTCCCCGCGGTTGCCGGCGTCTCGTTCGACAGCATGGCGGTGCGCGCCGACAGCGGCTACGTGGTGCTCTCCGGCGAGCTCCACTGACCGCATTCAGGCCCCGTACCAC
>JAYSYE010000157.1:0-2067 GCA_043716635.1 Deltaproteobacteria bacterium | reverse complement strand
GCGCGGTGGCCGCGATCAGGAAGCGCTCGTACTCCTGCTCGACGTCGCCGAGATCCTCGAGCTCCTTTGCGGTCAACGAGACCGGCGGCTTTAGATCGAGCGTGGCGGGCGGCGTCGCGGGCTGGCCGGCCGCGGGCTGGCCGGTCGCGCCGAGGCCTGGGCCCGAGGCAGGATCCGCGGGCAGGCCCGGACCCGCGCCGTTCGCGTCGGGGCTACCCGCGGGCGCCGCGGTGGGTGCACCTGGAGTTGCGCCCGGCTGGGCAAGGGCCGCGGTCGTCGATGACAGGAGCGTCGTCGTGAGCAGCGCGGCGAGGCTGCGAGAAAAGTGACTCATTTCGTCCCCGTCTGAGTGCCGGGCTTCACGGTCGGCGTGGGCGCAGTGCCCGGGAGCTTGCCAGGAACCGTCGGCGCGACGCGGCTGCCGGTGCCCTGGTCAGGACTCCCCGTCGGCGTGGCTGGCGTCGATGTCGGCGTCGGTGTCTCGGTGCCTGGCGCAGGTGCCACGGGCTGACCGGGCGCCGGAACGCCACCTTCGAGAATGTCCTTGAACTCGTCGTGCAGCTGCTTCATCTCGCGCTGGCGCGACAGGTTCAAGCGCTTCAGGTCGTCGTCGCTGTCTTCCTTCTGTGCCCACGCGACATCGATCTCGCCCACGTCGGTGCGGACCACGATGTCGCCGAGCTTGTCGCGCACGGTCTTGAAGCTGGCCGCGAGCGAGGTCGTCGACAGCTCCCGGGTCCCGGCCTCGTGCTCGGCGAGCTCGACGCGGTAGCCCGCGATCAGGCTGTTCAGCTGGTCGATCTCGATCTTCGACTCGGCGAGCCCTCGATCGGCGGCCGCATCGAGCACGCCTTCGAGCGTGACGAGCTGGTCGGCAAGCCGGCTCGCGCGCGCGGCCTGGTCCGCGACCTTGCCACTTGCTCCCGCACCGCCGAGGCCCTGCTGCTCTGCCGCGAGCGCCGCGAGCAACTGGCGACGAACCTCGCGCGTCTGGGCGAGCTGTGGGTCGCCGACGAGCGCGAGGTCGCGCCCGAGCTGGACTTCGCGCTCCATGTCCCCGAGCTCCGCGGTGATGGCGGCCGCTTCACTGGACGTGGTCGCGAGCAGGTCGTTCACGGCCGTCGTCTGCTCGGCGCTGAGCGCCGTCGATGTCGACTGGCTGGTCGACTTCGCGTACGTCCGGATCGCGGTCGCCATCGCCTGGGACGTATCGAGCCCGCCCCGCACTTCACCGATGCCGGCGTCGAGCTGGTTGTACTGATCGTCCATGGTGCGCTTGAGCGTCGAGAACGACCCCTCGACGCCGCCGGTCGCCGCGTACTGCTGCTGGAGTGCGCGCCGGGATGCCGTCAGGCCGCCGAGCGAGCCCGCACCGCCGAGTGCCGCGACCTCTTTATCCGCGAGCTGGCCACGGATCACGTTCAGATCGTCGAGGACCTGACCGATCCGCGTCCGCCGCGCCTGGAGCTGCGGGTACACAGCCGTGCGATCACCCGACGCGACGAGCGCCTGGAGCCGGACGAGCGTCTGCTGCGACTCGTCGAGCGTGGTGCGCACCTCGTCGAGATCGGCCTCGACGCGAACCGCGCGCTGCACGTCGGGCTCCTCGACGAGATACTGCGCAGCGGCCTCGGGCATCGGCGCCGTGACCGTGAACAGCTCCGGCGTCTTGCCGGCGAGCTGCGCGAGGTACTGCGAGACATCCTCGTTGCCGTCGATGATCTCGCCGAGCCTCAGGAATGCCGGGTTGTACGCGGCGTGCGTGTCGATGAAGACATTGCTCGCCTTGAAGTACTCGGTCTCCGGTGTGGTCGCCGGGTCCTGGTCGACGCGCACGGTGCCGTCGATGATCGCCTGACGCAGCATCTGCGCCTTGCGGATGCGCAAGTTGCCTTCGAGGATCCGCACGGTGGGCACGGTCGTCGAGGTGGGGCGCGCGAGCGCGAGCAGCTCGAGCGCGCCGAGCGCCTTGTCGTACTGCTTGGTCTTCACGTAGACCCACGCGACTTCGTAGAGCGCGTCCGGGAACAGATCGCTCTGGCGATCGACGAGCAGGTACGCGTCGAG
>JAYSYE010000156.1:0-6468 GCA_043716635.1 Deltaproteobacteria bacterium | reverse complement strand
CGGTCGCGGTCGCGGTCGCGGTCGCGGTCGTGACGTTGACCGGCGGACCGATGGGCACCTCGCGGTGGGGTTCGGCCGTCCCGCACGCGACGAGCATCGCGAACAGGAGCGACGTAGGTTCTCGTTCCAGCATCGGGAGCTGAGAGCCGGCAGCGGCCGGAAGGATTCACCTCACTTGCCGAAGATCCGTCGAAGCGCACCGCTGATTCCGGGGCTCGCCGTCTTGGATCCGGTGGTCGTCGAGGCGGCGTCTCGACAGGTACAGCGCGCCTCCTTGGGCACGTGGCCGAGGACCTGTTCGACGTGGGCCCCACACCCGGCCCAGGTTGGCTTGTGGCACTTGCTGCATTGCACGGCACGACACATGAGGATGCTCCTTCTCGCGTAGGAGCCCGCCACGGCGCCGAGGGTTCGCACAATCGACCGCGACGGGTAGACTGCGACGGAGATGGCACGCTCCGACGCAGATCTCGTGACGGCCGCCCGCGGCGGTGACCGTGCCGCGGTCGAGGAGCTGCTCGCGCGCTACGAGCCGAACATCTATCGGTTCGGCCTCCGGATGTGCGGCAACGAGGATGCCGCACGCGAAGTGCTACAGGAAACCCTGCTCGCGGCGTTCCGCGGTCTTGCGGGCTTCCGCGGCGATGCCGCGCTATCCACGTGGCTGTATCAGATTGCGCGGAGCTTCTGCATCAAGGAACGCCGAGGCCAGCGCCCGACCCGCTCGCTCGACGAAGCGGGTGCGGCCGAGCTCGTCGATCCGGCGCCGCAGCCCGATGCGCGCGCGCACGCCCGCGAGATCGGGGAGGCGCTGTCGCGCGCGATCGCGGTGCTTCCTCCCGAACAGCGCGAGGTCCTGATCCTCCGTGACGTCGAGGGCCTCAGCGCCGAGGAAGCAGCAGAGGTCGGCGGCATCGAGGTCGGCGCGCTCAAGAGCCGCCTGCATCGGGCTCGCATGGCGCTGCGCACCGAGCTCGCAGGAATGCTCGGGAACGACGACAACGCAGAGCCGTGCCCGGAGCTGGCGCAGGCGCTCACGGCCTACGTCGGGGCCGAGATCGATCAGGCTACGTGCGTGCAAATCGAGAAGCACCTCGCGACGTGTGCGCGGTGCGCCGGCGCGTGCGATGCGCTCAAAAGGACGGTCTCGCTGTGTCGCCGGCTGCCCGGTGATGTCGTGCCGGCCGCCGTGCGAACGGCGGTCCGCGACGCGATCATGGCCACGATCTCGACGTCATCGAGCGCCGGTCGCTGAATCGTTTGCCCGATCTGGGCGAACCCGATCGCCTCGGCTCTCTACGGCGCGCTGCTCGGCTTCGTGATCGGTAGCGGCTTGTAGCGATCGCGCAAGTCCTGCGCGGCACCCAGTTCAGGCCGCAGAGCTTGCGGCTGGTCGAATGTCCGCCTGCAAGGTGACCGCGACGCGGAGCGCGTTCGAGATGATGCAGTGCTTCTCCGCGGTGTCGAGGATGCGCCGTGCGCGCTCGATGTCCGCGGCGGCGACGGTCATCTCCACGGCCAGCGTGATCGACGTGAACTCCGGCCCGGTCGGGCCCTTGTCGAGGATTCCGGAGCCGGTCCCGTGCCAGCCCGCGACCTCGAGCTGGTCGTGACGAGCGTAGGCCTCGAACGTCGTCCACAGACACTCGAGCGCCGCGCCGACGAGCAGTTCCTCCGGGCTCCACACCTCGTCGCTGCCGCCGAACTGCGGGGGCGCGCCGACGGCGATCGGTGCTCGCGGCGGTGCCGCGAGGCGTCGATCCTCTAGCTTGACCGTATACGTGTGCGGGAACGGTGCGGGCTTCGCCATGTCACGCGGCCTGCCTGCGACCACCGTGAGCAGGGCACGTGCTGATCCCGAGCAGCCGGTAGAGCGGGCAGAACCCGACGAGGCCGGTCAGCAGCGGGACGAGCCCGAGCAGCCCCCACATCGTCTTGGGCCCCACGACCACGAGCGCGAGGACCACGATTCCAAGTACAACCCGCAGCGCACGGTCAATGGATGATTCGTTGGTCAGCATGTTCTGGCTCCTTGCGAGATCAGAGCCAAGCGCCGGCCGAAGGTTCGTGCGTTCACGCAGGGCGAACGCCGACGAGCGGAACCGTGGCGCTGGGACCGTCGTGGAAGTGCCCCTCGCGGTTCTCGCACGTCGCATTGCGCTCGAGCCGTGGAGCGCCGGCTTCTCGGCCGAGCCATCCGCCAAGGCCGCCTGAGCGCCGTCATTCGGGTCGCGCCGTGCCCTCGAAGGTGTAACTCAACCACCGAGCACCATCGGTATAGTCGGCGCGCAGGTCATCGGAGCGGTACCCCGCGTCGCGCAGGATCGCGGCGATGTCGCGATCGAGGTGACAGCCACCTCCGACGCGCCGCCACACCGGCGTGATCCATCGCTGCCAGCGGCGAGTCGCGGCATCACGCGCGAGCCCGTGCTCGACGAACACGAGCTCGCCGTCCGGGCGCAGCACGCGGCGAAGCTCGGCCAGCGCGCGCGCGGGATCATCGACGCTGCACAGCGAGTAGGTGACCACCGCCGAATCGAACGCGCGATCCGGGAACGGGAGGTGTTCGGCGTGGCCGCGGAAGAGCTCGACCGGCACCGGCGCCGTGGAAGCACGACTCGCGGCGCGCGCGAGTAGTGGGGCGGATGGATCGATGCCGGTCACCTTCGAGACCTTCGAGGCGTCGTAGAACGCGAGGTTGAGTCCGGACCCCACGCCCAGCTCGAGGACGTCGCCGTGTGCGCGCGGCACCCATCGCTTGCGCTCGTCGAGGATCGTCGCACTACGGCACGCTTTCTCGACGAGGTGGGGCAAGACGCGGTCGGCCCAGAGGCTCATGGCCCGACCGCCTTCGAGCGCTCAACCATGCGACGTCCCAGCGGCAGGGTGGCCGACCGCCTCGGCGACCTCGCGGCAAATCGCGTCCATGTCGAGCGCTTCGACCTGCGCGACCAGCGAATCGATGCCAGGGCCGGGCCGCGTGGATGTTGCGTAGCCTCCTCGAGTAGTTGCGGCGCGGCCTGACTCGGTCACAGCGCGAGCTTGGAGGCGATCGCACTCGCTGGCATCGCGCCGCTGAGCCGCGTCGCTTCCGCCCCACCGCGAAACAGGATCATCGTTGGAATTCCTTGGATTCGAAACCGCGCAGCCACCTCGGGGAGCGCCTCGGTGTCGACCTTCGCGACGATGAGACCACCACCACGCGTACTGGCGAGCTTCGCGAGCTCGGGCGCGACCATTTTGCAGGGCCCACACCACGCGGCCCAGAAGTCGACGAGAACGGGAATGGGCGAGTCGTGCACCAACTCGTCGAAGTCGAGACTGCTTCCGACTGCGACCGGATGGAGCAAAGGCAGAAGCGAGGCCTTGCACGCGGCGCAATTCGCCTTGTCAGCAGCGCGCCTCGCCGGCACTCGATTGAACTTGGAGCACGAAGGACATTGGATCAACACGAGGACCCCCAGCTTGCCGTGGACGAAAGGAACAAGTCGCGGACACGTCAGAATGCATGTCCCACGCCAAGGCCATCGACGACCTCGCGGCGCCCGGGCTGGATTCGAACACGTGCTGCGAGGCGCGCGTACCTGGCACGACCGGCCCGGGCGCGCGTGTCATGCCACCATCGTGCATCGGGTCGAGATGGCGAGCTCGCGTTCGACTGATCGCAGGTCGACGTGCAGAGCAGCCACTACTTCGGCTCGCCCGAACCCGCGCCGGGAGACCTCGGATGCGAGCGGGCGACCGTAAATCGGGGGGAACCTCGGTGTCGCCCGGTCCCCCGCTGAGGCGTCCGCTAACCCAGCACCGCGAGATCGACATTGATCGCCGCGGCGGCCTGCATGCCCGATGCGGCCGCGATGATCGCAGCCTGTCCGCGCGTCGTGAGGTCACCCGACGCATAGATACCCGGCGTCGAGGTCTCGCACTTCATGGGATCGACCTTCACGTAGCCGTCGTCGAGCACGGGATCGAGCGATCGCACGAGCTCGGTCTGCTGCTGCGGCGGATGCGTGAAGAGCGCGTCGGCGGGCACGATGGTCCCACCCGCGAGCTCCATGCCCGTCAGCCGCGTCCCATCGGCGACCAGGCGTGCGATCGGCGCCGTCTCGACGCGGATGCCCGCGGCCTCGAGCTACGCGCGGGCGGCGGCCGGGAGCTCGAGTGCGTCGTTGGTGAAGACGGTCACCGACGAAGTCCAGCCACAGAGCAAGAGCGCGAAGGGCAGCAGATTACCCCGGCGTCGACCGAGGGACGCGCTCGCCTCAGAAGCAGGTCGCTTCGGACGAGAGGACCTCGGGTTGCGCGGTTCCGTTCACGGTCGCATTCACCTGCGCACGGAACTTTCGCCCACTCGAGATGCCGCAGCTCGCGAGGTTATCCACGGTGAGCGACGCCATCCCGGACTGCGTCGACTCCATGCACTGGATATCCGCGAACGAGCCGCTCGGGTTCCATTGCACGCACGTCTCGACCCGGAGCGCGGCCGCACCGGAACACGTGACCGTGCCTGTCCCCCTCACCGTCTTGGCGGTTGCCATCGCCGCGATCGTGGCGGCGACGTTTCACGTCACGCCACCTGCCGGTGCGTCCGCGGCAACTCGCGCATCGGGTGCGCTGCCAGCGCCGCCGTCACCGGCGCTGTCCGTGGAATCATCGCCGCCGCAGGCAGCGAGCACGGAGGTGACCGAGGCGATGGCGAACGCGAGCGAGCGAAACTTCATCCCGGCGCATCGAGCAAGAATAAGGCCCGCCGGCGGCTCGCCCGCCCAAGGTCCTCCAGCGGCGGCGCGGCCCTCCAGCGGCGGCGCGGCTCTCCATGACCACTGGTTCGGCTGCCGTGGTTGCCGCGGCTGCCGCGGTGGCCACGCTGGACCACGCGCAAGCCAGTTCAGAACCTGAGCTCGAGACCGAGCCGCGAGATGTCTTCGACCGTCAGG
This sequence comes from Deltaproteobacteria bacterium, assembly GCA_043716635.1. GTDB lineage: Bacteria > Myxococcota_A > Polyangia > Haliangiales > Haliangiaceae > JABFXX01. The sequence continues at coordinate 1,531 of JAYSYE010000156.1, read as the reverse complement.
CGGACCACGCCTCGTTGGGCACGGCCGAGAGCTCGAACGACCCCGCGCCCCCTTGGGTGACACTGCAGCGGCAGGATGCTGCCAAACCCCGCGCAATGCCCGGCACATGACGTCAGCCTCGAGAGCCGAACCGTCGTGATCGGGCGCCCTGACTCGATGCGCTCCAGCGCGCCGGACGCTTCTGCGAGATCGAGCCGAAGCGTCCTGAGGATTGTGTTGCACGAAACGCTCTTGGATGAACCTCTCGGCCCTACTGGTGCTCGCTGCTGGGTGCGGGTCGAAGCAAAGTTCACCATCGACACCGCCGGCCGAGACCGCTCAGCAATCGCCGATGTGCTCGATGATGAAAGATGCGCAGCTCGCGACGACAGATGGGGAGCACGACGTGACGGTCACCTTCACGACGCTGGGCGATCCGACCGAGCTTCGCGCACACGTCCGCAAGATGGGCGCGATGCACGATCGGATGGCCGATGGAATGATGGGAGGCGGCATGAAGGGTGGCGGCGGGATGGGAAGTGGGGACGGCAGCGGGATGATGGGCGGCAGCGGGATGATGGGCGGCAGCGGGATGGTGGGCGGCAGCGGGATGCACGAGCACATGGCGATGGTGCCGTCGCACGCCGCGGTGGCCGACGTCGACCATGGTGCACGCATCGTGTTGACTCCTGACGACCCGGCGCAACTCGTCGCGCTGCGAGATCAGGTCCACGCGCACGTCGAGATGATGACGAGTGGACGTTGCCCGATGATGGACGAGCACGCCGCGTCGCCTGCGGATCAACCGCAGCAAGACGCACACCACAACATGTGAGCAGACCGGTCCCGCGTCGGTCGGCTATTCGCTGGTGCGCTCGAATGGATCTCGATCTGGCGGTCGTACGTCGGTCCGTAGACGTCGGAGGCGGTCTTCGTCGCGATCATGGACAACCTCGAGCTCGCGTACCCGAAACAGATCGATCGTGCGGTGCCACGGAACCAGCAGTGCGGGTATGACCCGATCTTGCTCGCCCCCAGCCCGGCTCAAACGCGGGCGCCTGTCGAAGTCAGCCCATCGGGGATCCCGGAGATCGGTCCTGAATGGGTGCGAGCGAACCTGTCCGCGGTGACGGTCGTGGATGTGCGCGAGCCCGACGAGCTGCACGGTGAGCTGGAGAAGATCGACGAAGCCGATGCGATCCCGCTGCGCGAGATCCCCGGACATCTGGCCGACGTCGCGCGTGACCGTCCCCTGGTGCTTGTGTGTCGCTCGGGTGGGCGATCTGGAAAGGCCGCGCTCTCGCTCGTCGCGCTTGGCTTCACGCGCGTCGCGTCGATGCGCGGCGGCATGACCGCCTGGCAGGCGAGCGCCCCGGCAGCATCGCGACCACATTGACGAGAGCTCGTCCGGCTCGGTGTCCTGTTGTTCCGTCAGGCCTCGCGGCTCACGCGAGGACCGTCGGCTCCGCGTTCTCGGGCTTCTGCGCATGCTCGTCGTCGGTCAGGCGCGCGTAGATCTCCACGAGCGTGCCGTCGGGATCCGCGAGCCACA
>JAYSYE010000155.1:0-6469 GCA_043716635.1 Deltaproteobacteria bacterium | reverse complement strand
GCGACAGACCTTCGTCGCTCGGCACGAGCACGGACCGAGCACGACGCGTCACACTCCGGCAGCGGCTGGCAAGCGATGGCGGGTTCGAGCACGCGGGCGTCGGTCCACGGGTTGCTGAGTCGGATGGAGCATGAAGCTCCACGTCGCTCGCCACCGTGACCCGCGCGTTGCCATCGTCTCCGATACCGTCGATGACGTGAACGGGGTCGCGCTCGGCCTCCGGCGACTCGTGGCCGCTGCGACGCGAGCGGGCCACGGCGCGACCCTCGTCGGTCCCGCGGCCGGCCCGGGCGGGACCACACCCGGTGATCCCGTGATCCGGGTGCCGGCGGCGATGCGGGCGACGCTGCCGTTCTACGCGGAGATGACGTGGAGCGTGCCGGAGCTGCCGGCGCTCGTGACGCACTTCGCGAAGCACGCGGACCTCGTGCAGCTCGCCACGCCGGGGCCGATGGGGATCGCCGGTCTGATCGCGGGGCGGATGGCGGGTCTGCCGGTGATCGCCCAGTACCACACGGAGGTCGCCGAGTACGCGGCGCGCATGACGGGGCTGCCGTTCCTGCGTGACCTCGTGCAGCCGCTCGTCGGCTGGTTCTACCAGCAGGTCGACCTGTGCCTCGCGCCGTCGGCGGCGGTCGAGTCGCGGCTCGCCGCGATCGGCGTGGCCCCCGAGCGGATCGTGCGCGTGGCCCGCGGCGTCGATCTCGAGCTGTTCCATCCCGCGAAGCGCGTGCGGTGCGCGCTCGGCAAGTACGGCATCACCAGCGAGCCGGTCGCGCTGTACGTCGGGCGGCTGTCACGCGAGAAGAACCTCGACGCGCTCCAGGCGGCATGGGCGCGCGTGGTGGCGGTGCGACCCGACGCGCGCCTCCTCGTCGTGGGTGAGGGCCCGTACGCGTCGGGGCTCGGTGGTCCGGGCGTGATCCACGCGGGATCGCTCTACGGCGAGGAGCTCGCGACAGTGTTCGCCTCCGCCGACGTGTTCGCGTTCCCGAGCGAGACGGAGACGTTCGGCAACGTGGTCGTCGAGGCGGCGGCGAGCGGCCTGCCCGCCGTGGTCGCGCGCGCGGGCGCCTCGCACGAGCACGTGATCGACGGAGTCACCGGTGATGTGATCGACCCCGGGAACGCGGCAACGTTCGCGGCGGCGATGCTCGCGGCGTTCGATGCCCCCGACCGCCGGGCGCGCATGGCCCGCGCGGCCCGCGAGCACGCGCTCCAGTACGACCTCGCCCGCGCGGTGCAGGCGACGTGGTCGATTTATCGAGAGGTGCTCGCGCCGGCCGCCGCTTCCGCACGGATGGCCGCGTCGTGAGCCCGCGGGTCGCGCTCGTCCTCGAGACCTGGAACCTCGCCGCGACGCTCGAGCGCGTGGCCCCCGGCACCTCCGGGATGACGAGTGACGTGCGCCGCATCGCGGCTCCGCTCGCGGAGCAGCTCACCCGCCTCGCGCCGCAGCTCGCCGGCACGGCGATCGAGCTCCTGATCACGCATGCCGGCATCCCGATCGCGGACCAGGAGGCGCTCGGCGCACGCTTCGATCGCGTCGGGGACCCGGTTCGCTGGATCACCGTGCCGCCCACCGCCGGCTACTACGAGCACAAGAACCTCGGGTTCGCGGCGACCGCGGCCGACGTGGTCGCGTTCCTCGATGGTGACACGGTGCCCGCGGCCGGATGGCTCGCCGCCATCACGTCGCCGCTCGTGCGCGGCGAGGCCCGCGTGGTCGCCGGCGCCACGAGCTATGCCGGCGACCTCGGCGTGCTCGCCAACGCGCTGGACTTCCCGTACTTCGATCCCGCGAACCGCCGGTTCGCGACCGGGGACCGGCGGCCGCGCGGGGCGGGCGAGCCGCGTCACGTGCAGAACCTCATGTCGAACAACGTCGCGTTCGCGCGCGACGTGCTCTCCGCCCACCCCTTCCCCTTCGTGCCGACGGTCTTCCACGGGCAGTGTCAGCTCCTCGCACTCGAGCTGCGCGCGGCGGGGATCGCGATCCGCTACGTACCGGAGGCCCACGTCACGCATGACTGGCCCGACGACCTCGCGCACTGGCTCGCGGTGCGGCTCCTGAAGGGGGCGGACTTCGCCTCGCTCCTGCCGCGGATCGTGGCCACTCACGTCCCGCGGCTCGCGCCGGCCGTCGCCCGCCTCGGGGCGGCCCCGGTGGTCGCGCTGATCGCGGCCCGGGGGCTCCTTGCCATCCCCGCCGCGCTCCGCACGACCTCGCGACTCCGCAGCCTCGGTCGCCTGGCCGCACTCACCGCCGTCGATGCGACGGGCGCGATCGCGCGACGACGCGTCTACGCGCGTTACGGCCTGACGCGCAGCGGGCCCGGCGCATCGCAGAGCGGACACTTCTGGGTGACCGTCGCCGCGTCGCAGGACTCGCAGGCGAATGCCACCATGTGGTGGCCTGGCTCGCCGAACTCCGCGAGTGCGGTGGGCTTGGGTCGATCGCCCTCCGCATAGCGCGCTTGCGCCGGGACGAGCGCGAGCGCGATCAGCTCGAGCTCGCTGCACGCCGGGCAGCGCTTCGGGATCGGGAGCCGGCTCGGCTCGGCGAGCGCCTTCGCGAGTCCCCCCGCGGCATGGCACCGCGGGCAGTCCGGCGACTCGAACACGACGTGCGAGCAGGCCGGGCACGCGATCCGATACGTGCCGTCGATGAACTTCTCGCCGTCGTGCACGAACTTCCCGGCATCGTTCGGGTCGGCGAGCATCAGCAGCTGACGCTGATCGAGGAACGTGCGGATCTCGAGCGCGCGCTGTCCGCAACTCGGACAGCCGCTCGACACCGCGGCTTCAAAAGCTGTCTCGTCGAGGCGGCCCATCCGGCGCACGATAGCGCGGGGGCCGATGGAACTACCAGATCTTGACGCGCTTGCCGGGCGGCAGGAAGAGCGCATCGCCCTCCTTGACGCCGAACGCCGTGTACCAGGCGTCGAGGTTGCGCACGACGCTCGTGCGGTACTCGGACGGGCTGTGCGGATCCGTGACGAGGCGATTCGCGAGCTCCTGGTCACGATACAGCCGGCGCCACACCTGGGCCCAGCCGAGGAAGAAGCGCTGATCGCCGGACATCCCGTCGATCACCGGTGCCGGCTTGCCGCCGAGGGCGATCTGGTACGCGTTGTACGCGACCGTGAGGCCGGCGAGATCGGCGATGTTCTCGCCGAGCGTCAGCTCGCCCTTCACGCACTGCGCGGCCTTGCCGTCCTTCGCCGCGACCGGGCAGTACGCGCTGTACTGCGCGACCAGCATCGCCGTCGCCTTCTTGAACTTCGCGGTGTCGCCCTTCGACCACCAGTTCTTGAGCGCGCCCTTGGCGTCGTACTGCGCGCCCTGGTCGTCGAACCCGTGGCTGATCTCGTGGCCGATCACGGCGCCGATGCCACCGTAGTTGACCGCGTCATCGGCCTTCGCGTCGAAGAACGGCGGCTGCAGGATCGCCGCGGGGAACACGATCTCGTTCAGGACCGGATTGTAGTAGGCGTTCACCGTCATCGGCGTCATGCCCCACTCGTCGCGGTCCACCGGCTGCCCGAGCTTCGCGAGCAGGCGGTTGTACTCGAAGGCGGCCGCGCGCTCCGCGTTACCGACCGGGTCGCCGGCCTTCACCGTGAGCGCGGAGTAGTCGCGCCACTTCTTCGGATAGCCGATCTTCGGGTTGTACGTCGCGAGCTTCTCCTTCGCCTTCGCCTTCGTCGGCGCGCTCATCCACGTCAGCGCGTCGAGCCGCTGGCCCATCGAGACAAGCAGGTTCTGCACCAGCTTGTCCGCCGCGGCCTTCGTCTCGGGCGTGAAGTACTTCTGCACGTACAGGTTGCCGACGGCCTCGCCCATCGAGCCCGTCACCTGATCGACGCCGCGCTTCCAGCGGTCCTCGATCATCGGGGTGCCCGACAGCACCTTGCCGTACATGGCGAAGTGCGCGTCGACGAACTTCTTGGACAGGTACGGCGACACGTCGTCGACCGTCCGCAGCAGCACGTAGTCCTTCCACACCGCGAGTGGCTCGCTCGCCACGAGCTTCGCGGTCCCCGTGACCGCGGACGGCTGGTTCACGTTGACGGCGGCCTGGCCCTCGAGGCCGACGCCCTTGAGCCACAGCGTCCAGTCGAGGCCGGGCGCCTTCTTCTGGAGCTGGGCGATCGTCATCTTGTTGTAGGTCTTCTGCGGATCGCGCTGCTGGACGCGGGTCCAGTGCGTCGCGGCGATCTTCTCCTCGAGCGCGTACACGGCGAGCGCGCGCTTGCCGGCATCCGGCAGGCCCATCAGCGTGAACATCGTCTCGATGTACTTCTTGTACCCATCGCGGAGCGGCGCGAACTGCGCGGCCTTGGCGGCGTACATGTCGCGATCGGGAAGCCCGAGGCCGCCCTGTCCGATGTTCGCGAGATACTTCTCGGGCTCGCGCTCGTCCTGCGAGACGGCGGTGCCGAACGGGTTGTTGCGGAAGATGCGCGAGTCTGCCGCGAACTCGGCGACGAGCCCGTTCACGTCCTTGATCGCGTTCACGCGATCGAGCTCCGCCTGGATCGGCGCGAGGCCCGCCTTCTCGATCGCCGCTTCGTCCATGAACGACTTGTAGAGGTCGGAGATCTTCTGCGCCTCGCTGCCCGGCGCACCCTTCGACGTCTGGATGATGAGCTTGGTGCGCTCCTGGCTCCGATCGTCGAGCACGCCGAACATGCCGTAGTTCGACTTGTCCTCGGGGATCTTCGTCGTCTTCAGCCAGCCGCCGTTCGCGAACTGATAGAAGCTGGCGCCCGGCGTGCCGCCGGCATCCATGCCCTTGGAGTCGAAGCCCCAGGCCCCGATCTCCGGGTGCAGCGCGGGCGCGGCGGGGGCCGGCGCGGTCTGCGTGGAGCCCGCGACGACGGTCTGGGTGTCAGCCGTCCCGGTCGGCATCGACGGGTCCGTCGGTGCTGCCGCGATGGGCGCAGGCGCAGGCGCGGTGGCCGGCTTGCTCGAGCCGCAACCCACGAGGGTCGCGAGGGTGGCCGCGATCAGTTTGGTTCTCATCGAGGCTCGGGGCGTACCGCGATGCCGAAGTTTTGACCAGATGCGACCAGGGGCTGCCCCATGCGACACGTGCGACAAGCCACGGGGAATCCAGCCCGACCGCTCCGTGCGCGCCAGCGCGCGGGCCCGGGCGGGCGAGGACGGCGAGGCCGGCGAGGCCGGCGAGGCCGGCGGGTCTGATGCCGTCCGCTCATGATGGTGAGGAAGCTGGGGCGAGCTCTGGGCAGACACGCGGTCGTGACGATCGCAGCGATCGCGATGGTCGGTGGATGTGGCGGCCGCCGCGCGGCGTATCCCACGGCCCAGTCACCACTCGGGCTCGATCGCGTGGTGCTGTATCGCAACGGGGTCGGGTACTTCGAGCGGACGGGCATCATCGAGGGCAACACGCTCACGCTCAAGGTGCGCAAGGATCAGGTCGACGACCTCCTCGAGAGCCTCACGGTGATCGAGCGTCGGACCGGGCGCGCCGTGAGCATCTCGATGCCGCTCGATCCCCAATCGTGGGCCAACGCCGCGCTCGCGACGCTGCGCCCCGGCCAGGGCGGGCTCGCGCAGGTACTCGACTCGCTCCGCGGCAGCCTCGTCACGCTCCAGACGAACGAGGGCAGCGTCTCGGGTCGCATCGCGCTGGTCGAGTCGTTCGAGCCCGCTCGTCGAGACGGGCATCATGATGACGTCGCAGCTGGCCGACAATCGCGATGACATGCGGCTCCTGAAGCTGTCGCGCGGCGTGCTCGAGGTCGAGCAGTTCGCGCGCCGCGTGATCACGTACACGGCCAAGGCCCAGACGCTCGCGGGCATCACGAATCGGCGGGACAAGCTCGACCAGCGCGCCAACGAGCTGCGCTCGAACATCCTCGCGATCGCGAAGAACCCGGCCGCCGCCCCTCAGCGCGCCAAGTGGACGCGGCAGCTCGACGACTTCACGAGCGAGGGCAACAAGCTCGGTGCCCAGCTCGCCGACCTCGAGGCGAAGCGGCTCGACCAGCGGATCGAGCTCGAGAACCTCTTGCAGGAGCTCGAGATCACGCCGCCCGCGCCGAAGGCGAGCAGGCCGTAGCGTCGCGGCCGACCGGTTCGCACCGACCCGGCCCGCGATCGCCCGCTGCGAGCTGCGCCGTCCGAGGTACGCTGGCGCCATGCGCAGCTACGCCGCCGGATTCGTGGTCGGACTCGTGGTTGCCAGTGGGCTCGCGACCGGGGGCGGCTGCGACCGGTCCTCGCCGGGCGCCACGCGCGACGAGCCGCATCACCGCGAAGATCGTCGCGAGCCCGCCTCCGCGCCCACCGCCGCGACGATCGCCGTGACGGTGGATGGCGCGGCGACGACGTGGACGGAGGCCGACCTCGCCTCGGTGCCCCGCATGGCAGGCTCCGCGTCCGATGGCGAGGCGCGCGATACCTGGTCGCTGCGCGCCGTGGTGGCAGCCAGGGTCGG
>JAYSYE010000154.1:0-2071 GCA_043716635.1 Deltaproteobacteria bacterium | reverse complement strand
CGGTCCTCGATATCCTCGGGGCTCATCTCGTTGTCCTCGGCGTACCAGCCCATCACGACGCGGCGCGGGTCGTCGAGCATCTCGCTCGGCACGTAGCCTCCCATTTGCATCCCGAGTTGCCGGACCAGCCGGTAGTGCTGCAGCCGCGGGCTCACCGGCTGCACGAGCCACCACTCCCCGGTCAGCGCGTCCTGCCGGGTGAATGCCGGATCCAGGGCGCCAATGGCTTGCAGCTCCATCGACATCGACAGGATCGAGAAGTATCTGCCGATGGGCGAGCCGGGATAGACCTGACCGGGTATCCACTCGGAGTCGAGGGGCTCGGTCCCGAAGACCGCCGCCGCGCCCTCGAGCACGGTCGCTTCGAACCGCTCGACATCCCATGCCGGTGGCGACTCCAGGTAGCAGCGCTCGAGCAGCGCGCCGCCGTCGCGCGGGCCATTCTCCCACTCTCCTGGCTCGACAACGGCCTCGCGATGGAAATATTGATGCACGCCTCCACCCCAGGACGGGTGGCCCCGCAGGATCATCCACGCGCGCACCAGCGGCAACGCTGGCGTGAGTTGCCCGATGTCGCAGTGCGTCGGAGTGAGCGTGCCGCCGTTTCCTACCTGCAGATACGTCAACGCTGAAGAGATGTGCGAGTCGAGAACGCGGACGGCGTCGGTAGCACAAGTCAGGTCACGGTCCGGGCTGCCGCCGAACAGCGTCCCGAGCCTGCGCTCGAAGTCGATCGTCTCTCGTACGCGCTGCCGGGCTGCCGTCAAGTCGTAGTCGCGAAGGGCAATGATCATGGTGTCTTCCTCTCTAGAGACCGAGCGCTGCATCCAGCACGCGATGAATGGTTTCGGCTGGTGATGGGCCGGGAGCAATTCGCATCGCGTCGGCGAGGTGGGTCGCCAGTGCCGCGCGCTCGGCATCCGCGAGGCCTCCCGTCAGCGCGTCGAACAGTGCCATCTTGATGCGTGCGCGCTGGACGAGCTCGCGGTTGCCGAGCCGGCTCCGGTAGGCCTCGAGGATCATCGTCGCGACATCAGCCCGTGTCACACCCTGCGCGCGGCTCACCTTGAAGAGCTCCTGCTCGATGTCCGTATCGAGCACCGTCTCGTCATCCGTGTTCACGGTGACGCGGATCCCCTCGTCCACGAACCGGCCGACCGGGTGCTGATCGTGCGTCAGGTTCGAGATCTCCATGTTCGACGACAGGTTGGCCTCGACCACGACTCCGTTTGCCTTGACCCGCGCGATCACCTCGCGCCGACGCGCCAGGAAGGCCTCGCGCTGCGGCGCAAACTCGGGCCGCTTCTGGATCAGCACGTCCACGTCGATCGCGAGGATGAGTCCGTGCCCGATGCGGTCGGCGCCCATGCTGACCGCCTGGTCGACCTGGTCCAGTTGCTCCATCGGTGTCATCGCTTCGCTCAGGACCTGCTCCCCCGCATGCGCCGTAAACCCGAGCAGCGTGACGTCGCCATGAGCGGTCCCCGTCTCTGCCGACCACGCATTCAGCGCCTCGATGATGATCCGGGTGTCCCGCGCGACCGCTTCGACGGTGACGCCCGCAAATCGTTCGATGACCTGGCCGTGCGCATCCAGAGCGGGCAGCGCCGGGGCCCAGGGAAGCGAGCGGTCGCTGGACCGTCGCGCCGACAGCGCCTTGTCCTCGGCACGCAGCCGGATCGCGAGCACGTCCACGTCGACGAGGGCATCGTTGCACGGCAGCTCGCGAAACTCGACGAGCAGGCCCGAAGCCTCCGGTCTCGAGATCTGCGCACTGCGGGCAATGCGCTCCACGAGCGCCGATTCGCTCGCGGCGGTCTGAAGGTCCGCGGACAGGTGCCCCTGCACCTCGATCGCGTTGTGGAACGCTCGCTTCGCCGCGAACTGCCACAGCGAGGCGATCGGGGCCCGCCGATCCTCGACACCCGCACTGTCCACACCGCTCACCATGCGCTGAAGCTTCGCGTCCTCATACCACCGGTCGGCGAGCTCAGCGGCCACGTCGCGCTCGTTGCGAGCGACCGACTCGTCGCCCGAGCGCGCCTTCGTGGTCGAATAGATCAGGCTGACA
>JAYSYE010000153.1:0-19581 GCA_043716635.1 Deltaproteobacteria bacterium | reverse complement strand
GCCGGGGTAGCGGCCACGCGGTCCCACTCGAGCCCAGAAGACGGCGTACGACACCGCTGTCAGGGACCGTGACCGGCCCGCACGTGGAGGCAGCTGCGCACCACCGAATTCGTTGCGGTCGCGTCACGCACGAACGTTGGCGGTGGACCGGTTCGTGCTTTATATCCGGCCACACGCCATGCCGTCGCAGTTCCCACATCACTACCGCGCTACCGTCACGCGGACGCACCCGTCGCGGTCCCGCGTCGAGGCGGATGGGGTCGCGCCACTCTCGGCCGGCACCTCGCGGCACTTCGATGGCGATGCGACGACGTGGTCGCCCGAGCAGCTCCTCCTGTCCTCCCTCGGGACCGGGATGCTCACCACCTTCGAGGCGTTCGCCGCGCGCGACGGCATCGAGGTCTCGGCGTTCACGGCGGTCGCGTCGGGCGAGGTCGAGCGGACGGCGGACGGCCTCGAGTTCACGTCGATCGTGCTGTCGATCGACCTGACCGTCGGCGGCAACGTGGGCGCTGTCGATCGGGCGCTCGAGGACGCCAAGGCCTTCTGCCTGATCCTCACGTCGCTGAAGGTGCCCGTGATGGTCGAGACGCAGGTCACGTACGAGTCCACCGTCGCGCCGGCATCACGCCCCTCGTATGCCGGTGGGCTCGCGCTGGTGACCGACGACTGGACGCCCGCCGAAGAAGATCTCGATCTCCGCGCGAGCTGATCAGCTCCGCGCGAGCTGATCAGCTCCGCGCCAGTGGAGCTTCGGCAGCGGCGGCGGCGACCCGCTCGGCGAGCATCGCCTCCGTCCACGAGGCGGGTGCCACGCGGGCCCGCGCGGCCGCCGCGACGACCCGCTGGAGGCCCGTGTTGATCGGGGTGGGGACGCCATGCAGCCGGCCGAGCATCGCGATCTCGCCGTTCAGATAGTCCGTCTCCAGCGCGACGTGACCGCGGGTGAGGCTCTGCCACGTGGAGCCGCCGCCCCGCGCAGCGCCGGCGATCGGACGCGACGCGAAGTCGCCACGGCGGGCTCGCTCCTCGGGCTCGTAGATCCACGCGAGGTTCGCGGCCTGGAAGCACGCGCGTCCCTCCGCGCGCGCGGCGGCGGCGAGCTCGCCGTTGCGCGCGGGTGGACCGCAGAGGGCCTCCGCCCCGTTCGCGAGGTTGGTCAGCAGCTTCGCGCGCTTCCACCGCATGATCGCGGGGCGCACTTCGGACTCGAAGCCCGCGACGAGGAGCTCGCCCACGAGCTCGTCGGCATGCCCGCCGCTGCCATCGGGATAGCGGCCAATGTCGAGCAGGCCCGGCACCGGCGTGCCCCACGCCTGGACCACCCCCGGCGTCAGGAACGTCGCCGGCATCATCACGCACACGCCGAGCACGTGGTTCGTGTGGCGCAGCGCGATCCGCTCGGCCTCGACGCCGTTCGTGAAGCACGCGATCGGAACGTGGGGCGGCGGCGCGAGGGTCGCGAGCGCGGCGGCGGCATGCTGCGTCTTCACGGCGAGGATCACGAGATCGTCCGCGCGCCACTCGATCGGCTCGTCCGACGCGGCGACCGGCGGCGTCGCCACGAACGCGCCGCCCGGCGTCTCGACGCGCAGCCCGGCCGCGCGGATGACATCGAGGTGCGGCCCGCGCGCGAGCAGGAGCACGTCACGCTTCGCACGCGCGAGATGCCCCGCGACCACGCCGCCGATCGCGCCCGCACCGAGAACGACACATCGCATCGAGCGGCATTCTACAGGCAGCCGCGATCCACGCAGGGTTTGCGCACGGGGTGGGAGTCACCGCAAACCGTGCGCGGTCGCTTGCGGCGCGCGCATGCCCACCGCGGTACGCCCGTTGCTTGGAACGAGGTCATGAGAATTGCAGCTCTGCTCGTCGGCTGCGTCGCGGCGTGCGCGCTCCCACCGCCGCCAGGGCCCGCTCGACCCGCCACCGCGCCCACCTCGCCCCGCACGCAGCTGCACATGATCGAAGCCGCGTCGGGGCTGCGGCAGATCGAGCGGCTGCTGGTCCAGGCGCGGCTCGAGCCGGCTCGCGATCTCGCGGCAACCTACACGGACCTGGCGGACGAGCCCGGCCTCGGCCCCTGGAACGCCTTCGCAGCCAGCATGCGGATCCAGGCGAAGCTGCTCACGGAGGCGCCGACGCTCCCCGAAGCCACGGTGCAGCTCGCAATGCTCACGGCGACCTGCGGCGGCTGCCACCGGGCCACGCAGGCGGCCGTGCGCTGGTTCGCGCCTACCTCGCCCCCGCTCGACTCTGCCGGCCTCGATGCCCGCATGGCGCGTCATCGCTGGGCGGCCGACGAGCTCTTCGTGGCGATGGTCGCCAGCGTGCCCGCACGGTGGCGCGCGGGCATCGACATCCTGGCGGCCGAGCCGGTCGAGTGGCCCGGGATGCCAAGCTCCGCGCGTGGCTACGCGTCGGAGCTACAGCGTCTGGCACTCGGCGCTCGCGACGCGGGCGCGCGCCTGGACACGAACGGCCCGGCGGTGCAGGCTTATGGTTCACTGCTTGCGCAGTGCGCGAGCTGTCATGCCGCGGAGTGGACGCGCCAACGCGAGACTCGCTGATGCGCTCGCGCGGAGGCTAGCTCCGCGGCCATTCGTCGGCGTGGAGGTCGGTCTGCCGCGCGGGCTGCTGATACCGGTGCGGCGGGTGGTACACGCCCTTGGGATGGTCCGACTTGACCACGTGGAGCCGCTCGACCTCTGGATACGTCTTGGGCCTCACGACCATGACGGGGCACTTCGCTTCGCGCACCACCTGCTCGGACACCGAGCCGAGGAGCGCACGATCGATCCCCGTCGAGCCGTGGCTGCCGATGAAGATGAGGTCGGCACCCACGTCGCTCGCGACCCCGAGCACCTGGTGCGCGGCCGTGCCGATGCGGGCGTGCGCGAACACCTCCACCACGGCGGCGTTGTCGCGCCCGGCGAATGCTGCCTTCACGCGCTCGAGGATCCTCGCCTGGACCTGATCGGCGCTCTCGGGCGACGTCGGCCGCAGCTCGGAGAACAGCGTGCGTGGATGGGGGTCCAGCGCAGTCACGACATGCAGCACGTGGTGCGGCGCGCGCGACGCCACATCGATCGCACGCTGCAGCGCCTCCTCGGCAGTCGGGGTGAAGTCGAATGCGACGACGACTTGAACGGAGTGCGGGCGTGTCATTCACTCGTCATTAGCAAGCGCTGCGCCAGGCACCGGCGCCGGTACGCGCGTGCCGTCGTCCTCGAAGAGCATGCGGCGCGGCGGGGTCTCGGTGTCGTCGAGCTGCCCGGAGCGGACGGTCCAGATGAACGCGAGCACGGCAACGCCGGCGATCGCGAGGGCGAGCGGCAGCAGCAGATACAGCGCGATCACGAGGGCTCCTGGAACGCGCGCGAGCGCAGCGAGCTGGCAAGCACGGTGAGCGAGCTGAGCGGCATCGCGATCGCCGCGATCAAGGGATGGACGAGCCCGGTGATGGCCAGCGTGCCAGCGGCGAGGTTGTAGACGAGCGACACCCCGAGATTGCGGCGGATGGTAGCGAGCGTGGCCTGCGCACCGCGTGCCACGGCGACCACGTCGGTGAGCGCGGACGACCGCAGGTACACGTCGGCCACATCGATCGCGATCTCGGCGGAGCCGGCGACCGCGATCCCCGCGGATGCGGCGGCCATCGCGGCGGCATCGTTGACCCCGTCACCGACCATGACCGTCGGGCCCCGCGCCAGCGCCGCGACGACGAACGCTGCCTTGCCCTCGGGACTCACGCCGCCGTGGCACGCCTCCGGGGGCAGGCCGAGCGCGGTCCCCACGCGGAGCGCGACGCGGGCGTCGTCACCCGACACGAGCTCGACGCGCCAGCCGAGCCCGGCGAGCGCCGCGAGTGCCGCCGCCGAGTCCGGCCGGACCGGGTCTGCCAGCCCCATCACCGCGACAACCGTGCCGTCGACGGCGACCGCCACGGGACTCTCGCCGCGCTCCGCGAGCTCGGCGATCCAGCCCTCGATGACCGGAGCGACCTGCGCGCGCACCCGGATCCAGTCGGGCGCGCCGACGAGCACGGCCTGCCCGGCGACCGAGCCCGCGATGCCGCGACCGAGCGTGGCCTCGATCGCGGTGGCCCGTGCGACCGGGGCTGCGCCATCGCGCTCCGCGTGCGCCCCGATCGCGCGCGCGATCGGGTGCGTGCTCCCTGCCTCGACCGCGGCCGCGAGCGCCGCCGCATCGAGATCCCCGCGCCACGTCACGACCGCCAGCGCCCCGGCCGTCAGCGTCCCCGTCTTGTCGACGACGAGCGTGCCCGGGGTCGCGAGTCGCTCGAGTGCATCGGCGCCCTTGATCAGGATGCCGCGGCGGGCCGCGCGTCCGAGCGCTACCGTGACGGCCAGCGGCGTGGCGAGCGCGAGGGCGCACGGACACGTCACGATGAGGAGCGCGATCGCCGCCTCGGCGCCGGCACTCGCGGACACGAGGCCCGTCCACAAGATCCCCGTGACGCCCGCGGCGACCGCGACCACCGCCACGAACCGACCCGCGATGCGATCGACGTGGCGCTCGATCGGCGCGCGCCGCGTCGACAGCGCCTCCACGGTCGTGACGAGCTTGCCGACGCGCGTCGCTTCACCGACGGCCGTTGCACGGATGTGGAGCGGGGCCGCGAGGTTGACGGTGCCGGCGAGCGCCAGGTCGCCCACCGCGATGCGGCGCGGCCGCGACTCCCCCGTGAGGAGACCGACGTCGAGCGTGGAGTAACCGTCGACGACGAGGCCATCGACCGGCACGACGTCACCGACGAGCACCACGACCACGTCGTCGGGCACGATCGCGGCGATGGGGACGTCGAAGACCTGCGCGCCGACGAGGCGGCGCGCGCGACTCGGGGTCAGCGCGAGCAGCAGCTCCGCGGAGCTGGACGCCCGCCGCTGGTGTCGCATCACCACGCTGCGCGCGACGAGTAGCAGGAACACGAGCATCGAGAGGCTATCGAAGTAGATCTCGCCGACCCCGCGCACGACGTTGACGGCCCCCCAGCCGAGCCCCGCCACGATCGCGATCGATAGCGGCAGATCGAGATGGAGTCGCCTCGCTCGCAAGGCCCCGAGCGCGGTGCGAAACAGCGGACTCGCCGCGAAGCCGAGCGCCGGCACGGCGACGATCATCGAGGCCCAGCGAAACAGCGTCGCGTCGGCGCGGGTCATGCCCTGGAACAGCCCGGCGTAGAGCGCGACCGCGAGCAGCATCAGGTTGCCCATCGCGGCCCCGGCGACGCCGATCTTCACGAGCAAAGCCCGGTCCTCGCGGCGTCTCGCCACATCGCGATCGAGCCCGCGATATGGATGCGGGGTGTGCCCGACGCCGTCCAGGAACCGAGCGATCACCGACAGCTTGGTGCGCCGCGGGTCCCACGTCACGTCGGCGCGACTGCGCCCCATGTCGACGCGGACGGCCGAGGCGCCGGGCACGCACCGCGGCGCGCTCTCGACGAGCCACACGCAGGCCGTGCAGCGCAGGTCCTCGAGGTACAGCGCCACGTGCGCGGTGCCGTCGGGGTCTCGCGTCACGTGGGCGCGCTCGAACGCCGGATCGTCGAGCTCGGCGTAACGCTGGCCGGTCGACGCCGCGGGGGCGGCGCGGGTCTCCACCTCACGGAGGGCGTAGAAGCGATCGAGACCGTGCGTGGCGATCGCGGCGTGCACGACCTCGCAGCCCGCGCAGCAAAACGCTTGCCCGGTCGCCGGGATGCGCCCCGGCGGCGTCGGCAGGCCGCAGTGTGCGCATGGCTGCGGCGCGAGCCGAGCGGGCGCACGCCGGGCCGCCGCGATGGCGGTCACGTCGCCTCGTGACACGCGTGACAGTGCGGTGCGGTCGCGCCGGTGACGCCCGCATCGCGCCACCGACTCGCGAGCGTGGCGAGCCCGAGCGCGACGAGCACGCACGCGGTCAGCACCGGCATGCGGGCGCGGATGCGGGCGAGCAGCGGGCCTCCGGCGGCGAGCATGCCGGTCATCGCCGGCATCGTGCCGAGCCAGAACGCTCCCATGACGAGCGCACCACTGCTCGCGCGCGCGGTGCCGGCGGCGGTCACGACGAACGCCCACAGCCAGCCGCACGGCAAGAGCCCGGTCAGGATCCCCGCGATCGCGGCGCGCGTGCTCGGTCGCCGGTGCACGCGGAGCTGGACGAGCCCGCGCTGGAACCACGCGCCACGCGCCGGACCGGCAGCGATCCAGCCGCGCGCGATCGCGATCGCGTGGACGCCGCCACCGAGGATGGCGAGTCCGGCCACGATCGTCGCGGCGTGCTGCACCTGCGCGAGCGAACCCGCGAGATTCACCGCGCCTCCAACGAGGCCGGCGGCCGCGCCGAGACTCGTGTACGTCAGCAGCCGGCCGAACCCGTGCACGAGCGCGAGCCGCAGCGAGGCCGCACCGCCGTGCATCGCGACGAGCGGTCCGCACATCGCCATGCAGTGCAGGCTGCCCGCGAGGCTCGCGACGAGCACCGTGATCGCGAGCCCCGTCATCGCGCGGTGACCACATACCCACGGACGAACCGCGATCCCCCGCGCACGATCGTGACGGTGAGGTCGTGGACGCCCACCGCGTGGTCCGCGGGCCCGCGGTACCAGCCGCCACCGTCGCGCGCCGCGGCGAGCGCGACCTCGACATGTCGGCCGGCGTCCGCCCGCGGATAGCCGGTCACCGTCACCTGCGCGTCCGTGATCGGCCGTCCCGCGGCATCGCTCGCGAGCACGGACGCCTCGCCGTGGTCGAGCGTCAGCTCGACGTGCCACCCCAGCGCGCGAGACGCGGCTTGCTCGTCGAGCGTGGCGTCGTAGCGCGCCGCCTTCGCGTAATAGTCCGGGATGACCTCGGAGTGCCCGACCCGCGCGAGCGTGGCGAGCCCCACCGTGGCGAGCACGTTCACCGCGAGCATCCCGACGATCGCGAGGCCCCACCTGCGGCCCGGGGTCACGGCGCACCTCGCTCGGGCCCGAGCAGCGTGATCGGGACGACGCGGGAGAATCCAGCCGCATCGTCGACGCGCACATGGACCACGCGCGTGCCACCGGCGAACGTCGTCGCGGCCAGCTCGAAGGCGAGCGGCACCGTGATCGCGTGCCGCGGTCCCGCCTGCCAGGTCGGCTGGATCGCCACGAGCTTCGCGTCGGGCGCATCCACCAGCGTGACGGCGTAGTGCCGGACCACGTCGGTCGCGTTCTCGATGCGCAGCTGGGCCTGAGCGGCCACCCGACCGCCGGCCAGCTCGACGAACGCCGGGCCCGACAGCCGGAGCACCGTGACCTCGGTGGTCGGCCGCGTGCCCACGCTCCACGCGAAGGCCACGCCGATCACGGCCAGCAGCGCCGGGTACACCAGCGTCCGCAGGCGCAGCAGCTGCCGCGGCTTGCGCTCGAGCTCGCGCTGCGACGTGTAGCCGATGAGGTGACGAGGCTGCTGGAGCTTGTCCATCACCGTGTCGCAAGCGTCGGCACATTGCGCGCAGCCGATGCACTCCATCTGCAGGCCCTCGCGGATGTCGATTCCCGTCGGGCACGTGGTCACGCACGCGCCGCAGTCGACGCACGCCCCGCGCTGCTCGAGCACGGGCAGCCGCTTCTTCGGCTGGGCCCGCGGCTCCCCGCGCGTCGCGTCGTACGCGACGATGAGCGACTGCGGATCGAGCAGCACGGTCTGGAGGCGTCCGTACGGGCACGCGACGATGCAGGTCTGCTCGCGGAAGTACGCGAAGTCGAAGAACATGAGCGCGCTCACGCCCACGACGAGCAGGAAGCCACCGCGGTGATCGCCCGGGGCCTCGAACACCCAGCGCTCCAGGCGATCGGTACCGACGAAGTACGCGAGGAACACGTTCGCGAGCCCGAACGCGAGCGCGGCGTAGACGACGACGAGGGCGATCCGCCGCACGTGGAACCGCGGCAGCGCGTCCCGCTTCGCGCCGGTGCCGAGGAAGCGGCGCTCGAGCGGGCGGAACACGAATTCGAGGTACACGGTCTGCGGACAGGCCCACCCGCACCAGACGCGCCCGAACAGCGCGGTGATGAGGAACACGGCCAGCACGATCGTCAGCCCGAACAGCATCAGCGCCGTCCCGTCGGAGGGCCGGAACACGGCGCCGAACGCGGACAGCTCGCGCGCGCCGAGGTCGATCAACAGGGCGGGCCGCCCGTGGATCCGGATCCGCGGCAGCGCGACGAACAGCGCGATCAGCGCGTACGCCACCACCCGACGCCGCTGCAGGAAGCGGCCCTGCGAGACGCGCGGCCGGAGCCAGCGTCGCGTGCCGTCCTCGTTCATCGTGGACAGCACGCGCACGGCGGGGCTCTCCGTCATGGCGCGAATGCCTCGACAGGCTCACCCTGACGCGGCTTGCCGCCGGGCGCGTTCGTCCCGCGCAGCGTCGTGACATAGGCGGCCGCGTCGAGAAGATCGGGCGGCGCGAGCTGCTCGCCCCACGCGATCATCGCGGTCCCGGGGATGCCTTCGCGCACGGTGCGCAGGATGTCCATGCGCGACGAGCCGTGCAGCTGGAAGCCATCGGTCAGGTTCGGCCCGATCTTGCCGACCCCACCCTGCTCGTGACAGCCGACGCACTTCGTCGCGAACAGCGCCGCACCGTGCTCGAGCCGCGCGGGATCCATCGCGGTGCGCGCGACGGAGCTCTCGGTCGCGCTCGACGCCTCGGCGAGGTCGCGCGCGCCCTTCTTGCTCTGGTACGTGACCAGATCGGACTGGTACTGCTCGTCGAGCGTGGTCGACCAGTGCAGGACGGAGAAGTACACGAAGTACAGCCCCGCAAAGATCACGCTTCCGATGAAGATCGCCGACCACCAGCCTGGCAGCGGATTGTCATACTCGCGGATGCCGTCGTACTCGTGCTCGAGCAGCAGCGCCTCCGCGGGCTCGTGATGCCGCTCCGGCGAGGCGGCGTCGGGGGGCCCGACGGGTCCCGCGGGCTCGTGGAGCTCGGCGAGCTGGGGGCGCTCGGGGACCTCGGGGACCTCGGGGACCTCGGGCGGCGACGCGCTCACGGCGATCCTCCCGCGTCGTCGCAGAGTGGCAGCTGCGCCGCCTCGGCATGCGCGGTCGCGCGACGCTTGCCACCATCGCGGATGGCGACGGCCGCGAACACGCCCACGAACAGGACGAGCGCGAGCTCGGTGAAGGTCGTCGGCGTCAGCGCCGAGACCCACTCGGAGAACCGGATCATCGCTGACCTCCGTGAATGTCCGTACCGATGCGCTGCAGGTACGCGATCAGCGCGATCACGTCCTTCGTCGCCATGCCACGCGGGCCGCCCAGCTGCTCGAGCTTCGCCGCGACCTGCTGCGCCTGCTGGCGCGCAAGACCGCCAGCACCGGCGAGGGCCTCCGGACCGTACGGCACGCCCAGCATGGCCATCGCGTCGACGCGAGACTGGATGTCCGCGAACGGAATCTCCTCGCGCAGCATGTGCTCGTAGCTCGGCATCACCGAGCCCGGCGAGGTCCCACGGGGGTCCTGGAGGTGGCGCAGGTGCCAGAGCTCGTCGCGCCGCCCGCCCTCGCGCGCGAGGTCAGGTCCCGTGCGCTTGCTGCCCCACTGGTGCGGGTGATCGTAGACGAACTCACCGGCCTTGCTGTACTCCGCGGGCACGCCGCCCTGCCCGTAGCGCACCGTCTCGTCGATGAACGGCCGGATCATCTGCGAGTGGCAGTTGTAACAACCCTCACGCAAGTAGATGTCGCGGCCGTAGAGCTCGAGCGGCGTGTACGGCTTCACCGAGGCGATCCGCGGCACGTTGTCTCCGATGAGGAACGTCGGGATGATCTCGAGCGCCGAGGCCACGAGCACCGCCGTGATGGTGAGCACCGTGAACAGCGCCGGCATGCCCTCCCAGCGGCGATGGAAATGCTCCGGCACCACGACGCCGCGCTCGAGGGCGGTCGCGCGCTTCGCCTCGTCCCGCGCCATGCGGATCATCGCGGGCACCTCGATGTCGGGCTCCGCGTAGCGGGCCGGGCGCGCCCGCCAGGTGCGGAACAGGTTGTATGCGCAGATCCCGACGCCCGTGATGTACAGCGCACCGCCGAGCGCGCGCACCCAGTACATCGGTGCCAGGCGAACGACCGTCTCGAGGAAGTCGGGATACTGGAGCCGACCGGTGCTGTCGAACGCCCGCCACATGAGGCCCTGCGTGATGCCCGCCGCCCACATCGAGACGACGTAGAGCACGATGCCGATGGTCGCGACCCAGAAGTGCGCCGTGGCGAGCTTCTTCGAGTACAGCGGTGCCTGGTACAGGCGCGGGACGAGCCAGTACACCATCCCGAAAATCATGAATCCGACCCAGCCGAGCGCGCCGCCGTGCACGTGCGCGATGTTCCAGTCGGTGTAGTGCGACAGCGCGTTGATGCTCTTGATGGAGAGCATCGGCCCCTCGAACGTGGCCATTCCATAGAACGTGATCGCGACGACGAAGAACTTCAGGACTGGATCCTCGGCGACCTTGCCCCACGCGCCGCGCAAGGTGAGCAGGCCGTTGATCATCCCGCCCCACGACGGCATCCAGAGCATGATGCTGAACACCATGCCCAGCGTCGACGCCCACTGCGGCAGCGCCGTGTAGTGGAGGTGGTGGGGGCCCGCCCAGATGTAGATGAAGACGAGCGACCAGAAGTGCAGGATCGACAGCCGGTAGCTGAAGACGGGCCGCTCCGCTGCCTTGGGCAGGAAGTAGTACATGAGGCCGAGGAACGGCGTGGTGAGGATGAAGGCGACGGCGTTGTGGCCGTACCACCACTGCATGAACGCGTCCTGGACGCCCGCGTAGATCGAGTAGCTCTTGAACAGCCCCGCCGGAACCACGAGGTTGTTGAAGATGTGGAGGATCGCGACCGTGACGATCGTGGCGATGTAGAACCACAGCGCGACGTAGAGGTGCTTCTCGCGGCGGTTGCGCACCATCGCGAAGAAGCTCACGGCGAAGGTCACCCACACGACGGCGATCGCGAGATCGATCGGCCACTCGAGCTCCGCGTACTCCTTGCCCTGCGTGTAGCCGAGGGGGAGCGTGATCGCGGCCGCGACGATGATCGCCTGCCACCCCCAGAAGTGGATCGCGGAGAGGGTGCGCAGCGCGCGCGCCTTGAGCAGCCGCTGCGACGAGTAGTAGATCGCCGCGAACATGCCGTTGCCGGCGAACGCGAAGATGACCGCGTTCGTGTGCAGCGGTCGCAGCCGGCCAAAGGTGAAGTACGGGCCGATGTTCAGCCGCGGTGCGGCGAGTTGCAGGGCGCACCACAGCCCGACCAGCATGCCGACCGCACCCCACACGATCGTGGCCGTGACGAACTTCCGGACGATCGCATCGTCGTAGCGCAGGGTCTCTCGTGACATCGTCACCGGCCGAGTGCGAGTCGCATGCCGTGGTGGTCGGGCGCGCGGGCTCGTCCCCGGTGCAGGGCTTGCGTGTCGGGGAGCCCGCTCCGCAATCGTTGCGCGAAAACGGAGGCGCCGGGGGGCCGGACGGCCGGCACGGTCGGTGCTCTGCCTGGCGACCACATGAGTGCTGATCGCATCGAAGGCTGGACCATCCCGCTGCACGTCGTCATGTGGACCGCCTTGCTCGTGGCGCTCGTCATGGTGATCACGGTCGTGCTCATGAATTGAGTACGCGCAGAATGACCGCGATGGATCGGTGAGGGCCGACGCCGCGCGCATGGTTCGGTGCTAAGCCTCGCTCCGATGAAGCTTGCCCGGACCTGGATGTGTGTGGCGCTGGCGGCTGGCTGCGGGATGACCGAGGATCCGCGGCCCGCGACGTTCGAGGTCGTGACGCTCGAGATCCTCGCGCCATCGTGCGGCCAGGTGCAGTGTCACTCGACCTCGAGCAAGACGCGCGACTACGCGTTCGACACGCTACCGGCGGCGCGACTCACGCTGCGGGAGCTCGTCGGCCCGACCGCCGCGGAGAGCAGGATCATCGGCGTGATGCGTGGGACCGAGAGCCCGCGCATGCCGCCCGACTACCCGTTGCCCGAGGTCGACATCCAGCTCGTCGCGACGTGGATCGATGCCGGAGCGCCGGGACTATGATGAAGGCGGTCGTCGTTGCCCTGCTCGTGCTCGCGTCGGCGGGCGTCGCGCATGCGTACCCGCAGTACCAGCTGTCGCGCGACGCGACATGCACGAGCTGTCACATCGCGCCCGAGGGCGGCGGGCTGCTCAACGAGAACGGGCTCGCCGTCAGCGAGAGCATCTCGTGGAAGCCCGGCGACTCGACGTTTTTCTACGGCGTCGAGACGCCCGACTGGCTGCACGTCGGCGGTGACGTGCGCGCGGCGGGTGGCTTCGTTTACCCCGGCTTCGCGAGCGCGGCCGTGTACCCGATGCAGGCCGAGGTCTACGCGAACGCCGGCAGCCACGGGTTCTCGATCAACCTGTTCGGCGGCCTCCGCCGGCCGCAGAGCGGCGCCCCCCTGCACGCGTTCTGGTCGCGGCAGCACTACGTGATGTGGCAGCAGCACCCCGACGAGGGGCGCGGGCTGTACGTGCGCGTCGGCCGGCTGTCGCCGACGTTCGGGCTGCGCCTCGCCGAGCACGTCGCATACACGCAGCGCTTCGGTGGCGCGCCGCTGTACGACGAGGCGTACGCGGTGGCCGCCAGCTACGTGGTGCCGAGGTTCGAGATCCACGCGACCGGCTTCGTCCACGATCCGATCGCGACGGAGGTCGAGCACGGCGATGGCGGCGCGCTCTACGCGGAGGTGCGAGTCACCGAGCACGTCGCGGTCGGCGCCGAGGCGAAGTACGCGTCGAGCAACGATCAGGACCGCACGTACGCCGGCGTGACGGGCAAGCTGTACCTGCCCGGGCCTGAGGTATTGCTACTCGGCGAGGCGCAGTACATCCATCAGGCACTGAACACGGGCAGCATGGACAAGACGACGCAGCTCGCGGCGTACGTGATGGCAAGCAAGCCGCTGCCGTCGGGCTTCATGCTCGACCTCGGCGCCGGCCACTACACCGAGGACACGCGCGTGGCCGGGACCGACCGCGAGTGCGTGGACGCGAATCTCCACTGGTTCATGACGTCGCATCTCGAGTGGATCCTGACGACGCGCCTCGAGTTGATCGACAAGGGATCCGGCCCGAACGGCGGCTACGCGCTCGCTCAGGTTCACTACCGGCTCTGAGCGCACCTCCGTGTCGCCTCGCGTGTGATCAGGCCGAGCGAGGCGGCGTGCCTTCGCGTACGGTCAGCGGACAGTCGCGCAGGCGCGTGTAGAGCTTGTGCTCGCGACGGAGCGGGATCCAGTCGTAGAACAGCGTCTCGATCGGGCGCCACATCAGGACCCAGCCCGCGATCGTGATCCCCTCGCTCACCTCGACGCCGACGCGCGCGATCCCACCGGCGACGCGCGCCAGCGCGAGCAGTGCGACGAGCAAGGGCGCCGCGAACAGCAGCGCGAGCCCGCCATCGCGCTTCAGGCGACGACGACGACGGACCACCCGGTCGACCTCGTAGGCGAAGTGAGCGCGATACGCGAGGACCAGCCGGTCCGCGTCGACCGCCTCGGGCAGCCACAGCACCACCTGGAACGGACCGTGGGCAGCGAGGTCCTCGGCCGCCGTGTACAGGTACTCCACGAGGTCGGGCTCGAGGTCACGCTCGCGAAACGGTGCGGGGTCGCGGAGGTCGAAGACCTGGTCGACGCTCGACAGGCGAACGTCGATGCAGTGCAGGTCACCTTCGCTGCGGTAGCGAGTCAGCGCGGCCATCGCGCTAGCTTGCCGTGATTCGATCACTTCGGGCAGACCATGGCCGAGCGCCCTCGCTCGTGACGCGCAATCGGTGCGTCTCGGTCGCGACAGGCGCAAAGTGTGCGCGTTTCGGGGGTGCAGACGTCGGGACGGTGTGGCACGAACGTCGCTAGGGAGGGTTGGATGCGGTCTGGACGGGTAATGGTCGTCGACGACGAAGCGAACGCGCGGACCGCGCTCGCGGAGCTCCTGCGCGAGGAGGGATTCGAGGTCGAGATGGCCGCGGATGCCTTCAAGGCGCTCGGGAAGCTCGAGGCGTTCGCACCGCATGCGGTGATCACGGACCTCAAGATGCCCGGGATGGATGGCATCGAGCTGGTGACGAAGCTCCGCGCCGCCGACGACAGCCTCGCGATCGTGGTGATGACGGCGTTCGGCGCCGTGTCGACGGCCGTCGAGGCGATGCGCGCGGGTGCCGCGGACTACCTGACCAAGCCGATCGACTTCGACGAGCTACTCGTCGTGCTCCACAAGGTCCTCGAGCACCAGTCGCTGCGGCGCGAGACCCGCCAGCTCCGCCAGCGCGTGAAGGACCGCGTCGCGCCCAGCAACATGGTCGGGGTCAGCCCGCCGATGCAGCGCGTCTTCGAGGTGGTGGACCAGGTCGCGCCGAGTCGCGCCACGGTCCTCATCACGGGCGAGAGCGGGACGGGCAAGGAGCTGATCGCGAACGCGATCCACCAGCGCTCGCCCCGCTCGAGCGGGCCGTTCGTGAAGTTGCACTGCGCGGCGCTCGCCGAATCGCTGCTCGAGAGCGAGCTGTTCGGGCACGAGAAGGGTTCGTTCACCGGCGCGATGGCCCGCAAGGACGGCCGCTTCCAGATCGCCGACGGCGGGACGCTGTTCCTCGACGAGATCGGGGAGGTCTCGCCCGCGATCCAGGTGAAGCTGCTGCGCTTCCTGCAAGAGCACGAGTTCGAGCGCGTCGGTGGCACGCAGACGATCCGCGTGGATGTCCGCGTGATCGCGGCGACGAATCGCGATCTGCAAAAGGCGGTCGCGACGGGGCGGTTCCGCGAGGATCTGTTCTACCGGCTGAACGTGGTGGCCCTCGAGATGCCGCCGCTGCGCGACCGCCGCGGCGACATCCCCGCCCTCGCCCGCTTTTTTCTCGACCGGTACGCCAAGGAGAACGGCAAGACCTTCGACGGGTTCACCAGCGAAGCCCTCGCGGCACTGACGGCGTACGACTGGCCCGGCAACGTGCGCGAGCTCGAGAATGCGATCGAGCGCGCCGTCGTGCTCGCGACCGGCACCGTGATCGTGGCGCGGCTGTTGCCGCTGCAGGTCGTGCCCCGGGCCGCCGTCGGTGGGGTGCCGAGCATCCCCGGCGCGACGATGGAGGCGATCGAGCGCTATGCGATCGTCGAGACGCTCGAATCGACGGGAGGCTCGACCTCGAAGGCGGCCGAGATCCTGGGCCTCAGCGTGCGCACGATCCAGTACCGGCTCCAGCAGTACAGCGACGCGCCGCGCTCGGACACGGAGGTCGTGCGCCGACCGGCGCTCGACGGAACCGGCGGCGCGGCGACGTGACCGATCCCGACGAACCGCACGGCTACGGCGTGGCGCTGCGAACCCTGACGTCCGGGCTCGCGCACGAGGTCCGCAACCCGATCAACGCCGCGAAGCTCCAGCTCGAGATGCTCGACCGGCGGCTGTGTCGCGAGCACGACGAGATTCGCTTCCGGGATCCGGTGGCGGCCGCGATGAGCGAGCTCGACCGGCTGACCCGGCTGCTCGATGACTTCCTCGCCTTCGCCCAGCCGACCGCGCTCCGCCTCGAGGACATCGACCTCGTCGTCGCCGTGCGCGAGGGCTGCGAGCACGAGCAGGCGCTGGCACGCGAGCTCGGCGTGACCCTCGAGTTCACGGCGTCCGAGCCGACCGTGGCCGCGCGAGTCGACCGCGCGAAGGTCCTGGGCCTGCTGCGGTACCTCGTGCGCAACGCGCTGGAGGTCACCCCGGCGGGAACCGCGGTTACTGTATGTGTCAGCGTCGGCGTCGGCGTCGGTGTCAGCACCACCGTGGCCGAGGACGTCGTGGTCCTCGAGATCGCTGACCACGGCCCGGGCATCCCGGCTGGTGACCGGGCCCGCATCTACGAGCCCTTCTTCACGACCAAGGAGAGCGGCACGGGCCTCGGGATGTCGATCGCCCAGAGCATCGTGACGCAGCATCGCGGCTCCATCCGCTTCGAATCGGGCCCGGCCGGCACCCGGTTCTACGTGAGACTGCCACGTCGACCGTGACCGGCCCGCTGATCCTCGTCGTCGACGACGTCGCGGAGAACCGGGCCCTCGCCCGGGCCACGTGCGAGGACGAGGGCTTCCGCGTGATCGAAGCCACGGACGGCGCGACGGGAATCCTCGCGTTCGAGCAGTCCCGGCCTACCGCGATCATCATGGACGTCCGCATGCCCGGGATCGACGGGCTCGAGGCTTGCCGACGCATCCGGACGCTACCGGGTGGCCAGGACGTGGCGATCGTATTCGCGACGGCCCAGCGCGAGCTCGAGACCTTCGAGCACGCGGTCGCCGCTGGCGGTGACGAGTTCCTGACCAAGCCGCTGCGACCGGACGAGCTCGTGTCCCGCCTGCAGTCCGCGATGCACTCGCGGCACCTCGTCGGCGAGCGCCGCGGGTTGTACGACGACCTCAAGCAGCAGCGAGATCAGCTGCTGCGCGTGCAGTATCAAAAAGAGCAGCTCGCGGCGTACGTGGTCCACGATCTGAAGAACCCCGTCTCGTCGATCGATCTGCAGGCGCAGCGCGTGCTCCGCGATCCGCTCGCCTCCGCGCGCTCGCGCGATGCGGCCACGGCGATCCGCAGCGAGACTCGCACGCTGATGCGCATGCTGACGAACCTGCTCGACGTCAGCAAGGCCGACGACGGCGAGCTGACCGTGAACCGGACCGACGCGAATCTCGCCGCCCTCGTCGGCGGTGTAGTCGACGAGCTCCAGAACGCGGCGAGTGACGCCGAGGTCCGAATCGTGACGATCGTCGACGTGGCGCGTGCGAGCATCGACGTCGACCTCGTGCAGCGCGTGATCGCGAACCTCGTCGACAACGCGCTCCGGCACGCGCCGGCCGGTAGCGAGGTGACGATCGCGCTGGCACTACGAGGCACGGCTCTCGAGCTGCGCGTGCGGGACCACGGTCAGGGCATCGCGCCCGATCGCCGCGCAGGGGTATTCGACCGATTCGTGACCACCGAGCGCGCGCAGGGCCACCATCGCGGACTCGGACTGGCGTTCTGCAAGCTCGCCGTCGAGGCCCACGGCGGCGAGATCTCGATCGAGGATGCCGGCCCCGGCGCCGTGTTCTGCGCGACCCTGCCCCAGCCGGTGGTTGCGTGACCGCGCGCGTCCCGGACTATCACGCAGTGCTCCGGGCGGCGCCGGACCTCTACGCACTGCTCGACCACGAGCTTCGCATCGTGGAGGTCAGCGACGCCTTCCTTGCCGCGATGAAGAGCACGCGCAGCGCCATCCTCGGGCGCGCGATCGCGGACGTGGTGCCGCACGACCCGGCCTGGCACCCGGTGAGCTCGCCCGTCCTGGATGCCAGCGGCGGGGTGGTGAACACCCTGTATCGCGTCGAGAACGTGCCCGAGCGCGTCCAGGAGGTGCGCTACGGCAAGCTGCTCGACTCGGCGCCCGATGCGATCGTGACCGTCGGCAAGGACGGTCGCATCCAGCTCGTCAACCGGACCGCCGAGCTCATGTTCGGCTACTCGCGCCAGGAGCTGATCGGGGCCCCGCTGGATACCCTGCTGCCCGAGCGGTTCCGGAACTCGCATGGTGGGCATCTCGCCGCGTACTTCGAGGCTCCGACGCGCCGACTC
Source organism: Deltaproteobacteria bacterium (assembly GCA_043716635.1). GTDB lineage: Bacteria > Myxococcota_A > Polyangia > Haliangiales > Haliangiaceae > JABFXX01. The sequence continues at coordinate 1,918 of JAYSYE010000153.1, read as the reverse complement.
ATGGGCTCTCGGCTCCAGCTCTACGGACGGCACATGAATGGAACCGAGCTCCCGATCGAAGTGAGCCTCAGCCCGCAGACCGACGAGCGCGGCACCACCGTGTCCGCCGCGATCCGCGATGTCACCGACCGCCACCGGCTCGAGATTGCCGAGCGCCGCACCGCCGATCGATTGCGCAGCGCGGTCGACAGCATCCAGGACGCGATCGCGCTGTTCGACGCGGACGACCGCCTCGTGGTCTGCAACCACACGTTCCTCCAGATCGTGCATCAGACCGACTTCGCGACCGTCGTGGGCCAGCAGTTCTCGGATCTGCTCGAGGCCTGGATCCACGACGTGGAGTTTCCCGACGCGGCAGCTCTGCAACGGTTTCGAGCCGAGCGCCTCGCCTCGCGCCAGCACGAGCGCAGCACGTTCGACGTGCGCATGCGAGACGGGCGCAGCCTGCGCGTGAGCGACCACCGCACCCCCGAGGGCGGCATCGTCAAGACGATCTGGGATGTCACCGCCGACGAACATCGATCCGTCGAGCTCCGGGATGCGCGCCAGACGGCAGAGGCCGCGAGCGCCGCGAAGAGCGAGTTCCTGTCGTCGATGAGTCACGAGCTCCGGACGCCGCTGAACGCGGTGCTCGGGTTCGCGCAGCTGCTGGTGCGCGACAAGCGCGAGCCACTCTCCAAGCGCCATCGCGAACGCGCCGAGCAGATCATGCGCGGCGGGGAGCACCTGCTCCACCTCATCGACGATGTCCTCGACCTCGCGAAGATCGAGGAAGGCCGGATCTCGATCTCGGCGGAGCCGGTGGCGGTCCCCGACGTGCTCGGCGAGGTGCGCCGTACGCTCGAGGCGATTGCCCTGCGCCAGGGCGTGGCGCTCGCCGTCGACGCCCCCCCGCCCGGACTTCCGCTCGTGATCGCCGACCGCACGCGACTCGTGCAGATCCTCCTCAACTTCGGCTCGAACGCCATCAAGTACAACCGCAGCGCCGGCGCCGTGCGGTTCGCCGTCACGGCGCAGGATCCGGAGACCGTGCGCATCGCGGTGATCGACACGGGCCACGGCATTCCCCGCGACCAGCAGTCGAAGCTGTTCCAGCCGTTTCAACGCGCCGGCCAGGAGACCGGGTCGATCGAGGGGACTGGCATCGGGCTCGTCATCACGAAGCGCTTGGCCGAGCTGATGGGTGGGCGAGTGGGGTTCCGCAGCACCCCCGACGAGGGCTCGACGTTCTGGGTCGAGATCCCGGCGCACCACGCCGTGGTCCCGGGGCCCGGGCCCGCGGTGAGGCGGTGGCCGTCACCGATGCGCGCGCCAGGCACCAGGCGACGACTCGTGCTGTACGTGGAGGACAACCCCGCGAACGTCAGGTTCGTGCGCGACCTCGTCAGCACGCTCGACGATGTCGAGCTGCTCGCGGTCCCCACGGCGGAGCTCGGCGTCGAGCTCGCGCGTGCCGAGCGGCCCGACCTCGTGCTGATGGATATCAACCTGCCCGGCATGAACGGATTCGAGGCGCTCGCGCGGCTGCACGCGAGCCCGGAGACGACCCACATCCCGGTGATCGCGCTGACCGCGGCCGCGACCGCGCGCGATCACCAGCACGGCCTCGATGCCGGTTTCTATCGCTACCTGACGAAGCCGGTGAAGGTCGACGAGCTGATCGAGGCGATGGAAGCCGTGCTGTCGCCGACCGCGTGAGCGCCTGGCGTCACCAGGGCCCGGACATCGTCGACAGATCATCGTTCACGCGGCGAACCCCTGGCACCTGGAGCACGCGGCGTACGATCTCGAGCCGCTGCTCCCGCGAGTCGGCGATCCCCGTCAGCGTCACGGTGCCGCCCTGCGTGACCGTGCACCGCAGGCTCGCCGACGTGCCCGGCACCTCCGCCTCGAGCGCGAAGCGCACGAGGTGCGCGAT
>JAYSYE010000152.1:0-19593 GCA_043716635.1 Deltaproteobacteria bacterium | reverse complement strand
GACCACGAACTCCTGGCGCTGCAGGCACTTCGTCTTCTGCCAGCCGCCGCGTCGTCCCGGCGAGTACGGCTTCGCGCGCTGCTTCGAGATGATGCCCTCGAGCCCGGCCTTGCACGCCGCGGCGAAGAACGCGGCGCCGTTGCCCTCCACGTGGTCGCAGTACCGCAGCACCGCGGGCGCGTGCGCGAGGAGCTTCGCGAGCCGCTCCTTGCGGGCCTCGAGCGGCTGCGCCATCAGCACCTCCCCATCGAGCGCGAGCAGGTCGAACACGAAGAACGCGAGGTTCGCCGCGCCGCCGCCGAGTGCGTTCTGCAGCGACTGAAACGACGTCCGCCCGTCGGGCATCACGACGCAGACCTCGCCATCGAGCACGCACCCGTCACACGCGAGTGCCTCGACCGCCGCCGCGATCGTCGCAAACTGCGACGTCCAGTCCTTGAAGCGACGCGAGAGCAGGCGGGTTCCCTTCGCCGTTCGCTCCGCGACGATCCGGTAGCCGTCGAGCTTCGGCTCGTGAAACCACTGCAGGCCCTCGGGCGGCGCGTCCGCGAGCGCCGCGAGCTGGAGCTCCGTGATCGGCAAGCCGGCGATCGCGCCGCCCGCTGCGCGTGATGCGAATCGAGGCATGCGCGGCTACTGTGCAATGCGCCGATCCACTTGTCACTCGTGCGGGATGGTCTCGACGGCAACTACCACTTCACGATCGAGTAACGTCCGAGTAACGTCGGCAGCTCATGCACGCCTGCCAGCTCTGCGGGTCGAAGCATCCCGGCGATCCGGACGAGTGTCCGGAGGCTCGCACCGGTGACCTCGTCGCGGAGAAGTTCGAGGTCGGGCCCATGCTCGGCATCGGCGGCATGGCGGCGGTGTACAGCGCCCGCCATCGGGTCCTGCGCCGCGACGTGGCGCTGAAGATCCTGCACAAGCGGTGGGCGTCCGACGAGGAGCTCGCGGCCCGCTTCGTCCGCGAGGCGCGCGCGACCGCGACGGCGGGGCACCCGGCGTTCGTCGAGGTCCACGACGCGGGCACCACCGCCGACGGGTGCGCGTACATCGAGATGGCGCGCCTCGATGGCCGCGACCTCTACACGATCCGCCGCGACGACGGTCGCCTCGAACCGATCCGCGCCGCCCGCATCGCGGTCGCCATCCTCGGTGGCCTCGAGGCGCTCCACGCGCGCGCCACGATCCATCGCGACATCAAGAGCGCGAACATCTTCGTGGTGCCGAATGCCGATGGCACGGAGACCGTGAAGCTCATCGACCTCGGCTTCGCGAAGGTCGTCGACGAGCCCAAGCTCACCGCGCCGAAGCAGCTGCTCGGCACCCCGTACTACATCTCGCCCGAGCAGTACCTCGATCCCACGACCGTCGATCACCGGGCGGATCTGTTCTCCCTCGGCATCGTGCTCTTCGAGGTGCTGACCGGCGGCTGGCCGTACACGTACTCGAACCGGCAGGACCTGCTCGCCAAGGTGCTGAACGGCGTGCTCGAGCGCCACCCCGCCATGCGCGAGGTCGACGTCCCCGACTGGCTCGATGCGGTCGTCGCGCGCGCGCTGGCGCACCGACGCGAGGACCGATTCGCGAACGCCGCGGAGATGCGAGCCGCCCTCGAGCCGCACCTCGCACCCACGCGCCCGAGCCTGCTCCGCCGGATGTTCCGGCGGACCTGACCCGGCACTGACCGGTCACTCACCGTCCGGGACCGGTCGCCGACCGGTCAGAGCGCGAGGCCGAGCTCGAGGCCACCGAACCGCAGGTGCCGCTGCTGGTTATCGCCGTAGAGCTCGCGCAGGTAAAACGTCCTGACGGTGACGCTGTGGCCGGTCCAGGCCACGCCGCCGCCGGTCATCACGGACACGAACGAAGAGCCCAGGAACGCGCGCGTGTAGAGCGACTCCGCGAACAGCTCCAGCGAGCCCAGCGCCCGATAGCCGACGTGGACGCGCGGGGACACGCTGAGCTTGTACGCCGCCGCCGAGGCCTGCTCCCCGCGGACGCGAGCGCTGCCCATCACGACCGGCGTCACGACCACGCTGACATGCGCGGCCTCGAACGAGAGGCTCACCGAGCCGGCCGCGCCCACGTAGTTCGGATCGAACAGCTGACCGTTCCCGCATGCCCGGCCGCCCGCGTTGTTGATCGCGATCCCGGGATCGGGAGTATTGCCGCCGCCTTGACCGAGCGGCAGCGCGATCGCGAGTTGCGGAGCGAGCGACGTATGCGCGGTGGTGCGGACGGCGGTGCCCGCGGTGAGGCTCGGGTTTCCAACGGTCACACCGCGGTCGGCAAGCTGGTCCCTGACGAGCGCGCCACCGACCGCCATCCACGCGCGCTGACCCAGTGACCACCGCGCAGCCAGCTTCCCGGCGAGCACCGGGCTGCGCAGTCCTGTCGTGGGATCGAAATGCGACCCCGAGACCGTGGTGGCCGACACCCGCCATCGGCGGCGGGGCCGGGAGACGTCCTCGTCGAGCTCGCTCAAGATCTCGTCCGGGCTCTGCGATGCGGCGTCGAGGGCCCCCAGATCGATCGTCCGCGAGCTCAGCTGGGGAACCTGCATGAGCTCGTGGTCACCCATCCCCAGCTCCACGGTCTGGGACCAGGGTCCGTGGTCCGGGGCGCGCGCGACGAGCGTGTGCGTGCCGACGTCGACCTGCATCTCGACGTCGAGCCGGTCCTCGGCGAATGGCGCGCCGTCGAGCTCGAGCACCGGGTGACCGATCGCGCGGATCCGGAGCGTCGGGATCCGGGGCAGCAGCGACTCCAGCGCAGTGATCGCGGCGTGCTCTCGCGGAGCGTCTCGCTCCACGCGCGCCGTCGCTGCGGCGTCGCGAAGCACGCGCGTCGCAGCGGCCATGTGGCCGAGGTTGGCATGGCAGCGCGCGAGGGCCAGCAGGGTCACACTCCGGGGCTGGAGCTGCTGGCTCGCGCTCAGCTTCGTGCAGGCCAGGGCGTACTGCTTCCGCGCGAGGAGCAGCTCGCCGTCCCGCCTCAGGGTCTCGGCGAGCACCGGATCGCGGCCGTCGCCGGAGGGGCGCGGGGTCGGGGGCGTGGTGGAGTCTGCGTGGACCGGTCGCACGAGCCCGCTCGATGCCAGCATCGCGAGGAGGGCCACGCCACGAGCGCCGCCGCCACCCGCGAGAGCCATCAGCTCCATCGTACTCCGCTATTCGACGCCCGGTCGCGTGCGTCGCAGCAGGTGCTGCAGATCGCCGCCCGAGGCGAAGATGCGGACGATCCCGCGGATCGCGCCGATCTCGTTCGCGAGCCAGTCCGCCGTGTCGAGCACGTCCTCCGCCTCGGCCGCGTGGACCGACAGGAGATTCCCGAGCTCGTAGGCGATCTCGTCGCGATTCGCACGCCCGAACACGACGAGCTCGCGCTCCTCGAGCAGCGCGAGCAGCCGGTTGGCCCACGCGACCAGCTCCTCGATCGCGAGCGGGGGGAGCGTGCCGAGCGCCGGCATCCGGTTCGTGTCGACCGTGAACTCGCGGTTCGAGAACTGAATGAAGCGCGGGATGCTGGACCGCGCGTAGTCCGTCGGCGGCGGCGGGCGCGACGCGAGCACGGCCCGGCGATCCGCGTCGCCCATCATCATGAGCCCGCTCGGGATGCGGCCATCCACGCGCACGCCCGGCCCCAGCTCGCCGCGCTCCGCGAAGCTCAGCAGCGCGGTCCGCGCGGAGGCCCAGGGCACGCGATCGGCGCCCGGCACCTCGAGCACGCGCCCGTCGTGATCGACCACCTGCGTCGCGGGGGCGTGCGTGCCCGCGCCCACGCTCGTCGCGTAGCCCTCTTCGGACTCGACCACGTAGAGCGCACACTCGTCGCGATCCAGCACCGCGATCACCTGGTCGTCGGTCGTCGACCACAGCCGCACCAGGCGAGGACGATCGTCGGCCGCCAGCCGCAGCCCGGCCAGTGCCTCCTCCAGGACCTCGGGCGTCGGCACGCGGAGCGCGTCATCCTCGAACTCGCCCCACACGAGGAGGGCATCGCCACTCGGCTTGCGCGTGCCGCCGCGCTCGAGGTCGAACCGCTCTCCGGGCACCTCGACGAGCAGCCCGTCCGCGACCTCGCGCATGGCGGACTCGTGAATCTTGAGCTCCCAGCGCGCCTTGCGGTTCTTCGTCAGATACGTGAACGCGTACAGGTCGTCGCCCTCGCCCGCCGCCACGCGCCCGCCAAATCCGCTCTCGTGTCTGAACGCGTTGTCCTGGTCGAGATCGCGCGCTTCTCCACCGCCCGCCGCACGTGCATCGAGGGCCGCGACCACCTGCTGGAGGAAGGCGCGAAGCTCGTCGGGAATGAAGAGGTGCTCCATCTACAGCTGGCTACATCTGGACCGAGTACACGTAGCTCGCGCGCGGGAAGCGAGCGTAGCGCTCGCGGATGAGCTCGTGCGGTACCACGGCCGAGCTATCGACGTACTTCGCGAGCAGGGCGTTTGCGCCGGCGAGATCGCCTCGGGCCTTGATCCCCGCGACCACCTTCATCATCTCGTCGAGCGCGCCGACGAGCCGCTCGGGGTGGAGCGTGAGCGCCCCCGTGTCCCTGCGGTTCGCCGCGGGCGTCGACGCCCCCCACGTCAGCACGCCGTGATCGATCAGGAACCCGATCTGGATCGCCGCGAGCTGCGAGTACGTCTTGCGATCGTGGGCCCCGGTGTACATGCCCTGCGAGATGTGGCCGAACGCCCAGACGATGCCGTCGACGTAGGTCTGGGCGGCGAGCTGATCGGAGATCAGGCCGCGCTTGCGAGCGAACTCGATCAGGAACAGCCCGCCGGTCTGCGCCTTGAGCTCCTCCATCAGCGATGCGATCGGGCCCCCGAACACGACATCGTCGACCTTGCCGCCGACCGCGTACTCGTGCGCGGGCCCGAGGTTATGCGTGGCCTCGTGCAGGATCGTGTTGAGGAGCCCGGGCTCGGTCGCCGTGCTGCCGTACGCCTGCATGCTCGCGGCGTCGAGGATCGTCTCGGCGGCCGCGCGTCGCGCCGCCTGGCTGTCCTTGTCGATGCCGACGTTCGACATCACCATCGTGCGCCCGCGACCGTCGGCGACGACCTTGCCCCAGTTCGGGAGGCTCTGGCCCGCCGTGATCGACAGCGCCTCGCGATCGCCGCCCGCATTCAGCACGATGTCGATGAAGTCCGGCAGGTGGAACGTCACCTTGCGGGCCCGGTACGGCGCCCCGGCGCGCTCGGCGACCGCGGCCTCCATGGCCTGCTGCACCGGCACGAGCTTGCTCTGCCACACCTTCGAGGCCTGGTTGATCCGCGCGAACGTCACGTGGATGCCGGCCTTGGCCGAGCACGGCTCCCAGTAGACCTCGTCGGGCGCGACGCGCACGTACCAGCTCGAGTTGTCGACCGACATCGCGGCCCACGCTTCATCGGCGGGCTCCCAGTCGTTGCTGAGGAAGCTCGTCGCGGCCGCGCGCAAGTACGTCACGAGCGCGGTCTCCGCAGCGACGCCCTGCATGGCAGCCGCGGCCGCCGCGAGCTCCTGCGAGATCGCCGTCATCTGCTCGCGATACGCCACGGGGTACGGCACCGCGGTGAGATACGGCCCCTCGCCGCGCACCACGTTGAAGTGCCCCATGAGCGCCGCCCCATCGGGCCGTGCCGCGAGCGCCTCGCAGAACTTCGGGTCGGTCTGGAGGGCCGCCGGGTACAGGTCGAACACGGCCTGGGCGCCGCCGGGGATCGCGGAGCAGGCCGGATCGTTCTCGGTCGCCTGCGCGACACAGCGCGGCCCGCGGTTGCGCCGGAACAGGCTCTGGCTCGCGGCATCGCGGCGCACCGCGGGCGCGAGCGCGGTCGCGCCGGTCTGGAGATCGTACAGCGCGTCGGCGAGCACGGCCGCCTTGCGCATGTGGTCGACAAAGGCGTGCTCCACCGGCGAGAGCCCCGTGAAGTCGGTGCGGATGAGCGTGGCGCGCCCCGCGTCGAGGTCGCGGGCGACGAGCCCCTCGCGCTTCCCCTCGGCCGTGCTGGCATCGGGCGGCGGCGCCTTCGAGGCCGCGACGATCGCGGCGTACGCCTGCGCGAATGCGGGCGTGAAGGCCCCGTGCTCGACCCACGTCGTCGAGGTCGGGTAGAACTCCAGCGCCGCGACCTCGGTGGGATCGAGGTTGCCGTCTCCGTTCGCGTCGTCGATCCAGTACAGCGGCGTGTTGGTGCGCACGGCCCAGCGATTGAGGTCGGGTCGCGGCAGCTCGGAGTACGCGCGGCCGGGTGCTCCGCGCCCGCCCTGAACCTCCGCGGGAGAGCGCGGGCCACCGCCGCATGCGACGACCGCCGCCAGCAGGGTGACTCCGACACCGGCGACCGAGCGTTGCATGGGCTGCATGCGCTGCACGCTAGTACACGCCCGGACCGGGCGAAACCGCTGTGCTACGGCATCGTGCGCAGCGCGCCGGCCGTGCAGACACCCGTCGGCACGACCTGCGCCGGACAGGCGGCCGTCCCGTTCACGCGCACGCGCCCGGCCCCGCCGCCGCCGCCACTGCCACCCCGGCTGTTGCTCGATGCATCGACGCCCGGGCTCCCCGACTTCGTGCCCCCACTTGCGCCGGCCCCACCGGTGCCCGCGCCTGCATCGCCGCCTTTTCCCCCCGGCACGCCGAGGTTGCCGCTGACCGCGACGGTGGGCGCCTCGAGAAGAATCGCACCGCCGCTTCCGCCGCCGCCGCCGCCGCCGCGGTTGAAGTTACCCGACGTCGCGCCGTAGCCCGCGCCACCGCCTGCGAGGAGCTGGCCCGAGGCGGCCATCGAGATGCTGGTCGTCGCCGCGATCTGGAGGGCGCCGCCGCCACCGCCACCCGGATTGCCGCACAGCCCCGAGCAGGCGCCATCACCACCGCCGCCGCCGCCGCTGCCGCCCCTCAGCGGCGCGAGCGCGGCGGAGCCCGTGGCGAGACCGAGCGTGCCACCCGGCGCACCGGTCGCGGCGCCCTGCCCGTCGCCGCCGCCACCGCCCTCCGCGAAATAGCCGCCGCCACCGCCACCGCCACCCGCATCCCCGACGAGCGTCGTGGCGCCAGGCTGGCCCGGCGACGCGCCCGCACCCGCCAGACCCGCCGACGCGTCCGCCGCGGTGCCGCCGCCAGCGCCGCCGCCAGGTCCGCCAGAGCCGCCCGGCCCCGCGGCGGTCGCCGGCGCGGTCGACCCGCCCAGGTCGATGGTGCCGTCGATCTGCGCGGTCCCGACGACAAAGAACACGATCGGCGCGTCGAGCCCGGTGGACGTCGCGGGCTCCGCGATCATCACGCCGGCCGGGATCGAGAGGCCGCCGAGGCAGAACATCGAGACGGAGCCCCCGCCCGCCTGTGCGACCAGCGTCGAGGTGATCGTGGTCAACGCGGAATCGAGCGAATCGCACGAGTGATTCGTGCACCGGAGCTCCGCGGCGCCCGAGGTCCCGCGCACGAGCGTCACGACCGTTCCGGCGACGGGCCGGAGCATCGGTCCGGTGGTGCAGCCGAGCTGGTTCGCGACCGGCACGTTGGAGGCGGCGCTGCACGCACCCGCGCTGCACGCGAGCGGGCACATCTCGTCGACGGAGTAGGTCTCGCCACTGTTCGAGCACACCCGATGGGTCCGCCCATCACAGGTGGCCTGTCCCGGCGTGCAGACCTGCGGGGCATCTGGATCACCGTCGACGCGACCGTCCGGTGCGTCGAGGACCGAGCCGTCGCCCGTTGCGTCGCTCGTGTCGCCATCGGGCGGCCCTCCGGGAGCAGGATCCTTGAAACCGCATCCCGAGGCCACCACGAGCAGCCCCACTGACATCCCAAAGCGCATTTCCGGATCGTACAGGGTAGGATTCCTAACCGCCAATCTTCGGACTCGTCGTGAGCGTCACCGCACACCGCGCGCCCACGCGACGGGTTGGCTGGGTCACGCGGCCCGAAGAGAACGAAGCCAACCCGTCGCCACACACCGAAACATCGGCCCGTCCCATGCACGAAAAATCCGGACCGCCCCGTGCACGAGACGTCCGGGTTGCGGGGCATCATGCGTAAGCGCCGATATGACATCAGGTAATGCATCCTCGCGCTCCGGCGCGAGTGACCTTCCCTACGAGCTCGACGACGAGGCCGCGCGGCCCCACGCCGTCAGCTACGGGCGAGACATCCTCGTCGTCGACGACAACGAGGCCAACCGTATCGCGATCGAGGCCGCGCTCGGCCAGCTCGGCCGAAAAGTGGTCATGGCCGCCTCCGGGATCGAAGCGCTCGGGCGCCTCCTGGAGCAGGACTTCGCGCTCATCATTCTCGATGTCGCGATGCCGGGCATGGACGGATTCGAGACCGCCAAGATGGTGCGGTCGCGCGACAGGAACCGCTCGACACCGATCATCTTCGTCACCGGGATGTCGTGGCAGGACGACGAGGTTTTGCGCGGCTACGAGCTCGGGGCGTTCGACTTCCTGATGAAGCCGATCCGCGCCGAGGTCCTGCGGGCCAAGGCATCGGTGTTCGTCCAGCTCCAGGAGCGCACCATCGAGCTCCAGGAGAAGGCCGAGGAGCTTCGTCTCGAGCAGGCCCGCGCTCACGAGCGCGAGATGGCGGCAACGCGCAAGAAGTTCGAGACCGACATCCTCGAGCGGCAGATGCAGCAGATGGCCGACGTCGACCGGCGCAAGGACGAGTTCCTTGCGATCCTGTCCCACGAGCTGCGCAACCCGCTGCAGCCGCTGCAGACCGCGGTCGAGGTCCTCGAGCACGATCCGGATGCTCCGGTGCCGCCTCGCATCCGCTCGATCATCCACCGCCAGGTGCACCACATCACGCGGCTCGTGGACGATCTGCTCGACATCGCGCGGCTCAACGCCGGTCGGCTCGAGCTGCGCCGCGAGCCCGTGAAGCTCTGCACGGTTGTCGAGGAGGCCACCGAGGCATTCAAGAAGCTCGCCGGCGCCAAGACCCAGACCCTGATCGTCACGTGCAGTGACAAGCACGCGGTGGTCAACGGCGACGCCACGCGGCTCGTCCAGGTGGTGAGTAATCTCCTGTCGAACGCGGTGAAGTACACCCCGGCGAACGGAACGATCACCGTCGACAGCGGCGCCGACACGGACGAGGGCTACATCCGCGTCACCGACACCGGCAAGGGCATTCCGGCGCACCTCGTCGGCCGCGTGTTCGACATGTTCGTCGAGGAGCGCACCGAACCGTCGGGCAAGGGCGGGCTCGGCCTCGGGCTCGGCCTCGTCAAGCGGCTGGTCGAGATGCACAACGGGACGGTCCAGGCGAAGAGTCCAGGTGCAGACCGCGGCGCGACGTTCGAGGTGCGCATCGCGCTCGCGACGGCGGCGGCGGTCGAAGCGCCCAAGGCCGCACCCGTGGCCACGTCGGACAAGCCGCTGCGCGCCGTCGTGTGTGACGACGCGGCGGATCTCCGTGACCTGGTCGCTGACTTGCTGCGGCTGCGCGGTCACGAGGTGACCGTGGTCGCGGACGGCAAGAGCGCCGTGGAGACGATCACCCGCGAGCGCCCGGACGTGGCGCTGATCGACATCGGCCTTCCCGAGATGGACGGCTACGAGGTCGCCCGCCAGCTGCGCGCGACCCTCGGCGCAGCTTCGCCTCGATTGATCGCGATGACCGGCTACGGTACGGCGTCGGATCGTGCGGCCGCGTTCGCCGCCGGCTTCGATGCCCATATCGTGAAACCCGCCAGTGCCGAGACGATCCTGAGCTCGCTGCGTGGCCACGGCGAGGAGAGCTGACGCGTGAACACCTTCGACACTCCCAAGAAGAAGCCGGCAAAGCCGACCAAGCGCACGAGCGGTGACGGCACCGGGAGCAAGACGAAGACAAAGGCGAGCTACGGCGAGGTCCCGATCATGGGGCGCGAGAGCGTCGCGGTCCTGGACCATCGCCACATCCTCGCGTCACTGCGCGCGTTCAAGCGGGGCGACTTCGACGTGCGCATGCGCGAGGATCTCGCCGGGGTCGACGGCCAGATCGCCGAGTCGTTCAACGAGATGGTCGAGATGGTGAAGACCATCCGCGACGAGGCCACGGAGGTCTCGACCGCCGTCGGCAAGGATGGCCAGGCATCGAAGCGCATGCGGCGCCTGAACGCCACCGGTGGTTGGGCGGAGTACGTCACCGCGGTCAACGAGGTGATCCAGGATCTCACCGGTCACGCGAACGAGATCGCTCGCGTCGTCACCGCCGTCGCGCGTGGTGACCTCGAGCAGACGATGGAGATCGAGGACGGCGGGCACGGGCCACGTCGTGGCGAGTTCTTGCGCCACGCGCGGATCGTCAATGGCATGGTCGCCCGGCTCTCGCAGTTCGGCTCCGAGGTGACTCGCGTCGCGCAGGAGGTCGGTGGCGAAGGCAAGCTCGGCGCCCAGGCCCGCGTGCAGGGCGTCAGCGGCGTGTGGAAAGATCTGACCGACTCCGTGAACCTCATGGCGTCGAACCTGACGTCCCAGGTCCGCGAGATCGCGCGCGTGACCACGGCGGTCGCGCAGGGCGATCTGACGAAGACCATCACGATCGACGTGAAGGGCGAGATCCTCGAGCTGAAGAACACCATCAACACGATGGTCGAGCAGCTGCGCGCGTTCGCGAACGAGGTGACGCGCGTGGCCCGCGAGGTCGGTACGGAAGGCCGCCTCGGTGGGCAGGCCACGGTGCGCGGCGTCTCCGGCGTGTGGCGCGAGCTGACCGAGTCCGTGAACTCGATGGCGAACAACCTGACGTTCCAGGTGCGCAACATCGCCGAGGTGACGAGCGCGGTCGCCGCCGGTGACCTCGGCAAGAAGATCACGGTCGAGGCGAAGGGCGAGATCCTCTCGCTCAAGAACACGATCAACATCATGGTCGATCAGCTCTCGGCGTTCGCCGCCGAGGTGACGCGCGTCGCGCGCGAGGTCGGCACCGAGGGCGTGCTCGGCGGCCAGGCGGAGGTCGCGGACGTGTCGGGCGTGTGGCGCGAGCTCACGCAGAACGTGAACTCGATGGCGTCGAACCTGACGTCCCAGGTGCGCAACATCGCCGAGGTCGTGACCGCGATCGCGGGCGGCGACCTCTCCAAGAAGATCGGCGTCGATGCGCGCGGCGAGATCCTGTCGCTGAAGAACACGATCAACACCACGGTCGACAAGCTGAATCGATTTGCCGCCGAGGTGACGCGCGTCGCGCGGCTCGTCGGGACGGAGGGCACGCTCGGCGTGACCGCCGACGTGAAGGACGTGTCGGGCATCTGGAAGGAGCTCACCGACAACGTCAACCAGATGGCGAAGAACCTGACGAACCAGGTGCGCGACATCGCGGAGGTGACCACGGCGGTCGCGAACGGCGACCTGACGAGGAAGATCACCGTCGAGGCACGCGGCGAGCTGGTCACGCTGAAGAACACCGTCAACACGATGGTCGATCAGCTGAACGCGTTTGCCTCCGAGGTGACGCGCGTCGCGCGCGAGGTCGGCACCGAGGGCGTGCTCGGTGGCCAGGCGCAGGTCCGCGACGTGTCGGGCATCTGGAAGGAGCTCACGGACAACGTGAACTCGATGGCATCGAACCTGACGAACCAGGTGCGCAACATCGCCGGCGTGGCGCGCGCGGTCGCGACCGGCGACCTGTCACGGAAGATCACGGTCGACGCGCGCGGTGAGGTCCTCGATCTCAAGGCGACGCTGAACACGATGGTGGATCAGCTGAACGCGTTTGCCTCCGAGGTCACGCGCGTCGCGCGCGAGGTCGGCACGGAAGGCCGGCTCGGTGGGCAGGCCTCCGTCGAGGGCGTGCGTGGCACGTGGAAGGAGCTCACCGACAACGTGAACGGCATGGCGTCGAACCTGACGAATCAGGTCCGCGACATCGCGGAGGTCACCACGTCGGTCGCGCGAGGCGATCTGACGAGGAAGATCACCGTCGATGCGAAGGGCGAGATCCTCGAGCTGAAGAACACCGTGAACATCATGGTGGATCAGCTCAGCTCGTTTGCCGACCAGGTGACGCGGCTGGCACGCGAGGTCGGTGTCGAGGGCCGTCTCGGCGGCCAGGCCGACGTCCGCGGCGTGCTCGGGACGTGGCGCAACCTGACCGATGCCGTGAACTCGATGGCCGCGAACCTGACCGACCAGGTGCGCAATATCGCCAAGGTGGCGACGGCGATCGCGAACGGCGATCTGCAGCAGAAGATCGTCGTCGATGCGAAGGGCGAGATCCTCGAGCTGAAGCTCACGATCAACACGATGGTCGATCAGCTCTCGGCGTTCGCCGACCAGGTGACGCGCGTCGCGCGCGAGGTCGGCACGGAGGGCAAGCTCGGCGGGCAGGCGTCGGTCGAGGGTGTGCGCGGGACGTGGAAGGAGCTGACGGACAACGTCAACCAGCTCGCGTCGAACCTGACGAACCAGGTACGCGACATCTCGGCGGTCGCCACGGCGATCGCGCGCGGTGACATGACGAGGAAGGTCGCGGTCGAGGTTCGCGGCGAGCTCCTCGATCTCAAGAACGTCATCAACACGATGGTCGATACGCTCAGCTCGTTCGCCGACGAGGTGACGCGAGTCGCGCGCGACGTCGGCGTCGAGGGCAAGCTCGGTGGCCAGGCCGCGGTGCGCGGCGTCGCCGGCACGTGGAAGGAGCTGACCGACAACGTCAACCAGATGGCATCGAACCTGACCATCCAGGTGCGCGACATCGCGGAGGTGACCACGGCCGTCGCGAACGGCGACCTGACGCGCAAGATCACGGTCGAGGTGCGCGGCGAGCTGCTCCAGCTGAAGAACACGATCAACACGATGGTCGATCAGCTCGGCTCGTTCGCCTCCGAGGTGACGCGTGTCGCCCGCGAGGTCGGCATCGATGGCGTGCTCGGTGGGCAAGCGGAAGTGCGCGGCGTCGCGGGGACGTGGCGCGAGCTGACCGACAACGTGAACCTCATGGCTCGTAACTTGACCGAGCAGGTGCGCGGCATCGCGACGGTCGTCACGGCGGTCGCGAACGGCGACCTCGAGCGAAAGCTGTCGCTGACGGCCCGGGGCGAGATCGCCACGCTGGTCGAGACGATCAACTCGATGATCGACACGCTGTCGACGTTTGCCGAGCAGGTGACCGGCGTGGCGCGCGACGTCGGTGTCGAGGGCCGACTCGGTGGCCAGGCCGACGTGCCGGGCGCGGCCGGCGTGTGGCGCGATCTGACGAACAACGTGAACGAGCTCGCCGGCAATCTCACCGGTCAGGTCCGCGCGATGCGCGATGTGGCCACGGCGGTCACGCAGGGCGACTTGACGCGGTCGATCACCGTCGAGGCGCGCGGCGAGATCGCGCAGCTCAAAGACACCGTCAACCAGATGATCCGCACGCTCGCGGAGACCACGAAGGTCAATCAGGAGCAGGACTGGCTGAAGACGAACGTCGCGCGGTTCACCCGGATGCTCCAGGGTCAGCGCGATCTCTTGACGGTCGCACGCCAGATCCTGAACGAGCTGGCGCCGCTCGAGAACGCGCAGCACGGCGCGTTCTACATGACGGAGACCGACGAGGAAGGCCCGATCCTGCGCCTGTTCGCGTCGTACGCGTACCAGGATCGCAAGGCCGTCTCGAGCACGTTCCGGTTCGGGCAGGGCATCGTCGGGCAGGCTGCACTCGAGGGCAAACGCATCGTGCTGTCGAAGGTGCCGACGGACTACATGTCGATCCAGTCGGCGCTCGGCGAGAGCACGCCGCTGGCGATCGTGGTGGTGCCCATCCTGTTCGAGGGCGAGGTCAAAGGCGTCATCGAGCTCGCATCGTTCGAGCGGTTCAGCGGCATCCAGCTCGCGTTTCTCGACCAGATGGTCGAGTCGCTCGGCATCGTGATCGCGACGATCGAAGCGACCATGCGCACGGACGAGCTGCTGCGCCAGTCTCAGACCCTGACGGAAGAGCTGCGCAGCCAGCAGGACGAGCTGCAGCAGACCAACGAGGAGCTCGAGGAGAAGGCGGTCCAGCTCACGGAGCAAAAGGCCGAGGTCGAGAAGAAGAACCGGCAGGTCGAGCTCGCGCGCCAGGAGCTCGAGGAAAAGGCGGAGCAGCTCGCGCTGACGTCGAAGTACAAGTCGCAGTTCCTCGCGAACATGTCGCACGAGCTGCGCACCCCGCTGAACTCGCTGCTGATCCTGTCGCGTCAGCTGGCCGACAACATCGAAGGCAACCTGACGGACAAGCAGATCCGCTACGCCGACACGATCCGGCAGGCGGGCACGGATCTGATGACGCTCATCAACGAGATCCTGGATCTCGCGAAGATCGAGTCCGGCACCATGGCGGTCGAGGTCGGTCAGGTGCGCTTCGGCAACCTGCGCGACTACGTCGACCAGACGTTCCGCCAGGTCGGAGAGGAGAAGGGGCTGGCGTTCGCGGTCGAGCTCGACACCGACCTGCCGACCACGATCGACACGGACGACATGCGCCTGCGGCAGGTGCTCCGGAACTTGCTCAGCAACGCGATGAAGTTCACAGAGAAGGGCCGGGTGTTGCTGCGGATGTTCCGTGCGGCGCCCGACGTGATCGGGTTCGCCGTTTCGGACACGGGCATCGGCATTCCGAAGGACAAGCAGCGGCTCATCTTCGAGGCGTTCCAGCAGGCGGACGGCTCGACGAGTCGCAAGTACGGCGGTACCGGACTCGGACTCGCGATCTCGCGCGAGATCGCGAGCCTGCTCGGCGGAGACCTCCGCGTGGAGAGCACGCCGGGATCCGGCAGCACGTTCACGCTCTACCTGCCGACGATGTACCGGCAGCAGACGCGCGAGGTGCGCACGCAGCAGCAGGCCCGGGTGTCGGCGGCGGCGGCGGCCACGTTCGATACGGGGCAGTCGGCGCCGGTGTCGCACTTCGCGGCGGCGGTCGACAGCGGCACCACCGGCAATGGCCCGGTCACGGAGACCGTCGCGATCGTGCGCGATGGCACCGCGGACGCGCCCCTCGCTAAGTCGATCCCGGATGACTACGACTCGGTGCAACCGGGGGATCGCGTGATCCTCCTGGTCGAGGATGACCCCGGATTCGCGATGACGATGCTCGAGCTGGCGCGCCAGTCGGGCTTCAAGGGTGTGGTGGCGTCGAGCGGCGCGCAGGCACTCGAGCTCGCGCGCACGGTGAAACCGGATGCGGTCACCCTGGATCTGAGGATGCCGGACATCGACGGGTGGGTGCTGCTCGACCGCCTCAAGCACGATCCGGCAACCCGCCACATCCCCGTGCACGTGGTGTCCGGGCTCGACGAGGAGCACCGCAGTCTCCAGAGCGGCGCGCTCGGCTTCCTCCAGAAGCCGGTCACGCAGGAGCACCTGATGTCCGGGCTCAAGGAGATCCGCGAGTTCGTCGAGCGGCGGGTGAAGCAGCTGCTCGTGGTCGAGGATGACGCGATCCAGAGCCAGGCGATCACGGATCTCATCGGCGATGGCGATGTGCAGACCACGACCGTGTCGTCGGGCGAAGGCGCGCTGCAGTCGCTGAGCGAGACCACCTACGACTGCGTGGTGCTCGATCTCAAGCTGCCGGGCATGAGCGGGTTCGACCTGATCGAGCGCATCAAGGCCGACCCGCGGCACCGCCGCCTGCCAATGATCGTGTACACGGGCCGCGAGCTCACGCCCGAGGACCAGCAGCGGCTGCACGGTCTCGCGCAGACCGTGATCATCAAGGACGTCACGACGATGGAGCGGCTCCTCGACGAGACGACGCTGTTCCTCCACCGCGTCGAGGCGAACCTGCCCGAGCGCAAGCAGCGCGTGCTGCGGCGCATCGCGAAGAGCGATCCGCAGCTGGTGGAGCGCCGCGTGCTGGTCGTGGACGACGACCTGCGCAACATCTTCGCGCTGACATCCCTGCTCGAGGGCCACAAGATGCACGTGCAGTACGCCGAGAACGGACGGCGCGCACTGACGAAGCTCGAGGAGGACTCCACGATCGATGTCGTCCTGATGGACATCATGATGCCGGAGATGGATGGCTACGAGGCCGTCCGGAAGATCCGCGAGCGCCCCGAGTGGAGGGAGCTGCCAGTGATCGCGCTGACGGCCAAGGCGATGAAGGGCGACCGCAAGAAGTGCCTCGAGGCCGGCGCGTCCGACTACATCACGAAGCCGGTCGACGCCGACCAGCTGCTGTCGCTGCTGCGCGTGTGGCTGTACCAGCCCTGAGGGTCGAGCGGCAGGTGCAGACTGCTCGAGCTCGGGGAAGCAGGATTCGCAAGTTTCGGCGCCGGTGGAGCCGGCGGGTACTTCGGCGCGCGTCTGGCCGAGGCGGGGCACGACGTGGTGTTCATCGCGCGCGGTGAGCACCTGCGCGCCATCCAGGGATCAGGGCTCAAGGTCGATCGTCAGCACGGCGACTTCTTGGCGAGCACTGCGACCGCCACCGCTGCCCCGGCGACCGCAGGCGTCGTCGCGTGCCCGCCGACCATCGTCGACAGGACGACGACCTTCGTCGACAACCTGCCGGCCGGCGGAACCTCGTCGATGCAGCGCGACATCATCGACGGCAAGCCGTCGGAGCTCGACGACCTGAACGGTGCGGTGATCAGGCTCGGAGCGGCCGCGGGGGTGCCGACACCCACGAATGACGTGATCTACGCGGGGCTCGTCATGCTCGAGCGTCGCGCGCGCGGCGAGATCGCGTTCTGATTCAGGGGCAAGCGCGGCCTCGATCCACCGGTTACCGCAGAGGCGCGCCGAGCAGCCGGTCCACGGTCGCGCGGATCGTGGCCTCCGCGTGGGCGCGGTCGACGGTGTCCGTCGCGCCCGGGAACCCTGCATGGAGGCCCACGAGGGTGCGGTCGGCAGCCAGGAACAGCATCATCGGGAAGCCGCCCGGGTCCACGTCGCGGAGGCCCCCAGGGATGATCTCCGCGAAGTGGTCGACGTCGCCGGGAACCGCCACGACCGGCCACGTCACGCCGTACGTCTGCCGGAACGTCGCGACCTGCTTGGCATCCGTCGCCGGGTCGCCCGTGAGCTCGTAGAGCAGCGTGACCATCTGGAGGCCGCGAGCGTGGTAGTCCCGCTCGAGTGCGACCAGGAACGGCGCGGCGGATCGACACGTGGAGCACCAGCTGCCCGCCAGCTCGACGACGAGCGGTCCGGCGGGGAGCGCTCGCAGCTCGGGCAGGTCGGGCAGCGTGATCACCGCGCGCTTCGAGGCGGCCTTCGTCTTCTCCGCGAGCTCGAAATCCGGGCCCCGACGCGCGGTGAAGTCCTCGCGCCAGTCGAGGCGGTGCCCCGCGATCCAGTGCCCTCGCGCATGCGTGCTCGCCGCGTCGAGGTCGAGCTCCAGCCGGTAGCCGGCCGTGCCATCGAACCCGGTGAGCGCGACCCGGTGGCCGCGCGCCGTGCCGGCCAGGTCGACGCGGTTCCCGGTGTCGAACGCGATGACTCCCTCGAGCTCGCCGGGCGCGTGCTGCGTCAGGACGAGCCTCCCCGCACCCGATTCCGCCATCGCGATGCGCCACACGGTGCGAGGCTCGCCGAGGTCGAGCGGCGGCTCGGCGGGCTGACCCGGCAGCGGCATCAGCGGGTCGAGCGCTCCGAGGGCAGGTGCCGAGACCAGGTGCGCTTCGAACGGCAGTGACGACGCCCCCCACGACTTCCACGACGTGGAGAACGTTCCGCTGAGCGTACCGGTGGGGCCGACCGAACCATGCACGGCAGTCTGGTGCACGGCCATCGGGGCATCCAGGGTCTCACCATCGAAGGTCGCGCCGGTGCGGACCTCGTGGCTGCCTGCCTTGAAGATGGCTTCTCCACCGTGCGCCGCGGGATCGAACCCCAGGAAGAACGGAACCTCGGTGCCGTCCGCGGACCGGATCACCGCGCGATACCAGGTGGCCGCGCGAACCGCAGCGTCGGGCACGACCGGCGCGACCGGCACCCCCGACGCGACCGGCACAGGCGGCGCGCGGCGCGGCGCATCACCGCGACAGGCGGCGACAGCGAGCACGGTCAGCACCAGCATCCCCCGACAGGGGCGCACGGGCCGAGCGCTCCTAGCGGCGCTCGATGACGACTTCGAGATACTCACTCGGGACCACCAGCGACGAGTCGCCAGCCTTGTTGCCGCTGTCGAGCAGCCCCTTCAGATCGCTCGCGAATGCGTCCTGCTTCGCCTGGTCGGAGGCGAGCGCGGCAAACGTCTTGTTCATCGGGCCGTAGAACGTCCGGAAGATCTCGATGAAGTGCGCTGCGCTCTTGTAACGGAAGTTGAAGAATTTCTTCGTGACCTTGACGTTGCCCGTATTCGCGAACAGCTGGTTCAGATGCGCCTCGGTGCCCCACAGCGCGCCCGACTTCACGCCGGCGGGCGGTGGCAAGTACTTGCCGATCGTCTTGAAGAGCTGGCCGATGAGACCTTCGGGGGTCCAGTTCGCGAGCCCGATCTTGCCGCCCGGCTTGCAAACGCGCGCGAGCTCCGACGCCGACTTGAACTGGTCGGGCGTGAACATCACGCCGAAGGTCGACACCACTACGTCGAACGCGGCGTCGCCAAACGGGAGGTTCTCCGCGTCGGCTTCCTGGAACTTCACCTCGAACCCCTCGGCCTCGGCGCGCTTCTTTCCGGACTCCAGCAACGACGGCACGTAGTCGGTGGACGTCACGTCGCAGAAGCGGCGGGCGGCGGCGAGGGTGACGTTGCCGTTACCGGCCGCGACGTCGAGCACGCGCGAGCCAGAGCGCAAATCGAGTGCTTCGCAGAGCTCCTCGCCGACGATCTGCAGCGTGGTCCCGACGACGGCGTAGTTACCGGTCGACCAGGCGCCCTGCTGCTTGGTCTTGATAGCGGCAAAATCAGGGGCAGTCTCGCTCATCGCGGACGACACTACCGGCTGCCCATCACTCACACAAGAAGTGCGCCGTCCATCCGAATGTGGTTACGTTGCGTACGTGGCGCACGCGGACCCGGTCAGGGTGCGACGTGCGGGGTGGCTGCGCCTGCTCGGTCACCCGGTGCGGCGTCTCTGGCTCGCGCGGCTGCTCCGCGTGGCTCGATCCGCGTCAGCGCCCGCTCGATTGCCCGCTGCGCCGCCCGCTCGGTCGCGAGGGTACGGGCCCCGGCGCTGCGCCGACCGCCGTGACCAGATTCACCCCGGCCAGGCCGCGAAACCGCGCCGCGACGCTTCCCGCTCTCACCGATGCGCGGCCCGGTGGACCCTCCTGTCCGCCGCCCGGACCGTCGGGTCCCTGCGCGCCGGTCGCCCCTTCGTCGCGGTCCTTCTCGGCGTCCGTGCCCCCGCCCTGGCCGCCGTAGCCTCCCGAGCCCCCACTGCCCGGCGCGCCCCCGTGGACGTCGGTGCCGATCAGCTCGCGCAGCTGCGCGAACGCCCCCTCGTACACGACCTCGACGGTGCCACCGCTGCCGCCGGCCCCGCCCGAGCTGCCGTCGCCCCCGGCCGCCGCTCCCGCCGCGCTCGCCCGAGCTGCCGTCGCCCCCGGCGCCACCGTTGCCGCCCGGACCGGTCGCGTCCTGGCCGCTCTCGCGATAGAGGACCTCGTTGTGGGCCTTCGCGATCTGCCGGCGCGCCTCGTACTCCGGGTCGCCGGAGGCCTCGAGCGCCTGCTCCGACGTGATCTT
>JAYSYE010000151.1:0-19597 GCA_043716635.1 Deltaproteobacteria bacterium | reverse complement strand
TCTGGGTCAGGGCCAAGGACAACAGGGTCAGGGCCAAGGACAACAGGGCCAAGGCGGTCAGCAAGGTCAGGGCGGCCAGGGACAGGGCCAAGGCCAGGGTCAAGGCGGGCAGGGCGGCGGCAAGAGCGAGCTCTGGGTCGTCGGTCCCAACGGCGAAAAAATTCTGATGATCACGCAGGGTCAGGGCCAAGGCCAAGGCGGCAGCGGCAAGGGCGCGGGCCAAGGTGCGGGCAGCGGCCACGACTCGAACGTCCAAGGTGGCGCCACCAACCCGAAGGTCGGCACGCAAGACACGCAGGTCGCCGGTCAGGACACGGGCCAAGGCTCTAGCCGCAGCGAGGTCATTCAAGGCGCGGCGGAGCGCGGGTTCGCCAACCGCGGCTACACGAAGGTGTACCGCGAGTACCACACGGTCGCAGAGGAAGCGCTCAACAAGGACGAGATCCCCGGCGGCTACCGCTTCTACGTTCGCCGCTATTTTCAGCTCATCCGCCCGCGCGATCAGCAATGACACGCAGACGCACACGCACACGCACCACTCGAACCACGGCGACGGCGGGCAGCCTCGCTCGCGTCTGCACGTGCACGTACCCCACCGAAAGATCACGAACGACATGACCGAGAACGCAGCTGGGATCCCGACGGGCGACGGGCACGACGCCGCCGACGTGCGCGCGCAGGTAGACAGCTTCCGCGCCAGCATCGCCGCGCTGCGCTCCGAGATCGGCAAAGCCATCGTCGGCAACCGCGAAGTCGTCGACGGCGTCCTCACGTGCATGCTCGCCGGAGGTCACGCGTTGCTCGAAGGCGTACCCGGGCTCGGCAAGACGATGCTGGTGCGCACGCTCGCCGAGACCATGAGCCTGCAGTTCTCGCGCATCCAGTTCACGCCCGACCTGATGCCGGCCGACGTCATCGGCACGACGGTCATCGACGAGACGCAGCAGGGTGGCAAGGCGTTCGAGTTCCGCAAAGGGCCGGTGTTCGCGAACATCGTCCTCGCCGACGAGATCAACCGCGCGACGCCGAAGACGCAGTCCGCGCTGCTCGAGGCGATGAGCGAGGCGTCGGTCACCGTCGCGAAGCAGACCTACAAGCTCGAGAAGCCGTTCTTCGTGCTCGCCACGCAGAACCCGCTCGAGATGGAGGGCACCTACCCGCTTCCGGAGGCGCAGCTCGATCGCTTCTTCTTCAAGCTGATCGTCCAGTACCCCAAGCGCGAGGATCTCCACACGATCCTCGACCGCACGACGACCGACGACGTGCCGAAGCCCAAGGCGGTGATCGACAAGTCGCGCATCGTCGAGATGCGTGACCTCGTGCGCAAGGTCCCGCTCGCGCGGCAGATCCAGGACTACGCGGTGCGCGTGGTGCTCGCGACGCACCCCGAGAACACGGAGGCGACGCCGATGAGCAAGCGCTTCCTGCGCTACGGCGCGTCCCCTCGTGGGTTGCAGTCCGTGATCCTCGCCGCGAAGATCCGCGCGCTGCTCGAGGGTCGCTACGCGGTGTCGATGGACGACATCCGCTACGTGGCGCCACCGGCGATCCGCCACCGGTTGATCATGAACTTCGAGGGCGAGGCCGAGGGCATCGAGCCCGACGCGATCATCGCCGAGATCCTGAAGTCCACGAAGGAAGCCGGCTAGGCGCGATGGCCGCCACGGCCGGCAGCAGCTTCACGAAGCTGAAGGCGATCTCGAGCGCCCGCACGAAGGCGGCGGCGGACCGCTCGGAGCTCTTCGACGAGCGGTTCCTGAAGACGCTCGAGCACCTGCACATGGTGTCGCGCAAGGTCTTCGCGGGCAACCTGCGCGCCGAGCGCCGCACGCGCAAGGTCGGCTCGGGCATCGAGTTCGCCGATCACCGGACGTACCAGCGCGGCGACGACTTTCGCTACATCGACTGGAACCTCTACGGTCGGCTCGACAAGCTGCTGCTGCGCCTCTTCGAGGAGGAGGAGGATCTCCACATCTACATCCTCGTGGATGTCTCGGACTCGATGGGCATCGGCTCGCCGCTCCCGAAGCTGCACTACGCGATGCAGGTCGGCGCCGCGCTCTCGTACGTGGGGCTCGCGAACCTCGACCGCGTCGCGATCATCCCGTTCTCGGACCGGATCATCGGGCGCCTGCCCCCGTCGCGCGGCAAGAACCGGATCTTCCGGGTGTTCGACTTCCTGCGGACGTGCGATCTGGGCGGCAAGACCGAGCTCGCCGAGTGCATGAAGGACTTCGTGACGCAGAACAAGCGGCGCGGGCTCGCGGTCGTGATCTCGGACTTCTACGACCCGGAGGGCTTCGAGCAGGGCATCAACACGCTCCGCTACAACAAGTTCGAGCCGTTCGTGCTCCAGGTCTACGACCAGAAGGAGGCCGCCCCGAACCTGCACGGGGATCTGGCGCTCGTCGACTGCGAGACCGGTGACACGCGCGAGGTCACGGTGACGAAGTCGCTGCTGCAGCAGTACACGGCGGCGCACGAGGCCTACTGCAAGCAGCTCGAGGCCTACTGCACGAAGTACGCGATGCCGTTCTTTCGCACGCACACGGGGATCCCGTTCGATCAGCTCGTGATGAAGATCTTCCGGTCCGGCGGCTTCCTACGGTGAGCAGTCGATGAGCCTCCTCGGACCGCTCGGCTCCGGCGCCCTGCTCTACGTCGCGATCGGCGCGGCCGTGCTGGCGATCGGCGCGTACATCATCAAGATGCGGCGGCGCCGCTTCGAGGTGCCGTTCTCCACGCTGTGGAAGCGCGTGCTCGAGCAGAAGGACGCCAACTCGCTGTGGAAGCAGCTGAAGCGGCTGATCTCGCTGCTGCTCGCGCTCGCGATCCTCGCGCTGATCCTGTTCGCGGTGATGGATCCGACGCTCGGCGCGGTCGATCGGGAGGCGCGCAACGTCGTGGTGCTGATCGACGCGAGCGCCTCCATGAAGACGATGGACGGCAACGCGGCGGGCACGCAGAGCCGGCTCGATGCCGCCAAGGCGCGCGCGAAGGGGCTGATCGACTCGATGGGCGGCGGCGACATCGCGATGATCGTGAAGGTCGATGGCCAGGCCACGCCGATGTCGCGCTTCACGGGTGACGGACCCGTGCTCGACAAGATCATCGACGGAATCCAGGCGAGCGACACCCCGGCAGACCTCACCCGTGCGCTCGGCGCGGCCGCGGATGCGCTGCGCGACCGCAAGAATCCGCTCGCCGTGCTCGTGTCGGATGGCGCGTTCCCCGAGGCCGCCCTCGGCCTGGTGACGTGGGATGCAGCGCAGGCGGCGGCGGTGCCGTCGGGGGCGGCGGGCCCGGGCTCGGGCGCGGCCTCGAAGGACAGCAAGACCGCCGAGGTGGTGAAGAACCTCGCGGCCGCTGACCTGACGGGCATCGACGTGCGGTACCTCCCCGTCGGCAGGCGCAGCGACAACGTCGGCATCATCGCCTTCAACGTGCGCCGCTACATCGCGAACAAGGCGGCGTACGAGGTCTACATCGAGGTGCAGAACTTCGGCACGGAGCCGGCCCACCGCCAGCTCGCGCTCTACAACGGAGACACCGCCGTCGACGTCAAGACGATCGATCTCGCGCCGGGCCAGCGGCTCCGCCAGATCTATCCGAAGCTCCCGGGCAGCGCCGATAGCCGGCTGCGCGCCTCGCTGCGACCGCTCGAGGGGACCGGTGGGAGCGACGCGTTCGCACTCGACGACCAGGCGTTCGCGCTGCTGCCGGCCCGCAAGAAGCAGAAGGTCCTGATGGTCACCGCGGACAACCTCTTCCTCGAGGGCGCGATGCTCGTCTACGACAACGTCGACGCGACGAAGATCTCGCCCGCCGACTACGAAGCGAAGCCCACGTACGCCGATGGCATGGACGTGGTCGTGTTCGACGACTACACGCCGGCCGTGGTGCCGGCGCCGCCGACGAGCCTCCTCTACTTCCACCCGACCGGCCCGAACAGCCCCGTCGCGCTCGGCGGTGAGCTCGCCGCGCCGCGGATCACCGAGCTCGACGAGAACCACCCCGTGATGCGGTGGATCACGATGTCGGACGTGTACATGGACAAGAGCGGCACGTTCGCGCCCGATGCGAAGAAGGGCGAGTCCACGCTCGCCTGGTCGGTGCGCAGCTCGCTGATCGTCGCGAAGCGCGATGGTCGCCGCAAGGTGCTCGCCGTCGGGTTCTCCCTCCCGGCGGAGGGCCGCGAGAGCGCGACCGACCTGCCGCTACGCGTCGCGTTCCCGATGATGCTCGTGAACGCGCTCGACTGGTTCGCGGGTGATCAGAGCGACCTGCTGACGACCTACCCGACCGGCGTTCGCGAGCGTGTCCCGCTCGATGGCGTGCAGGGCGCGTCCGATGCGGAGGTCACGGGCCCGGATGGCACCGTGACGCGCACGCCCGTGATCGATGGCCTGGCCACGTTCTACGGCGACCGCGTCGGCTACTACGACCTCGCGGTGATGCCCGCCGCCGCGCCCGCCGCTCCGCAATCAGCGCCTGCGCCTGCGCCAGCGCCAGCGCCTGCGCCTGCTGGCACCGCGCTCGCGCACGTCGAGCTCGCCGCGAACCTCGCGTCACCGCAGGAGAGCGACATCGCGCCATCGACGAGCCTCACGCTCGGCGGGCAGCAGCTGAAGACGCCCGAGCAGTTCGCCATCTCGCACAGCACGAAGCTCTGGATCTACCTCGTCCTCCTCGCGATGGGTCTCGTCGTGATGGAGTGGGTCACCTATCACCGCCGCATCACGGTGTAGCTCGCCATGTCCGAACGCTCCTGGCTCAAGTCACTGTTCTCGCTCGGCTCGATCGTGCGCATCGCGCTCGCGGCGGCGGCGTGCATCGGGATCTATCTCGGCGTCACGGCGTGGATCGACGGGCGGACGAGCATCCATCTCGTCGGGCTGCCAGGCCTCGACAAGCCGGTCGATCTGCTCGCGCCGCAGTGGCTCCTGCTGGTGTCGATCGTCCCGGCCTTCTTCTTGCTGCGCGTGCTCTCGCTGACCGACCTCTCGCTCGCGCAGCAGATCGTGCAGTCGGTGCTGCGCTCCCTCGTGATCGCGACGATCGCGATCGCCCTCGCCCGTCCGAGCTGGATCACCACGCAGAGCAAGGTCTCGACCGTCGTGCTCGTCGACGTGTCGGACTCGGTGTCGGAGAAGCAGCTCGCCGCGGCGAAGGCGTATGTCGACGACATTGCCAAGGCCGCGGGCACCGGGAACTTGCAGCTCGTCACGTTCGCGGAGAAGCCCACGGTCGCGCGCGCGTCCACGGGTACGGCACTGTCCGCGGCGATCGCCCGCCACGCGGGTGCCGGCGCCGGCACCGACATCCAGGCCGCCATGCAGCTCGCATACGGGCTCTACCCCGACGGCTACGTGCCCCACATGGTGATCGTCACCGACGGCAACCAGACCGTCGGGGATGTCGCGATCGAGGCGTACCGGGCCAAGGATCTCGGCGTGAAGGTCTCGTGGCGGACGTTCGATCAGGACCAGACCAGCGAGATCCGCGTGGTCGGCCTCACCGCCCCGGACGAGATCAAGGTCGGGCAGCCGTTCGAGGTGACCGCCGAGGTGTGGTCGACCGAGGCGCAGAAGGCGACGCTGACGCTGCAACAGGACGAGTTCCCAAACCCGCTCGAGTCGGCGAAAACGGTCGACCTGCGCGAGGGCAAGAACCTCGTGAAGTTCAAGTCCGACGCGAAACGCGCCGGCGCGACCACCTACAAGCTGCGACTCGGCAAGTTCGAGCACGACACCGAAAAGGCGAACAACGAGGCGGTCACGACGGCGCCCGTGAAGGGCAAGCCGAGCATCCTGTACGTCGAGGGCGGGGTGCTGCGCGAGCCCGGGAGCGCGAGCTATCTCCAGAAGGCGCTCGAGCACGAGAACATCGACGTGACCGTGCGCGGCCCCGCGGGCCTGCCATCGACCGCCAAGGAGCTCGAGAAGTTCGATCTCGTGCTCGTGTCGGACGTGCCGGCGCACCTCGTCGGGGCGGCGCAGATGCAGGCGCTCGACAGCTACGTGCACACCTTCGGCGGCGGGCTCGTGATGGCGGGCGGCGAGGACTCGTTCGGCTCCGGCGGCTACCAGGGCACGCGCATGGAGCAGATCCTGCCGGTGCGCTTCGACTCCGAGAAGATGAAGGAGCAGCCGGACATCGCGCTCGCGCTCGTGATCGACAAGTCCGGCTCCATGCAGGGCCCGAAGCTCGAGGCAGCCAAGGAGTCGGCGCGCGTGACGGCGGAGGTGCTCTCGCCCAACGATTACATCACGGTGATCGCGTTCGACAGCGAGGCGACGGTCTACGTGCGGCCGCAGCGCGCGGCGAACCGGATGCGGATCTCGAACGACATCGCGCGGCTCACGTACGGCGGCGGGACGAACATCTTCCCGGGGCTCAAGGAGGCGTTCGACGCGCTGCAGGGCATCAACGCGAAGGTGAAGCACGTGATCCTCCTCTCCGACGGCGAGGCGCCGAGCGATGGCATCGCGGAGCTGGTCGCGGACATGCGCAGCGCGCGGATCACGGTGTCGTGCGTCGGGGTGCAGGGCGCCGACCGCAATCTGCTGTCGATGATCGCGGATGCGGGCGATGGCCGGCTCTACATGGTCGAGGACATCGGCGCGCTGCCGAAGATCTTCATGAAGGAGACCCAGGAGGCGCAGAAGAGCCAGCTCGTGGAGGACGTCGTGAAGGTGCGGGTTGCGAAGCAGGTGGAGGCGATCGAGGGCACCAACGTCGATTCCGCGCCGCCCCTGCGCGGATACGTGACCACGAAGCCGAAGCCGACCGGCGAGGTGATCCTGATCTCGGATCTCGGGGAGCCGATCCTCGCGCGCTGGCGCTACGGCGCAGGCACGTCGGTGGCCTGGACCTCGGACGTGAAGAACCGCTGGTCGGTCGACTGGATCCGCTGGGGCGGCTATCCGAAGTTCTGGGCTCAGGTGGTGCGGTCGTCGATGCGACGCAAGGTCTACGACAGCTACGAGCTCACGGCGAAAGTCGCCGATGGCCGTGCGCTCGTGACGGTCGACGCGATCGACGCGGGCGACAAGTTCGTGAACGAGCTCGATACCGATCTCGAGGTGATCGATCCTGCGACGAACAAGGTCACGCAGACCGTGCCGATGGACCAGACCGCCGCGGGCCGCTACACCGCGGACTTCCGGATCCAGAAGTACGGCAGCTATCTGTTGAAGGCCGTGCACAAGCGCGCGGGCAAGACGGTCGCGGAGTCACTGGGCTCGGTCGCCCTGTCCTACCCGCTCGAGTACCTGCGCACGACGCCGGACCTCGAGCCGCTGAAGCATGCGGCGCAGGTCTCGGCGGGCATGGACCAGGCCGAGCCCGCGAAGCTGTGGGATGCGGGCGGCGAGAAGATGGCTTACACGAAGGACCTCTGGCCGTACGTGCTGCTCGGCGTGCTCGGCCTGCTGTTGCTCGACCTCTACGCGAAGCGCGTGCGGCTGTTCGGCTACCGCACGATCAAGTTCAGCTGAGCGCGGTGGC
This sequence comes from Deltaproteobacteria bacterium, assembly GCA_043716635.1. Classification (GTDB taxonomy): domain Bacteria; phylum Myxococcota_A; class Polyangia; order Haliangiales; family Haliangiaceae; genus JABFXX01. The sequence goes on along the minus strand of JAYSYE010000151.1, from coordinate 12,088 downwards.
GTCGACGATCGAGTATCGTCGCGGGATGCCGCTCCGAGCCAGGTGGCTCGCCCTGCTCTACCTGACCGGCTGCAAAGGACCCATGTCGACGCCGCACTCCCTCCCCGATGCCGCGGCACTTCGCGCCGAAGTGACAACCGCGCTCGGGAGCATCGGCGGCGCGCCGAGGTGGCTCTACGACGGCGACCCCGCCTTTGACTCGTGCATCGCCGCTGCGCTCGGGCAAGCGCGGGGCGCCACCCTCGATGCCGGCGAGCACGCCGAGCTGGTGCGTGGCGCCCGGTACTGCGTCGAGCACGAGCTAACGAGTGCCGAGGGTTGCGCCCGGATCATGGCGCGCATGGAGGCTCGCTACCTGGCCCCGGAGATCAGCCGCGCGGGGGCCGACGAGGTGACCGTCGACGTCGGGGTGGTGCCGGGCCCGGTCTCGTTCACGCGCGGAAGGCTCCTGGTCAATGCGACGCCGCGCCTCGATCGCTGGGAGTGGGCCACCGCCGAGGTCCTGCAGGCGCTGCGCCTCGCCCTGCAGCAGCCGCCCACCGCGCAGCGCTACCGCGCGGTGGCGCGGGTCTACACGCTGCGGAGCGGGCCCCTGTGGACCTACACGTACGAACCGGGGCGGCACCGGATCGTGGTGGCCACAGAGGGGCGCCCGGGTGACATCTACGTCATCGAAACAAAAGACGAAACCTTCGCCGACGTCACGTCGTTGCACACGCTCGACCACCCGCGTCTAAGTGCGCCCTAGCGGGGAGGCATTTCAACCCCGCCGCCGTAGCATGCAGGTATGAGCCTGATGGACTACCTGAGCCAGGCGGCGTCGTGGTTTCACCACGCGCCCACGAGTGATGGGGGGCACGTCGACACGCAGGTTGACGCCGGCGCGGGGTCCTTGCACCCGCAGTCGCACGGCAACGACCTGCTCGGCGGGCTGGTCGGTGGCTTCGCCGGGCCCATGGACTGGCGCGGGATCGGAGGCGGCGTCCACGGCAGCGCCGTCAAGACCCACCAGGACGGCGGCTACACCGGCGGTCACGCGGGCCTCGGCGTCGGCGCCGGCGTCAGCAACTGGAGCGGTACGGAGGAGGACGGCACCCGGAAGGTCGGGGCGAGCACCGCGTTCGGTGGCGTGGCACCCGTGGGTGTGGTCGCGGGCAACCCCGACGTGCAGGCGCGTGCGTCGACGAACGTGTACTCCGGCGTCGGCTCGAGCGCGTACACGTTCGACAAGGGCGACGAACACGGCGCCGGCATCTCCAGCACCGTCGTGCCCCTCGGGCTCGGGCACACCAACGCGGGCGTCGACACGCGGTACGGCAACGTCAACGCCGACGTGAACAACGCCTACGCGGGTCGGGTGAAGGTCGACTCCACGTTCAGCGAGGAGAACGGCGTCTATCGCGGCGCCTCGAAGGCGGGCGTCACGGTTGGTGTCGAGGGCGTCGACGTGTCGGCCAACACGGTACTGGGCAACGGCAACGTCAAGGCCGGATCCGTCGACTACGGCGTCAACATGTCGGCGAAGGGATCGTACGACCAGAACACCGGAGCGGGGTCGCTCCAGGGCACCTACGCGGACGGTCTGCAGTCGTCGAACCTAGCGGTGTCCACGTCGTCGGCGGACGGCAAAGATCGCAGCCAGGCCTCGGTCGGCTCCGTGGCGTACGGGAACTCCGGGCAGGCCACGCTGGTCTATGATCCCGTGGCCGGTCGCTTCGGTACGCCGAAGGACAAGGACGGCGGGTACGTCGACACCGCGCAGGCCGACCTCGCCGGCCTGAAGATCGACAACCTGAAGGCCTCGCGAGAGATCGACGGCATCGGGAAGGTCAACGTGTCCGCGGGAGAGATCTCGAACACCACGCAGATTCGCGACGGTGTCTTCGACGTCTCGAAGGATCACGCGCGCGTCGGTGGGTCCGTCGACGGCATGGGCATCCGCGCGAAAAACCTCGCGGGCGACTTCGACGTGGGGGAAGGTAGTGCGTTTCACACGACGGGTGGCGCGACCCTCGAGAACATCGGCACGACGAACTCCGTCACCAAGGCGTTCCTCGATGTCGACACGAGCGACCGCGACAACATCAAGCGACAGGGCGGCTTCGAGGCGCTGTCGTTCGGCGGCGTGTCCGCCAACAACTTCAAGTCACACATCGACGGGCCTGGCGGCAGCAAGCTCACCGCCAACATGGACAAGTTCAACGAGGGCCTCGAGCTGGGGAAGACCAACGTCACCCAGGACAACAACGGCATCGCGGCCACGATGGATAAGGCCGAGTACAACACGACATCGATCCAGGGCGTCCGGATCGGTGCCTCCGATGGTCAGGGCGGTGGCAGCTCCCTCGGTATCGGCGAGCTCGGGATCAACCACGCGTCCGGCGACAATCTCCAGGCCGGGCTGACGCGGGACCGCGGGCTCTACGCGAGCGGCGACAACCTCGACTACAGCACCGTCTCGCTGAAGGGGCACGGGTACATCGAGGATGGGCAGTGCAAGTACATGCCTGCAGTGTCCGCGAAGCAGAACCTTGGGACGCTCGGCAGCACCGACCTCGAGCTCGGTGAAGGCTCGTTCGACTCCTTCCACGCCAAGCACGCGGGTGCGAACATCGACCTGAACGGCATCCACGCGAACGTCGACGAGGCGAAGTATCGGTACCTCGAGGGCAAGGACATGAAGGTCGGAGGCACCGCGCTCGACGGCTTCTTCAAGTCGGAGATCGGCGCGAAGCAAGCGTCCTTCGGCGGTGTGGACATCGGCAAGGCCACGTACGAAGCCGACGCTCGCACGGGCAACATCGACGTCGCCGCGGACAACGTCGGGGCGCACGGCCTGCGTGTCGACGGGCTGAGCGGCAGCGAGTCCATCGGCGACCTCGGGATGACCGCCGGCGCCGACAAGCTCAACGTGCTCGACCTCAACATCGGGCACATGCAATCGCACACGGAGAAGTTCGGCACGAAGGGCACGAGCTCGATCGATGGCGCGAACCTCGACCTCCTGGATGTCAAGAATGCCCACGGCGGCCTGTCCTGGGACGGCCAAGAGCTCGCGGGCGTGCGCGGCGACTACAAGGCCAGCGGCGGCGTCGATCACGCGAGCGGGAACTATGACCTTCTCGACGGCACCGCGAACGGCACGTTCACGAACGCGCATTACGGGCAGGCGATGAAGAACGCGCATGTGAACGTGCTCGGCACGGACTTCGCGCTGCCCGACGCCGGGTTCGACCTGAAAGCGAACGGCGGCGGCACCATCGATGCGAAGCAGGGCGCGATGAACGGCAACGTCTCGCTCGCGGGCAGCACGATGAACCTCGGGGGCACGACGTTGACCGCCCCGGAGTGGGCGCAGGCGAACGCCGGCGTGAACCTGCAGAACGGCACGGCGAACGCCCAGCTCGGCGGCGACAAAGGCGTTGGCTTCTCGGTCGCCGGCGGCAATGTCAACGTGAACGCGTTCGGTACCAACGTGAACGTGAACCAGGCAGTATCCGACGGGGCGGCGGTCGTGGGGAACGGGTTCTCGACGGTCGGGCACGGGATCGCTGACGGAGTCTCGACGGTCGGAACCGGCATCTCGAACGCGTGGAATTCGTTGCCGAAGCTCGAACTACCAAAGATCGAGCTGCCGCATATCTGGTAGCGCCGTGAAGTGGGTTGGTACCATCTGGACGCGATGAGGCTCGACGTGCGTGGCGCAGGGGTCCCGATCGTCGTCGGCGCCGCCTGCACGTTGCCGCCAGACTGGGTGGCTTGGTGCTCGAGCCGGGTCCGCGGCGAGCCGATCGGTGTCCCCGCCGAGCTGCACACGCGCACAGAGGGCTGGGCTGTGACGTTCGTCGAGACGCGCATCGAGGGAGCGTGGCGCATCCACGCCTTCTACGCGGTGCTCGATCGTGCGCTTCACGCCACGGCAGAGCTGCCCGCCGCTGCTCCGGAGGACGCGCGCGCGCGGATCCGGCACGCGCTGCTGACGGCGGCACCCGTCTTCGAGCCCGCGATCGTCGCCCTGGCGGAGCTGTGACCGCGCCGTGATCGCGCCGCCGCAGGGATGGCTCCGCCAATCAGGGGCAGGAGCGGACATCTTCGTCAGCCCCGACCGGAGGCTGCAGCTCTGGTCGCGGATGCACATCGCGCCACTCCGACCGTTCGGTCGGCTCGTCGATGACATCCTCCGCGAGCGTCCCGACTTCGTGGTGCGCGCGGTCTCCCGCCTGCCTCGGTTCGCGACGCGCGAGGGCGAGCACGCCTACGCGGCGATCGCGGAGGGCTCCTGGCTCGGCGAGCCGGCGCGGCGGACCATCGCCATGGTGGTCGGCGACGACACGTGTCACGCCATGGACCTGCTCGCCGTGGGCACCACGACCGACGACGCGCGCGCGCTCGACTTCGCCCACGGCATCGTGCTGCGCCTGGGGATCCGGCCCCGTCGCTACTACTACACCCCGCCGCACCACTGGCGCGGGCACGCCACGGGGCTCGTGACGCGCTGGTTTCCTGCCGACTTCCCCGCGCGCTCGGCGACCATCGTCGTCTACCCGGCGAATCCGACCCACGAGGACGCCGATGCGATCGCCCGCTCCCTGATCGAACCGGGCGACCTCGAGACCGTGAGGGGTCCGACGCGCGCCGAGGGCCGAGACGGGCTCGTGGGCTGGCACTGGTCACTCGCGGGCCTCGCCGTGGGTGGTGACGCGGCAAGCGCGGGCGTGGTCCATCGCGACGTGGTGGTGTTCGCGAGCGCTCCGTACACCTACGCGCTGCAGGCCGACGCCTACGGCGAGCCCGATCCGGACGTGCAGGCGCGACTCCTCGCCCTGGCGACGACGGTCGAGCCGGTACCTCAGCCCGGCGGCCGTGGGCCCGTTCGAGCCGACGCCTCGGCGTTCGCGCACTACGTGTGAGGGCCCGCGGGTGACCGTGCCGGACGGCGAGGCGACCGGCCTGGAGCGCGTGGTCCGCCCGCGCTCGTCGCCTGAGCTCGCAGACGCCGTGATCGCGCTGCAGGCGACGGGCGAGCGCTGGGTCGTCCGGGGCGGCCGCGGGTTCGAGTCCAGGCTCCCGCCGAGCCCCGGTGCGGTCACGATCGAGACCGCAGGCCTCTCGCGCATCCGCAGCGACCGCGGCGACGAGGTGACCGTCGAGGCGGGTGTGACGTGGTTCGAGCTCTTCGAGTACCTCGCGCGCGATCGGCGGAGGCCCGTCGTGCTGCCCGATGCTCTCCGCGCCACGGTCGGTGCGACGCTGGCGACCGGCGGGGCTGGCGACACCTCGCATCGCTTCGGCCTCGCGATCGATCACGTGCGCGAGCTCGTCGTGATCGCCGCAGATGGATCCCGTCATCGCACCCACCCGAGCGACGATTTGTTCCAGTACATGCTGGGCGGCCGCGGGCAGCTCGGCGTGATCGCCGAGGCCACGCTCGCGGTGGCGTCGTGGCCGACGACGGTAGCGACGCGGGCTTACGCGCTGCCGTCCCTGGGCGCGTACCTGGCACTCGTGGAAGCATGGCGCTCGACGCTGCCGTTCGCCCGGGCGCGGCTCTTCTGGCGCCGGGTGGGCGGGCCCAATCCGATCTCGGTCGTGCTCGGCGTGCCCGCCACGGGCGTGAGTGCGGCGCCTCCGGCAATTCTGCCCGGAGCGACGGCGGCCAGCGAACCGATGCTCACGAACCTCGTGGAGCGCGAACGCGCCGCCCCCCGGAGCCCGCCGGTCGCCCGCGCGCGTGCACCGGCGTTGCACCTGATCCTCCCGCTGGCGCGCGCGGAATCGCTGTGGAGCGACATCGATGCGGCGGTCCGTGCGACCGGCCTGCCGGCGCGGCTACGCGACGGGATCGCGATCGCCGTGGTGGCACCGAACCCGGCGTTCCCGCTCGCCCTGCGCGCGGCCGGTGGCCCCTGCCTGCTGGTGTCGCTCGAACCGCACGCGAGCGACGAGGACGAGGCGACGCGCATCGCGGCCTGGCTTCGCGAGCTGGCCGGGCACGCGGTCCGGGCCGGGGCCGGGATCCACGCGGGGGGTGTGGAGCCGACCGACGCGCGCTGGCCGGCCGTGCAGTACGGCGAGCTGGCCTGGGCTGCGTGGCGAGCGTTGAAAGCGCGCTACGACCCGCATCGCCAGTGCAATCCCTGGCATCTTTGATCCGATGGCGAGCGAGACCGAAGACCCGAAGCGCTTCTCGCTCACGTTCGAGCACCTCGTTGCCTGGTGCGACCGGCAGCAGTACACCTACCGATCCAACGTCGAGCTGCGCCAGCTGGCGATCGACTACACGATCCTCGGCCAGCCCGCTCCCCTCCTGCTGCTACCGCAGCCGGACCGCGGCATGCTGATGCTTCTCGTGCGGCTGCCCGTCGTGGTGCCCGCGGGTCGCCGGATGGCCCTCATCGATGCGACTTCGCAACTGAACGGCACGTCGTACATGGGGACCTGGGTCGTGAACCGCGACACCGGAGAGGTCCTGTTCCGCGTCACGCTCCCCGCGCTCGATAACGCCTACTCCGATGCCGGACTCCTCCATGCGGCCAGGGTCGTGGTCGGAACGGTCGAGCGCCTCGCGGCGACGCTGAAGGCGATCGCGGTCGACGGCGCCGATCCCACCGCCGCGCTCGCCGCGAGCTGAGCGACCAAGTTCCGGGTTCCGCTCGCTCATCCGCCTGGATTCGCTCGCGGTAAGGACCGCCCGACGCTTGCTGCGCGCGCGCCCGGCGGGTCGATCCAATTCCGCTCGTTCATCCGCCTGGATTCGCTCGCGGTAGGGACCGCCCGACGCTTGCTGCGCGCGCGCCCGGCGGGTCGATCCAATTCCGCTCGCTCAGAACCGGTAGGCGATGCGGAAGAAGCCGGTGATGCCCGTGACCGGTGGGTCGGTCGTGATCGTCGCGGCGACCACGCGCTGGAGCGCGATCCGGTTCAGGAACAGGCTGCCGAGCGCGAACCAGTCGCGGTTGATCCGGTAGTACAGGTTCCCACCGAGCGAGAGCGTGTGGCCCGCGCTCGCACCGAAGCACTTGTCGTTGCCGAAGAGGTCGGTGCCGTTGAGCGGGCACGTGGTCCCGAGCGGCTTGTCCTTCACCTTCGCGTAGCCGATCTCGGCATCCCACTCGCCGTGACCGCTCTTGAGCTCCCGGCCGAGGAACACCCGGCCCGCCGAGACCTCGCTCCGCTGGTACGCGACATTGCCGACCGCGCGGGTGTTGAGGAAGTCGACGCCAATGCGGAGGTCCGCGATCGAGCGGCGGTCGACGAACGACACGTACACCTCGACGCCCTTTGCCGCGGAGAGGCCGACGTTCGTCACGGTGTCGGGAGCCGTCAGCAGGAGGCTCGGTCGCCACCGGTACGCGGCGGACGCCGAGAACTCGAAGCGCTCCAGGCTGCCGAGGCCTGCGGAGAGTCCCGCGCGCGCCTGGTTCGATGCGATCCGGAGCAACAGCGAGTCGTTCTGGATCTGCGTGCCCGACTTCACGCCCGCCGTGACCGCCGGCTCCAGGAACTCGCGCGCCTGGACGTTCAAGGTCTCCGTGTCGACGCGATTGAAGGCGCCATTCAGGCGCAGCCGCGCGCTCGGGCGGTAGTTGATGCCCGCGGACAGGTTCGTGAGCTGGAAGCCTGCAGGACCGACGAGGTCCACGATCCCGAAGTGGTAGAGGTCGAACTTGGCGGCCGACCGGTAGTAGCCCTGCGACGTCGCGAACACGCGCGGTGACTCGTCCGAGGTGGGCGGCGGATACAGCACCACGCCCCCGATGCCGCCGTGCGCGTTCTGCGTCCGGTACGCGGCGCCGAAGCCGCCCGCAGAGACGAACTTGCCGCCCGCCGTCAGATCCGCCTTCTTCAGCGTGTCGTAGTCGGTCGTGAGCGATCGCGAGCCGCGCAGCGGGTACAGGCCGGCGAACGCGACGAGCGTCACCTCCTCCGACTTCGCGTAGTCGAGGCGGAGGCCGTCGATCTTCACGGCCCCGAGGTCGGCCACGTACTGGCGCCCGATCACCACGTCGCTGCGCTTGCCGTTGCGCGTCAGCCACAGCTCGCGGATGTCGTACTCGTTCGTGCCGTTGAAGCCCGACTGGATATGGTTCGCGTCCGTCGCGGTCGTCGACCCCGCGGCCAGGTCCACGTTGTTGGCGGGCGTGTTCACGGCCCTCACCCGCGCGTCCACCCGGGCGTCCCAGCGCCCACCGCCGAGGTGCCGGAAGTCGGTCTGCAGGCGCAGCTCGGTAAACAGTCGGTTGAACCGAGAGCTCGAGGTGCCGAGCAGCGGATCCGTCGCGCTGATCGCGCCGCCGCGCTCCGTGTACACGAACGTGCTCGAGGCAAGGCTGCCCTGGATGAGCGTGGTCTTCGCCGTCTTGCGCGTGTCGACCTTGTCGACGAAGAAGCGGTCCTTCTCGAACTGATTCTTCGCCGCCGCCGTGCTGACGGCGTGGCCCGACAGGTCCTGCTTCTGGAACGCGTCCTCGGTCTGGGTCGACTTCGCTCCCTGCTTGGGAACCGGTCGGTCGTTGACGTCGAGCTCCTCGTCGCTGCCGGCCTCGTCGCTGCCGGCCTCGTCGCTGCTGGCGCTCCCGTCGCCCCCATCGGCCTTATCGGTGGCGTCCGCGCCGTCGTCCGTGACCTCCGCGTCGTCGCTCCTGGCCGCGACCTTCTTGCCCTTCGCGTGCGCGGTGCCTCCCACGCCGGACCCGCCGAGCCCACCGAGCGCGACGAGCCCGAGCGCCATCCCGAGGCGCGCCGCGAGCGTGCTCATCGGCAGACGGACTCCCGCAGGCCATCGTGCCCCGGCTGCCACGAGTTCGGGTTGTGGCACGTGCCTCCCGTGCACCCCGTCAGGCGATCTGCCTGGTGCGACGCGGGGGCGTCCTTCAGATGGCACCCCGTGCACTGCGCGACGATGCCGCCGAAGTTGCCGTTCTTGTGGCAGTCGAAGCAGGCGAGCGTGCGGTGCAGCCCCGTCAGGTTGCAGCCCACGCGCGAGTGATCGAAGCGCGCCGGCGCGAACGACCACTGCGTGTGGCACTCGCCGCACTTCGGCGACAGCGTGTTGTTGTGGATGTCGTCCTGCCGGTGGCAATTGATGCAGAGATTGCCGCTGCCCGCGAGCGGCCGGTTATCGCGATGGCAGCGCTCGCACGCGATGTTGTTGTGCGCGCCCTTGAGCGAGAAGTCGCCGACATCGTGGAGGGGCTTGATGTCCTCCCACGTGCGCGTGCTGTGGCACTGCTCGCAGCCCGTGCCGTACTGGCCCTTGTGAACCGCGGGCTCGGGATGGCAGCCGAAGCACGTGGTCGGTCGCGGCCGGAACGTGACGGACGGGTGGCAGTCCGCGCACCGGACAGCCAGGTGCTTGCCGTCGAGGTGGAACGCCGACATCGTGTTGTGGTTGAACAGGTTGTCGCCCGTCTCGAGGTGACACTTCTCGCACTGCTTGCCGAGCCGGCCCTTGTGGGCGTCGTCATCCGCATGGCAACCCTCGTCCGAGCAGTTGCGCGGCGTGTCCTTGAACTTGCGTGCCTTGGTATGACACGCCTCGCACGCGTTGTTCTTGTGCTCGCCCTTGAGCTCGAACCCGGGCTCGCCATCCGGGTATTGAGCAACGTTGTGCTCGAACTTCAGCGCGTCCCACGTGCCCGACGAGTGACACGGCGTGCACTTCTTCCCGAGCTCGCCCTGGTGCAGTGAATCCTCGTGGCAGCGCACGCCACACTCGGGGGACTCCTTCTCGAACGTGGTCCGCCCCGCCTTGCTCCGCCCCGTGTGGCAGTCCTGGCACGGCACGCCCTTGTGCTCCTTCACGAGCGGGAAGTTCGAGTTGGGCCCGTGATAGACCTGCTCGAGCTTCTGCTCGTTCACGGCGATCTTGCCCGCGCCCACGTGACAGCCGAGGCACTGCCCGTTGTTGAACTTCTTCTCGTGCACCTGCTTGTGCTGGTGACAGTCCATGCACAGCGTGTCGCCCTTGAAGTCCTCGAACTCCGCCGGCCCCTTGCCACGGTGACAGGCGCGGCACGTGATCTGCGCGTGCAGGCCCGTCAGCGGGAACTTGGTCTTGCTGTGGTTGAAGGGCCGCGTCGACTTCCACGAGGTGGTCGGGTGGCAGGTGTTGCACTTCGGCGGCGAGCCATACTCCTTGAACCGATCGCCGTGACGGTTGTCCTTGGCGTGGCACACCTCGCAATTTGCCTGCGGCTTCGCCTCGCCGAGTGACTTGGTGTGGCACTCGTAGCACTTGAGCTTCTTGTGCGCGCCGAGGTCGAAGCGCGTGCGCTCCGTGTGGTCGAAGAACGGCATGTCCGCGCTGTACTGCTGCTTGAAGTTCTTGAACGTCGGCGAGTGACACCACTCGCACTTCTTGGTCCCGAACAGGTGCCCGTCGTGCGAGGACACGTGGCACCCGCTGTTGCCGCATGCGTCCGGGTTCGGCAGCGGCAGGTTGAACACGCTCTTGGGGTGGCACTTCACGCAGGTGAGGTCGCGGTGGGATCCGAGGATCGGCATCCCCGCGTCCTTGCGATCGTCGTGGTTGAACTGGAGGCTCTGCTTCGCCGGCTTCCACACACTCTCGCTGTGGCAGCGCTCGCAGGCGAGCATGTCCTTGCGCTCGAACTTGTGCGGCTGATCGCTCGCGTGGCAACCGCTCGACCCGCACAGCTTGTCAGTGCCCATGTACGTCTTGAGGCCCTGCTTGTCGCGCGACTTGTGGCACTCCGCGCAGTCGGTGTTGCCGTGCTTGCCCTTGAGCGGCCAGCCCGTCGTGTCGTGGTCGAAGTTCTTCTCGCCACCCTTCAGGTTCGTCCAGCCCATCAGGTCGTACGACGAGCCCTTGTGCTCCTTGTGGCACGACTCGCACTTCTTCCCGGCGACGGACGCGGAGGCGTGGAACCCCTGCTTCGCGTCGATGCGCTGCTTCAGATCGTTGTGGTCGTGGCAGCCGAGGCACTGGTCGCGCGACACCTCGCGCGTGCCGTTGACGTGGCACTTGTTGCAGTCGGTCTGGTTGTCGAGCGAGGCGTGGCTCTTCGAGAGTGCGCCCGGCGACGTGCCGAAGAAATCGGCTTGCGCCTGCGCGGGCTGGTGGCGACCCAGCCACGCCACCACGAGGAGCGCCAGCACGGCGACCCCGGTGACGAGCCAGTGGCGGCGACTACCACTTCGCAAGGGACCACGTGAGGTAGATGTGTGCGATCGAGACGCCGGTCAGCAACACGGTAAAGGGTACGTGAACCTTCTTCCACGAGTGCAACAACAGTTGCGCCTTGGGCGCGACAACTTGCCGCCGGGCGATCACGATCATGCGACCTGCGCGGCGCGCGAGGTCCCGCCGCGTGGGCGCGTCGACGCCGAGTGCCTTCAGCCGGTTGCGGCGCGCGAGCGTGCGCGGGATGCGCGCGATGTCCTGGAAGATCAGCCAGCGCAGCGCCTTGAGGACGCTCGGCGACTTCGCGGTGAGCTGCGCGTGGGCCCGCTGCTGCGCGAGCTCGCGATCGAGCTCCGCGATCGCCACGGTGAGCACGGGCCGGGCGCGCTGGAACGTGCGCTCGTGGTCGAGCTCCTCGAGCTCCACGCCACCCGACATCTCGGGGACCTGCGTGTACAGGTAGCGACCGAGGAAGCCGCTCGCGACGACGATCACCATGCTCCAGAACGCGACGGACACCCACGTGTCGAGCCGCAGCACGGAGTGCAGCGCGATGAACATCGGACCCACGCAGCCCGCCATCAGGTGGAAGTCGAACCACATCGTGTTCGACGCGAGCCAGCGGAACGCGCGGAGGCGCCGGAACATCGGATAGATCGCGGCGATGCTCATCAGGATCGTCCCGATGAGGCCGCAGTACGTGGACAGCTGGTCGCCGGCGCGGAAGTGCACGTCCTCGAGGAGCGCCTCGAGCGGCTTGTCGACGTTGTCCGCGAGCTGGCTCACCTGATGGAACAGGTACGACTGCGCCGGGGCGTACATCCGCAGCAGCGCCTCGCCGAGCGCGACGAGGAACACCATGATGCCCACGAACCACAGCAGCAGCGGCGCGTAGCGGCCGCGCTTCACCTTCGCGAGCCCGCCCGAGCGGATGTCCATCCC
>JAYSYE010000016.1:0-2568 GCA_043716635.1 Deltaproteobacteria bacterium | reverse complement strand
GCCCGCTCGAGCAGCCGTCGTTCGCGGACGCGCTCGGTTCGAGGACGGTGCCCGGGTTGCCCATGTTCGACGAGGTCTACGTGGAGCACGTCGCGTTCGTGTGGCGGGTCGTGCGGTCGTTCGGGGTGCCGGAGGCGGGGCTGGAGGATGCCGTGCAGGACGTGTTCGTGGTGGTGCACCGGCGGTTGCCGGAGTGGGAGGGGCGGAGTGCGATGACGACGTGGCTGTTCGCGATCGCGCGCCGCGTCGCGAGCGGACATCGCCGGCGCGCCGGCACGGCTCGCACGGAGCCGCTCGCGGACTCGCATGCGAACGAGCCTGCCACCTCGGGCGATCCATTTGCCGCCACGGCGCGCGCGGAGGCGGCGGCGACGGTGATGGCGATCCTCGACACGATGGACGAGGACCGGCGGATCGCGTTCGCGCTCGTGGAGCTCGAGGGGATGACGGTCCCCGAGGTATGCGCGCTGACCGGCGCGAAGCTGAACACCGTGTACTCGCGGCTGCGGCTCGCGCGGATCGCGTTCGAGGCGGCCGTGCGTGCGCGAGGGCCGCTGTGAGCGCGCTCGGCGGCGACGGTGCGGCGAGCGGACCACCGCTCGGTGGGGATGCGCGCGCGCTGCTCGAGGCGGCGCGGGGTGCATCGGGACCGGATGCGGCCGCGGTCGCCCGGATCAAGGCGCGGGTGAACGCGGCGGTCGGCGTGGGCGCGGTGGCAGCGGTGGGCTCGGTGAGCGCGGTGGGCGCGCGCGGTGGTGCGAGCGGACCCTCCGCAGGCGTGGCGGGCGCGAAGCACGCGCTCGCCCTGAAGCTCGGCGCGACCGTGGCGATCGCGACGCTCGCTGTTGGCTTCGGGGTCTGGCGCAGCCGCGGCGGCGCCGCCGAGGTGAGCGCGCCGCGCGCGATCGAGACGCAGGCGTCGGCTCAGCGGACCGTGGCACCGGCCGCACGCTCCGCCGCGTCCGCACCGGTGGCGTCCGCGCCGCCGGCAGGCGTCGCGATACCGACGACGGCGAGCACGCCGACCTCAGCAACGGCAGCGACGGCAGCGACGGGAACCATCGCAACGGCGGGTGTCGAGGCGAGCGACCGGGGCGCGCCCACCCGGCCGGTGGCGCACGTCGAAGCGCATCGTGCCGATCTCGCGCGCGAGGTCGCGCTGGTCGACCGTGCGATGGCAGCGCTTCGCCGCGGCGATCCGCGCGGTGCACTTGCGGCGGTCCGCATGCACGCCGCGGAGACGGCCGGCGGGGGTCAGCTCGCCGAGGATGCGGCGGCGATCGAGATCGAGGCGCTGTGCGCGGCGCGCCTTCCGGTGACGGCCAAGGTCGCGACGTTCGACGCGAGGTGGCCGCGCTCGTCGCAGCGGCACCGCCTGACCACCGCCTGCGCCCTGGAGCCGTCCGAATGAGTCAGCGCGCGGCTCCGTGGCTCGCGTTCGCGGCCTTCGCACTTGGCTGTGGTGGAGAGGACCAGCTCCCGGCGCCGGACCGCATCCAGCTCGTGGACGTGCCGGCTGTGCCATCGAGGCAGCTCGACCTCCTGCTGCAGATCGACGACTCGAACAGCGCGTCCGAAAAGGCATTCTTGCTCGAGGCAGCGCTTCCCGCCCTGTTCGCGACGCTCGCGACCGTGGATGGCGGGCTGCCCGACCTCCACGTCGGTGTCATCAGCTCCGACCTCGGAGGCTCGAGCACGGCGCACCCCGAGCTCGCCTCGTCCACCTTGGTCGGATGTGAGGGTCTCGGCGACGATGGCCTGTTGCAGGTGCCGGTCACCGTTACGTCGCTGCACGGAGGCGCGTATGTCGTCGACGAGGCGGGGGCCGGCGGGGTCCGCACGACCAACTACGACGGCTCGCTCGCAGACGTGGTGCGGCAGTTGATGAGACTCGGCGATCAGGGCTGCGGCTTCGAGCAACCGCTCGGCGCGATCCGCCGCGCGCTCGTTCCCGGGCACAACGCCGGCTTCCGGCGCCCCGAGGCAAACCTCGCGGTGATCATCCTTGCCGACGAGGACGACTGCTCGATCCTCGATCCCGCCCTCCTCGAAGTGTCGACGGACCGGTTCGGAGCGCTCCAGTCGTTCCGCTGCACGCGGGAGGGCCTCGTGTGCGACCAGCCGCTCGACGCGCTCGGCGCCAAGACGAACTGCCGCAGCAACGAGGACTCTGCGTTCGTCGAGCCGATCGCGCTCACGCATGCCGCGCTCGACGCAGCGGCGCCGTCCAGCGCCCAGGTCGTGCTGGCGGCCATCGTCGGCGACCCGACGCCTGTCGAGGTCGAGCCACGCACGCCGCCGACCGGCACGGCACCGATTCCCGCGCTGCATCACACGTGCTCGTACACCGAGGCGACAGGCACCGAGGTGGCCGATCCGGCGGTCCGGATCGCGGAGCTCGTGGATTCGTTCGCGAGCCGTGGTGTACGCGGCTCCGCATGCGCGCCGCCGTACACCGACCAGGTGCGCGCGATCGCCACGGCGATCAAGAGCTCGCTCGGCACGGTGTGCCTGCCGCGGGCACTGCCCACGCTCGATTGCGAAGCGCACGACACCCACGCGGACGGC
>JAYSYE010000150.1:0-6511 GCA_043716635.1 Deltaproteobacteria bacterium | reverse complement strand
AGCAGCGGCTCGCGGGGCGCGCGACCCTCGCCGTCATACCCGGCGGTCGGTTCGAGGTGCGATCCTCGTCGACCGACATCGGCCAGGGCGCGATCACGATGTTCACGCAGATCGCGGCCTCGGCGCTCGATGTCGATCCGGCGCTCGTCGACGTGATCGAGCCCTCCACGGCCCTCGTGCCCGACAGCGGCCCGACCGTCGCCAGCCGCACCTGCATGGTGGTCGGCGGGCTCGTCCAGCAGTGCGCGGTCCTGCTGCGCGAGCAGCTCGCGGCGTGGGGCGCGGAGCACGGCCACGGGGGCACGCTCGCCGAGCTCGCCCGCATCCGGGCAGAGTCCGTCGCCGATGGCGAGCTCGCGATCACGAAGCAGTACGAGCCACCGCCCGGCATCGCGTTCGACGACGCGACGTACACGGGCGCCGCGTACCCCTGCTACGGCTGGGCCGCGTGCCTCGTCGACGTCGCCATCGATCTCGACACCTACGAGGTCGCGATCGAGCGCTGCGTGCAGGCCATCGATGTCGGCAAGGCGATCAACCCCTCGATCGTGAAGGGCCAGATCGAGGGCGGGACGCTCCAGGCGCTCGGCTGGGCCGTGCTCGAGAACATCATCTACAAGGAGGGGCGCGTCGCGAACGCCAGCATGACGAACTGCATCGTGCCGACGTTCGCCGACGCACCCGACCTCGAGACGATCCTCATCGAGGTGCCGTACCCATTCGGGCCGAACGGCGCGAAGGGCGTCGGCGAGATTCCGATGGACGGCCCCGCCGCGGCGGTGGCCAACGCGGTCGAGGATGCGCTCGGCTGCGCCTTCGATGCGCTCCCGATCTCCCCCGAGGCGATCGCGGCCTCGCGCCCGCACTGGAGGCTCGCGTGAAGATCCTGCTCGAGCTGAATGGCGCGGCGGCGACGGTCGACGTGTCTCCGTGGAAGCGCCTCCTCGACGTGCTGCGCGAGGACCTCCGCCTCACGGGCACGAAGGAAGGCTGCGGCGAGGGCGAGTGTGGCGCGTGCACCGTGATGATGGACGGCGAGGCCGTGAACTCGTGCCTCGTCGCGATCGGCCAGTGTGATGGGCGCTCGATCGTGACGGTCGAGGGGCTCGCGACGCCGGCCGTCGGATCCACTCCCGAGATCCTGCACGAGGTGCAGCGCGCGCTCGTGGCGTGCGGCGGTGCGCAGTGCGGCATCTGCACGCCCGGCATCGCAGTGTGTGCGGCCCACGTGATCGAGCGCGGGCTCGTGACCGGCGCCGATGACACCACGGCTCGGGCGCGCGTGCGGGAGCTGCTCGCGGGCAACATCTGTCGCTGCACCGGGTACCAGCTCATCGTCGATGCGGTGATCCAGGCCGCGCGCGCCATCACGAGCGCGCGCGCATGACCGAGACCCCGTATCTCCGCCCGCGGGACCTCGGCGAGGCGCTCGCGGCGCGCGCGGCCCACCCGGACTGGATGATCCTCGCCGGCGGCACCGACCTCCTCGTCAGCTCCAACCACAAGCCGACGCCGGTCGGGATGCTCGATCTCTGGCGCCTCGCCGAGCTGTGCTTCGTGCGCGTCGACGCCGATGCGATCGCGATCGGCGCGGGGACGACGTGGACCGAGGTGGAGCGCCACCCGGCGATCCGCGAGCGCCTCGCGCCCCTCGCGGCCGCGGCGCGCGAGATCGGGGCGCTCCAGATCCAGGCGCGCGGGACGCTGGGGGGTAACGTCGGGACGTCCTCGCCCGTCGGCGACAGCTTGCCCGCGCTGCTCGCGCTCGATGCCGAGCTCGAGGTCGCGTCGACGCGCGGCCCCCGCCGCGTGGCTTATCGCGAGTGGTGCACGGGCTACCGCAAGACCCAGCTCGCCCCCGACGAGCTCATCATCGCGGCTCACATCCCCGTGCCGGCCGCGAACGTGCGCACCGCGTGGCGCAAGGTCGGCACGAGGCGCGCGCAATCGATCTCGAAGATCATGGGCGCGGCCGCGATCACGCTGGACGGGGGACTCGTCGTCTCCGCGCGGGTCGCGCTCGGCGCGGTCGCCGATCGGCCGATCCGGATCGCGGCGGTCGAGGCGGCGGTGCGGGGCGTCCGGCTCGCCGAGGCAGGGGACGCCGCGCGCGCGGCATTGCGGACGGCGATCACGCCGATCGACGACATCCGCAGCACCGCGACGTATCGCCGCGAGGTCGCGGAGAACGTGGTCGCGCGCTTCTTCGCGGTCGGCCCCGGGGCTGGCGCGGGCGTGCCATAACCTCCGCGTGGCCTCGAAGCGCTCGCAGGGGACCGGCCCCCCGCCCACGTCGACACCCGCGTCGGGCATCCCCGAGGTAGTGACCGGGCCCGGCGACTCGGGCGCGCACGAGTCGATTCCGGTCGCCAGCGGCAAGGTGCGAGCGGCGACCGCGACGGGGGCGACGACCGTCGAGGCAAGCGGTGGCTCGAAGCGGTTCTCCACCGCCGCGAAGGATGCACTCGGAGGTGCGTCGTCGATGATCGGCGGCGGCGTCAGCAAGCTCGGTGTCGGCGTGTCGCGCCTCGGTGAGGCCTCGCGCAAGGTGCCGTTCGTGGGCAGCTCGGTCGCCGCCCTCGGCGACACGATCTCGCACGTGGGCGACTCGCTCACGGAGCTCCCGCGCGTCGTGCGGACGCGGCGTGGTCGCGTCCTCGTGCGCAGCATGTTCGTCGCGTTCGCGCTGGTGACGTCGTGGATCGTGGTGATCGTCGCGCTCCAGCTGCGCGGCACCGAGGAGGCCGACTTCCGACCCGAGGCCGAGGCCATCCTCGTGCAGCTCGGCAATGGGCCCGATGCGCTGAAGGAACTGTACGAGCACGCGTCCCCGCGCTTCCAGGAGCTGGAGCGCGAGGACGCGTTCGTCGATAACATGATGGATCTCGACGCGACGCTCGGGAAGTTCAAGGAGATCACCGCCGTCAACGACACGCTCGTCACGAACGGGACCAGCGGTCCCATCGGCCGCGTGTCGCTGAACGTCGCGTACGAGAACGGGAAGACCACCGCCTCCGTGTCACTGCACTACGACCGCGGCGCCTGGAAGCTGCTCGGCGTCGGGGTGCTCGTCCCCGACGCGCTGAAGATCACGCAGGCTCAGCGCGAGGCGCGCGTGCAGGCCTGCAAGGATCCGATGGACGCCAGGCACTGTGACCTCCACATCGCGGCCAACGCGATCCTCGAGCAGATCCGCGATGGCCGCGCAGCCGACGTCTGGGAGGCCGCGACCACCGTGTTCCAGCAGCAGGAGGAGAAGGCGCGCTTCGCCGCGCTGCAGTCGCAGAACATCGCGGTGCTCGGCGAGTACCGCCGCATCGTCGGAGTCGCGGAGGCGAAGATCTACGGTGGTAACTACGCGACCTTCGACACGGTGCTCGAGTTCGCGAGCTCCAACGGCGTGCGCGCGGTCTTCGGCTTCTACCGGAACACGCTGTCCTCGCCGTGGAAGTTGCGGAGCTTCAAGCTGGTCCTGCCCATGCCACGCGCCGAGGACGCCACCGGAGCGGGATCGGGAAGCGGAATTGGTTCGGCCGCTGCTCCGTGACGCTGCTCCTCCCCTCGTGAGCGCGCATCGAGAGCGTGGCTGGCGCGCTAGCCACTGCTCGCGTGCTCGGTGTCAAAAGTTCACCACCGGAAACGAGTGGCAACCGACGCGAGCGTGACGCCAATTACTCGGCACCGCCATGTCCCTCTTGTACGGTGACGGTTGCAACGCAGTGCGTTTCCAATCAGGATGCGCGCGGAAAACGAGTGCCTATGTCGAGCAACCTGGGAAGCGGACTCCTCGAACGCGGACGCGATGCGCACGCGGAGACCGCTCTTCGCGCGCGCAGCAGCAGCCCGCTGCTCAAGCGGTCACACGCGCGCCCCGCGCTGGCCACGCCCCGGGCCGTGCTGTTCGATCTCGACGGCACGCTGATCGACACGATGCAGGTATTCGCGGATGTGGCAGCTGATGTGATGGTCCGGCACCACTGCGCGGATCGCGCGCGCTCGCGGGTCGCGTACCTGACGACGAGCGGCATCCCGTTCTTCCAGCAGCTCGAGCTCATCATGCCGCGGGACTCGCGCAACGCCGGCGCCGCCGCCGAGTTCGAGATCGCGAAGCTCGAGGCGACCGACGATGTCCGCGCGACGGACACGACGCTCGGCGGGCTCGCGCAGCTCCGCCGCCTCGGCATCGCCACGGCGATCTCGTCGAACAACTTCCAGGCCCAGGTCGACAAGTTCATCTCCCACTGCCCGGTGGAGATCGATCTCGCACTCGGCTTTGGCGACGGGCTCGCCAAGGGCGAGAGCCACTTCGATCGCGCCTGCGACGTCTTCGACTGTACGCGCGATGCGCTCGTGTTCGTCGGTGACTCGATCGCCGATGCCGAGCTCGCCCGCAGCGGCG
The DNA here is from genome assembly GCA_043716635.1 of Deltaproteobacteria bacterium. GTDB lineage: Bacteria > Myxococcota_A > Polyangia > Haliangiales > Haliangiaceae > JABFXX01. Next base: position 2,112 of record JAYSYE010000150.1, on the reverse strand, counting down.
GCGTCCGCTTCGTGGCTCGCCTCGGGACCTTCGAGGCGAGGGCGTTCCAGGCCGTGCTCCCCGATGCGCCCGCGGTCGACGAGATCAGCGAGCTCGTTCGCCTCTTCGTCGGCTGAGTCGTCGTAGGATGGCTACCCGATGACCGCGGCTCCGCGTCAGATCGTGCTGCTGGCGGCTGGGATGGGCACGCGTCTCGGCGAGCTCGGGGGAGGGCTCCCGAAGGCGCTCTTCGACGCAGCAGGGCGCAAGCTCCTCGATCGCGCGCTCGACTTCGCGGAGCTGCTCGGAGCCGACGAGCGCATCGTGGTGGGCGGGAGCCAGTACGATCTGCTGGAGGCGCATCTCGCCGCGCAGCCGCCGCGCACCGGGCTCACGGTGCTCGAGAACGCGAACTTCCGCGCGGGCAATCTGTTCACGCTCGAGACGGCCCTGCCGGACATCCTCGGGCCGTTCCACCTGATGAACATCGATCACGTGTATCCGGACGCGGTCGCGGCCCGGATCCTCGCGCAGCCGGGCGAGGCGATCACGGCGTTCGTCGACTTCGATCGGGTGCTCGGCGACGACGACATGAAGGTCGCGCTCGACCCGACGCCCGCCGCCGATGGGACGCGGCACGTGCACATGATCTCCAAGCGCCTGCCGAGCTGGGACTGCGGCTATGTCGGCATGACGTACGTCCCCGGCCACAAGCTCGCGACCTACCGGGCGGCGGTGGCGGCCGTGCGTGCCACGGCCGGCGACGCGGCGAACGTCGAGGCGGTCCTGCAGTACCTGGCCGACATCGGCGAGCCGGTGGCGATCGGCGACATCAGCGGGATCGGCTGGCACGAGCTCGACACGCCCGAGGACGTCGCGAAGGCGTTGCCCGCGCTCTCGAAGCTGTAGGCCGCGGCGGCCTCGCGCGGCCTGCCAGGCGCATCGACACGTGTCGGATATTGAACACTTGCGAGGGCCGGGGCTCGCGGGCAATCCTCGTCGACGTGCTGCTACTGGACGCCATCGTTCTGTCCACCACGTCGCGCGTGAAGGTCGGCGGCCTGCGGTGCGCCGAGCGCGGCCGGCGCGTGGCGGTGAAGGGTGGCGCTGCACGCGTGCTCGTGGTCGACGAGACCACACCCGTGGCCGCGATCGAGGCGTACGCCTCCGACCATCCCGACCGCGCGCTCGTCGTGATCGACGCGATCGAGCATGTCGTGCACACGCCGCTCGTGACCGCGGTGACGGGCGCAGAGACCACGCTCGCGATCGACGAGGCGGGGACGTTTGCAGGGTGCGTGATGGCGATGCCCTCGCAGCGCGCCGAGCTGGCGGCGGCCGCCCGCGTGCGCGGTGACGAGCTGGGCGCGCTGGCCGCCCGGTGGCGGATGTCCGGCGTGCGGACCGCGGTCCACGGCGACATCGCGCGCCATCCCGCTCGCAACGCGGCCGAGCGCCGCGCGGCAACGTACTTTTTGTTCGGGCTCGTCCGCAAGGCGCAGGACACCTGGCTCGTCCGCACCGTGAACCGCAAGGTGAGCTACCCGTTCACGCGCCTCATGCTGCCCACGCCGCTGACGCCGAACATGATCTCGATCGGCGTGTTCATCATCGGCGTGATCGGCTGTCTCCTGCTGACGCAGGCCGGCTACTGGCCGCCGGTGTACGGGACGGGGCTGCTGCTCTTCGCGGGCTATCTCGACGGCTGCGATGGCGAGATCGCCCGCATCAAGCTCGAGAGCTCGCCGCTCGGCGCGTGGATCGACACGATGGCGGACGAGGCCACGACGGTGATCTTCTCGGCGTGCCTCGGCATCCACGTCTACAACACGTACGGCCACACGTGGATCGCGTACAGCGCCGTCGCCGCGTGTGCGATGGCGATCACCAGCGTGTACTGCGTCTACTACTACCTGCTGTCGACGGGCGGCTCGGGCAACAGCCAGGACTACCCGACGAACGGTGGGCTTCTCGACGTGCTGCGCCTGTTCGTGCGGCGCGAGATGATCAACCTGGTCTCGTTCCTGCTCGCGCTGGCCGGCCAGATGGCGCTGCTCTATGCGGGCCTCCTGCTCGGCGGCGTGATCTCGTCGTCAGTGCTGCTCGTGCAGCACGTGAAGCTGCGGCGGTCGA
>JAYSYE010000149.1:0-2086 GCA_043716635.1 Deltaproteobacteria bacterium | reverse complement strand
TCCGGCGGGCGGCGACCCCGCCGGCGCCGGGGCCGGGTCGGCCGGACTCGCGCCTGCGGACGCGAGCCCGCCGCCGAGCGCATCGAGCGCGGCCAGCTTGGCGGCAAACTCGAGCTCGAGCTGGGTGGTGTCGATGCGCTCGGCTTTGGCCACGAACAGCCGACGCCGGATCAACTCGAGCTGCTGCTCCAACGCCTGATACGCCCCGAGTAGTCGCTCGTGCTTGCTCGCCCACTCGGCAGAGCGTGCCCGCTCCGCGGTGAGCGCGGCCTCGAGCTCTGCGATCCGGGCACGCGTGCCGCGCCCGGGTCCGCTGATGCTCGTCGCGCTGCGCACCCAGCTGTCCTATCCGGACTGGATCGAGCTGTCGATCCGGATCGGACACTTTTCAGTGAGCCGTCGCGCGGCGGTGCGCGCTGACCGCTTGGCTCGAGATCGATGCCGTCGAGCAGGTCATCGAGCACGCGCTCCTCGATCGCGATCGTCGTCGCGCCGTCAGGCGCGGTGGGAATCTTGAACGTCCCCTGATCCAACCGCTTGTAGAACATGCACAGCCCGGTGCCGTCGAAGAACAGCACCTTGAGCGCCGCGCGCCGCTTGCCGAAGAACACGAACAGCGCGCCGCTGCGCACGCTGCGTCCCAGCTGATCGGCGATCACCCCCGATAACCGCTCGAAGCCCCACCTCAGATCAATCGGCTCCACGCCGACGAATACATCGACGCCGTGCGGAATCATCGCCGTGCTCCGACGCCAAGCGTGGTCAGCACGAGCTCGAGCGTGCTGCGGTCGACCCCAGCGGCGACCATCACGCGAGCGCCCAGCGTCGGCAGCTCGATGGCGATCGCGCTCCGTCGCTCGGAGTCAGCCTCACCGCTGTACGGTGACCGAACCACCCGAGCCAGCCGAATCGTCGATGGCCGCACCAGGCTCACCGGCGTCGGGCTCGGATCCTCTCGCTTGAGCTGCGACGCCCACCATCGCAGCGTCGAGGAGGCAAAGCCGTGGCGAGTGCTGAACGCGGCGGCGGTCTCCCCACTCGTGCGCCAGCTTTCGACTCGCTCGCGCCACGTGGCTTTCGTGTCTGTCATCGCCAGCGACGATGCTCCTGCGCGTTTAGCCCCACCAGAACGCGGTCCGTGCAGCGGTTACGACCGAGGTGCTTCGTGCGCATCGACGGGCCATCCAGGTGCAGCAGGCGGCCTCGCTCAAGCACGCGGTCGACGATGGCGGCGGCGAGGTCGTCATCGTGCAGTACAGCGCCCCAGGCGTCGCAGTGCTGTACCCGCTGCACGAACCCCGTCTTCCGGCGAGCCGCAGGTGATGTCAGCGTACGTGCGTGACGACGACTATCCGCTCAGCGCGCAACCGGCTGCTCCGACGAGGGCAGCGCCGGCACGGCGAGTGGACCCAGCTCGCGCTCGAGCTTGGTGACGTCGAGACGACCGCGGGTGGCGAGCCAGTCGCGCGGACACAGCTCGAGATACCGGCCCTGGGGCCAGTACGGCAGCACGCGGAACACGTCGCGGAGATAGATCTCGGGGTCGAGGCCGTGGAGTCGAGCCGAGGCGATCAGCGTCATCAGGTTGCCGGCGGCCTCGGCGTGGTCGTCGGAGCCGACGAACATCCAGGCCTTACGGCCGACCGCGATGGTGCGCAGCGCGCGCTCGGAGGCATTGTTGTCGAGGCGCAGGCGGCCGTCGTCGTAGAAGCGAGTGAGCGGACCGCGCTGGCGATGGGCGTATCCGAGTGCGGTGCGGAGGAAGCCACGCTGAGCGCGAACCTGCTCGTACTCCGCGTCGACCCACGCGAAGAACGCGTCGGTATGTGCACGCAGGTGCAGCTCGCGAAGTGCTGTGATCTCGGGGGCGGGCTGACGGCGCCACGACCGGTCGAGCTCGAAGATGCGGTTGATGCGCGCGAGGCCCTCCCGCGCGATCGCGTCCTTGGTGATCGCGGCCTCCCAGAACTTTCGTCGCGCGTGCGCCCAGCAGCCGACCTCGAGTCGCTCGGCGAGGTCGGCATCGGCGCCGTCCTCGGGTGGTGGGCGCTGCGATGGCGGTCTGAACAGCACGTCGTGGACGCTC
>JAYSYE010000148.1:0-6513 GCA_043716635.1 Deltaproteobacteria bacterium | reverse complement strand
CGACCGAGCCGGCCGCGGTGCCGTCCTTGACGAGCGTGAGCTTGACGGACTGTGCACCCGTCGCGTCGGGCTCGCCCGCCTCGAAGCGGAACACGAAGTCCTCGGCCGCCGTGGGCGCCGCCGTCTTGCTGGCGACCTTGCTCACGTGGAGCTCGTAGCGCGCGTTGGTGCTGAGGTTGTACTGGCGACCCGGCAGCGAGCGCGGGTTCACGTACATGATCAGCGTGAGATCGGCGCCAGACTTGAACGCGTAGTGGTCGGTCAGGTTCAGGGCACGGGACTTGATGTCCGTCTCGCCGTCGTCGTGGTCGGACGCGAAGCCCTGGTGGGCTGCGACGCCGACGAGCGAGGCGGCGATGGCCACCCCGGCGACGGCACTCATTAGGTTAATTCTCTTCATGCGTTGGATCCTCCGCCTGCCACTACGACACACTGGCTGGATCGGATCGATGTTCTGACTTGGCCAATTTGATCCGTTCTGCATAGGTCCGCGTAAGATGCGGGTATGCGTCGGTTAGCCTTGATTGCCGGTGTGCTTGGGGGCACAGCCGCCGTGATCACTGCCACGCGGATGTACGATCGTTCGCGTAACCTCCCGCCGACGGGAGCATCCCTGCCGGCCGGGCGACCGGCAGCTGCTGCACCTGCCGGCGGCGCGGCGGAGAGCGGCCTCGACCCGGATCCCGCGATCGTTCACTACCACTTCACGATCGCCTCGGAAGCCGACGCCACGACGCTGATCGCCCAGCTCCAGGCCCGGGCGAATGCGCCGGGCGCCTCGCAGTACGACTCTAGCGACCTCGCCGAGATGTATTTTCACCGGGCCCAGGTCGACGGCAACCTCGAGGACTACGCGACGGCCGAGGCACTCGCGAAGAAGTCACTGGCGATCATGCCCGAGCCCAACGGGGCCAACCTCTTGCTCGCGAAGATCATGGGCGCTCGCCACGACTTCGCCGGTGCGATCGCCATCGCGAAGGCCGAGCTCGCCCACAAGGCGAGCGCGGGCGCGTTCGGGATCCTCGCGACCGATTACCTCGCGATCGGCGAGCTCGACGACGCGGCCGCGGCCGCCGAGTCGATGCTCGCGATCGTCCCGAGCACGGGCGGCTACCTGACCCGCGCGCTCGTGGAGCAGGCACAGGGTCGCGACCGCGAGGCCGCCTTCGACTTCACCCGGTCGTGTGCGGTCGAGGCGTACGGCGGCGTGCAGGAGTCCACGCACGCCCGCGCGCTGTGGGGGCGGTTTTTGATGAAGCGCGGCGATGCGGCGGGGGCCGCCATGGTCATCGACGAGGCGCTGCGCATCGCGCCCGGCAATCCGCTCGCGCTCGCGCAGCGCGGCGAGCTGTGGCTGCGTACCGGCAAGGTGAAGGAGGCCCGCGGCGCGTTCGAGCAGGCGTTCGCGTCGTCGCGTCAGGTCCGCTACCTCATCGACCTCGCCCGCGCGCAGGCGCTGGGGGGCGACGCCGAGGGCGCACGCGGGTCGCGCACGCAGGCCGAGAAGCTCATCCGCACGGAGCTCGCCGCCTCCGGGCTCGGCCACCGACTGGATCTCGTGGAGATCCTCGCGGACGGCGGCACCTCCGCCGGGCTCACCGAGGCGCTCGCGCTCGGCAAGGCGGAGCTGGAGCATCGGCCGAGCGCGGACGTCCGCTTCCAGGTTGCGCGCGTGATGGCGGGGCTCGGCCTGCAGGCCGAGGCCGCGGTGCAGGTGCACGCGATCCTCGCGACCGGGGTGCACGATGCGCGGTTCTACGAGCTCGCCTCGCGCGTGGAGCAGGGTCCGCGCGCGGCGCTGTACGCACGCGAGGCCCGCCGGCTCGACCCCGGCGGGTCGGAGTGGCGCACCCTGGGGCTCGCGACCTTCGCGCCCGCACCGCTTGCGCCCGCACCGCTTGCGCCCGCGCCGCTTGCGCCCGCGCCGCCTGCACGTTGAGATGCCCGCGATGCGCGCCCCCCTCGTTGCCACGGTTGTCCTCGCGGTCGTCGCCGTCCTCGGTCTCGCCGCCGCGCCCGCCAGCGCGCATCCGCTCGACCTCGGATACCTGCGCGTCGCCCAGACCGCGGAGACGGTCCGGATCACGCTGGACCTGCACGTGAACGCGGCGGAGGCGCTCGTCAAAGCACCGCCACTCGACTTCCAGGGCGTCCTCGAGCACGCCCAGGCCATCGCGGCAGCGAGCTTCGAACGCGCGCCGATCCTCGCCGCGGGCGCGCCCTGCACGTGGGGCCCGGCGCGCGGAGAGCTACTCGACCGGTCCGCGAAGATCAGCGCGACCGCGACGTGCCCGCCCGGAGCGCCGCGGACGTGGGCCCTCCCCTTCATACACGACCCCGCCATGTCGCCGAAGCTCCAGATCTTCATGAACGAGTCGATCGCGGGCTCCGATCGCCTGACCGTCATCGATGCCGCGACCGGCACGATCGAGCTCGGCGCACACGCGGCCCCGGCGCCCACGCTGGGATCGGTCCTGTGGGCTGGCGCCGAGCACGCCGGGGTCGCGCCCTCGGCCTGGCGTGGCGCGAGCGGAGGCCTCCGGTGGCCGGTCGGGCTCGACCACGTGCTCGCCATGGTCGCGCTGCTCCTCATCGGTGGCGTGGTGGCTGGCTCGACGGGTCGCGCGCAGGCTGCCCCACCGGGTGGCGCACTGCTCGACGGGCTCGGAGCGGCCGGTGCGGTGGCGGGCGCGCACGGCGCCGCTGCGTATCTTGCTGTGCTCGGCCTGCGCCTGCCGCCCATCGTCGGTACGATCCTCGTCGGCCTGACGATCCTCGCGCTCGCCGCGATCGCCGCGACCGGCGCGCTCGAGCGCCAGCGTCTCCAGCTCGCGGGCGTCGCCGGCATGGTGAGCGGCCTCGCCGCGTCGGGCCCACTGCAGGTCCTCGCGGCGGGGTCGCACCGCTTGCGAACGGTCGTCGTCTATCACGTGGGCCTCGGCCTCGCGCTCGTCGTCGTGGTGCTGGCGCTCGCGCCCGTGACGGCCGCGCTCCGCCGCCACCCCCGCCACGGTCTGACCGCCACCCGCGTCGCTGCGCTCGTCGTGGCCGTGCTCGGGGTGGTCTGGACGGCCGTGCAGCTGACGCGCGCTAGCTAGATACCCTCACGATCCTACACGTGTCAGAGGTGCGTGATCCCGTCGCGGGATGGCCCGCACCCGATTCAACGCCACCGGTCATGGTCGACCGCATCGTCCGGTGGTTCGAGACCGGGCTTGCGGTCCGGCAGCGCACGACGATGGAGAAGGCTTGCCAGGAGGCCCTCGCCGCGGTCATCGGCAGGGAATCGCGCGAACGGCTACTGGCGCCACGCGCTAGCTGACGAGCTGCCAGACGAGCTTCACCACCAGCGCGCCCGAGACGCAGAGCACCGCCGTGCGCACGACCTTCGCGCCGCCGCGGATCGCGAGCCGCGCCCCGATCACGCCGCCCGCGAGCTGCCCCGCCGCCATCGGCAGCGAGACCGCCCACCGTACCTGCCCCGCGTACGCGAACGTGGCGAGCGCGGCCAGGTTCGACGCGAAGTTGACCACCTTGGCATCCGCGGTCGCGCGCGTGAGGCTCTTGCCGCACAGCGCGACGAACCCGACGATCAGAAACGTCCCCGTCCCCGGCCCGAAGAATCCGTCGTACATGCCGATGACGAACGCGAGGCCGAGTGCGATCACGAGGTGCTTGCGCCGCGCCGGTCCGGGCGGCTCCTCGACGTCACGCGCGGGTTTCTTCACGACGAGCAGGACGGCGGCGCCGACGAGCATCCCGATCACGAGCGGTCGCAGCCGCTCCTTCTGCAGCCGCATCACGAGCTGCACGCCGATCGCCGAGCCGATGAACGCGAGCGGGAACGCGAGCACCGCCTGTCGCTTGTCGACGCGGCCCGCGCGCCAGAACGCGACCAGCGCGGCGCCCGAGCCCCACACGCTCTGCCCCTTGTTCGTGCCGAGCCCGAGCTGATCTTGCACGCCCGCGGCGAGCAGCGCGGGCAGCGTCACGAGACCACCGCCGCCCGCGATCGCATCCACGATCCCCGCGAAGAAGGCGGCCGCGACGAGCAGCGCGAGCACGAGCGGGTCCACGACCGCACGTTACCGAGGCCGCGCCGAGGCTGCTACGCTCACGAGCGTGGACATCACCGTCGTCGGCGCCGGGGTCGTCGGCCTCACCGTGGCGCTCGTGCTCGAGGAGCAGGGCCACCGCGTGCGCATCGTGGCCGACGCACCGACCCACGCGATCACGTCCTCCGTCGCGGGCGCCGTGTGGCTCCCCTACCGGGTGGGACCGCCGGCCGCCGTCGCCGCCTGGGGCGCACGCACGCTCGCCTGGCTCGAGGCGATCGCGAGCGATCGCGCGGCCGGGGTCGACGTCCTGACGGGCTACGAGATCACGCCCGACGCCGGGCCCTCGGCCCCGCGGCCGTGGTGGGATCCGCGTGATGCGGCGCGACCGCTGGTGCGAACGGCCGCGCCCGTGAGCGGAGCGCCGATCGCGTGGCGCTTCGTCGCGCCGCGAGCCGAGCCGCGCCTGCACCTCGCGTGGCTCGCGGCGCGGCTCCGCGCCCCTATCGAGCTCCGCACCGTGACCGCGCTCGAGCGCGAGCCCGGCGACGCCGTCATCCACTGCACGGGGATCGGCGCGCGAACCCTCGTGGGCGACACCGCGGTGGAGCCGCTGTTCGGCCAGACCGTGATCACCGAGCCCGGCACCGTCGACCTGGGGATCACGATCACGGACAACCGCGATCCCGCCGGCATCTTCTACGTGATCCCTCGGCGCGCCGAGCTGGTCCTCGGCGGCTGTTCCCTGCCCTGGCCGCCCGGCGCGCCGCCGGTCGCGGACGCCGCGATCACCGACCGGATCCTCGCGCAGGCTGCGCGCCTCGGGGTGCGCCACGGCACCGTGCGCGCCGTGCGAGTGGGGCTACGGCCGTATCGACCCGAGGTCCGCCTCGAGCGCGACCCGATCGAGTCGCGCGTCATCCACTGCTACGGCCACGGCGGGGCCGGCTACACGCTCGCCCGCGGCTGCGCGGAGGACGTGGCCGCACTCGTCACGGCCGCGTAGGCAGTCAGCCGACCGTCACCACAGCGGGAGCGTGATCACGCCGGTGCGCCACAGCACGGCGGCGACCACCCCGAGCAGGATCAGCACGACGAGCATCGCGATCAGCACGCGGCTCGCTCGCCCGCGCTTGTTCGCCTCCATCATGCTCTGTCCGAAGCGCGGACGCTGCGGCAGGGTGTCCCGCGACAGCTCCTCTGCCTGGATGTCGAAGTTCGCGACGCGGCGCTCCACGGATTGGGCGCCGGACCGCGGGACGGGCGCGCTCGCGGTGACGGGCGGCGGCGGGGGCGCCAGCACGCCGAGGGAGGTCGAGTCGTTGGCGCTCGTGCGCTTCACCCCGCGCACGTCCTCGCGCACCACCACCGTCGTGGGATCGTCGTCCCCGCGCGACGTCGTGCTCTCGATGCGCAGCGGACCGTCGACGGCGGTCTCGTCCTGGAACTCGGAGTGGAGCGCCGACGCGGGCAGCGGGGGCGGTGCCGCGGGGGGCCGGCTCGGCATCGCCGCCGCGCCGCGGATCTCGTGCATGCGCGCGCCCACCTTCTCGTGCGGCGTCTCGTCCATCGCGAGCACGGCCGGCTGCACGATCGCCTGCATCAGGCATCGATCCCACGCCTCGCGCAGCGACGCCTCGGCCTCGGCGCCATCCTTGAACCGCGCGTGCGCCGACGGTTGCAGCGCGTGCATCACCACCGCCGCGAGGGGCTCGGGGATCGACGCATCGTACCGTTGGGGCGACGGCGCATTGCCTTGCACGACGTAGCTGTTCGTCGTCTTCGTGTCGGGTCCCTCGTACGGAATGCGGCCCGACAGCAGCTCGTACATGCACGCGCCCCACGCGAACACGTCGGCCTGCGCCGTGTAGCGCCCCTCGCGAATGGCCTCGGGGGGCGAGTAGCCCGGCGTCCCCATGAAGATTCCAACCTGAGTCAGGTCGGAGTCGGGCATGCGGGCAATCCCGAAATCGGCGAGCTTCCACCGGTTGTCCCCGGCGTGCAGCACGTTCGCCGGCTTCACGTCGCGATGCACGATCCGCTGCCGGTGCGCGAACGCGAGTGCCGACGCGAGATCGAGCGCGATCGACACGCAGCGCGCGAGCGGGATGCGGACGCGATCGAGCCGGTCTGCGAGGGACTCGCCCGGCAGGTACTCGAGCACCATGAATGGCGCGCCCAGGTCCTCGTCGACCCCGACGTCGAAGATGGTGACGATCGCCGGGTGCTGCATCTTCGCGGCCGCCTTGGCCTCGCGCTGGAACCGCTCGAGGAACGCGGATCGCACGCGACGCCCCTGCGTCTGGGGCGAGCTGATGGTCTTCACCGCGACCACGCGATCGAGCAGCGGATCGCGGGCCTTGTAGACGATGCCCATGGCGCCCTTGCCGATGGTCTTGATGACCTCGTAGCGGCCGATCGTCTTGCGCCCCTCCGCGCCGCCGACGCCACCGGCGAC
>JAYSYE010000147.1:0-19739 GCA_043716635.1 Deltaproteobacteria bacterium | reverse complement strand
TGCACTGCCCCTGTGAATGAGCGAGACATGTCCCGCTCGGACAGGTCGCCTGGTCCCTCCTGTCTGTATGGGGATTCTTGGCTACCCACGCTACCTCTCCCGAAACGACAAACGGCCCGCCAGGTGAGTGGCGGGCCGGGGCGGGACCTACAGGGGTCGCCGCTGCAGACTCGGAGCCGGCCTAGAACGTCAGGCGGAAGCCGAGCTGGACGTTGCGCGGGCCCTGGCGGGTGTCGAGCTTGCCGTAGTTCTTGTTCGGAGTCGGCGACGCGTTCAGCTCGAGAGCAGAGCCGGCCGCGTCGATCGTCTTCGAGTGGTCGAGGTCCGTCTTGTCACCACCCACGATCGGGTTCGCCGAATCGACCGTGTAGCGGGAGTCGACGTCCAGCTGCTCCTGCTGATCCGTGATGTTGAACACGCGGATGAACGCCTCGAGGCGCGTGGTCTTGTTGAGCTGGTAGCCGTACGCGAAGTGCGTGTCGACCTGCGCCGTGACGGGCGAGCGACCGATGTCGCCACGACCGAGGAGGTACGACTCGTCCGCGCCGTAGATCGGGTGAGCGGCGAGGGTGTTCCTCGGGATACCCGACTGCGCGCGCACGCTGGCGCCGATGGTGACAATGCCCGCCTTCTTGAGGTCGAACGCGTAGAAGCCGTCGACCTTGAGGTTGTGCGGGCGGTCGAGGCCGAGGTTGCCGTACCGGTTCGCCATGAGGTCGGGCAGGTCGTACAGCGACGTCAGGTTCGGGTCGAGCTGACCGGTCTCCGTCGAGAACAGACCCGGGTAGTTACCCTTCGACACGGAATACGTGTACGACGCGAGCAGCAGCGAGTTCTTCGTGAAGCGCTGCGTCGCCTGGAACTGGAGCGCGTCGTAGTTACGCACCGGCTTGTCGAAGCGGCTCACCGAGTCCAGCTGGTCGGCGCGGCTCGCGTACAGCTTCCCGAGCTGTACCTGCTGCGGGTCCGCCGAGGCCATCAAGGTGGCGGCCTGCGCGCGAAGCTCCGTCGCCTTACCGCTGAGGTCCTGCCCCGGGTTGGTGATGAGATAGTTCGCGCCGCCGTCGGTGGAGAGATCCTCGATGATGGTCGGCAACGAGCGGTGGATGTACGACAGCCCGAACTTCAGGTTGTTCACGAACTCGTACTCGGAACCGAGCACGAGCTCCTGCGTGTACTGGCCCTTGATGCCAGGAGACACGTACTCGGTCGCGCCGCCAAGCTGACCGCGGTCCTGGATGTTGGCGCGCGAACAGCCCTGCAGCAGAGCGCCAATATCCACCCCGGGCATGAAGTCCGGGTTGCAGTTCGGATCGTAACCAGCGCCGCCGGGCGCCAGTCGCTTCGAGTTCGTGAAGTCGTTCTGCGTGATCTCGCCGCCGAACGCGCGGACGTTGATGTCCATCGGCACGTTCTCGTAGAAGCGGCCCCAGTGAGCGAAGATCTTGGACTTACCTTCCTGGGTCGGATCGAAGATGACGCCGAGGCGCGGCGCGACCTGGTTCAGCTGGTAAGCGCGGTTCGGCGTGATCTCGCCGTCCGGCGTCCGTAGCCCCTGGAGCTCCTTCGCGACGTAGCCGTTTTGCTGCTCGAAGCGCGCGCCGGCATTGACCGTGAAGTTCGGACGGATCTGCCAGCTGTCCTGGATGTATCCGGCATAGCTGCGATTGTTCGAGCTGACGGTGACGTCGTTCTGCGTCTCGCACACGGCAGTGCCGCTGAGGCAGACGCGCTGCGTCGGTAGCAGCGACATCGCAACCACATCGAGGTCTTCCGTCGGCTCGATGTTGCGCACGATCTTCTGGAGCGTCTGGTTCCTGAAGCGCGCGGCGTCACCGGCGGCCAACCGAAGCGCGTTGTAGCCGCCGCTGTAACCACGCGTCGAGTCGTAGGTCGACATGTCGAGATCGACGCCGAGCTTGAACTCGTGGTAGCCGGCGAGCTTCACCCGCTGGGTGGCGGAGACCACGGCCGACGCGCGGTCGTTTGTGCGGTCCTCGACAAAGCCGAGCCCCTGACTGCGATAGCTGGTGACCGGACAGTTGACGATCTTCTGGAACTGATCACCCGTCCCGCCGTCCGCACACGCAGCGGAGATGCTGTCGCCCTCGAGCGAGGCGAAATCGTTCAGCGAGCGCTGATAGCGGTACGTGACGAGACCGACGTCGTGAGCAGCATCGATGGGCGACGTCGCGTCGAACCCGCGGTGGAACCCGAGCACGGCGTCGAGCTGCGTCTTGCCCTCGTTGAACTTCGAGGTCCACTTCCCCGAGACATCGTAGGCGCCGTCCTTCAGCTTGTAGCGAGCGGAGCCCGGATCGCGAACGATGTTGCCGGACACCGCGTCACCCGAGCGCGGATTGCCGAACACCGAGAGCTGGAACTGGTTGTTCTGCCCGATGGCGCCGTTGATCTTGCCGGTGAAGAAGTACGTGTTGAGCTTCTGGTTCAGGTTCCGTTCCGAGCCCGCGATCCGGTTCCGGATCGAGAAGCCCGTTGCCGGATCCACGTCCGCCGAGCCGTCATCATTCCGATCCTGAAGTGACGACACGAACCGGGTGACGTCCGTGCTGGCGGCCGACGGATTGAATCCGAGGTGGAACCAGAGCTTGTCCTTGATGATCGGACCGCCGAGCTCGGCGCCGACGTCGTAGCGGTAGTTGAGGTTCGTCTCGCTGTCGATCGAGCTACCCTCGCGAACGATCGTCTTCGCGTTGGCGACCAGCTGTCCCGGCGTCCAGTAGCCGAACACCGACCCGTGGAAGGTGTTGCTTCCGGACTTCGTGACGACGTTCACGATGCCGCCCGTCGCCCGCCCGAACTCGGCGTTGTAGCCGCCGGTGATGACCTCGGTCTCCTGCAAGAACTCGGTCGGGAGGTTCGACGAGATGCCACCGAACGCGGTGTCCGTCGTGTTGATGCCCTCGACGACGTACGTGTTCTCGGCGGACGTCGCGCCGCTGATCGACGTGCCGTAGGTGTCCGTCTGCGAGCCGGCCGACGACTCGAGCACGCCGCCGAAGGTGCGACCCGTCGGGATGTTGCGCGTGTAGTCGTCGGTGATCGTGATGCCGGTCTTGGTCGAGCCCTGATCGACGATCGGGGTGTTGCCCTGGATCTCGATGATCTCGCCTGGACCCTTGCCAGCGGCAGCGCCGGCAGTCGGATCGACGGCCACGTTGATCACGACCTCCTTCCCGAGCTGCACGAGGACGTTGCCGCGCGAGAACGTCTTGTTCTCGTAGTAGACCGTCAGCGTGTAGAGACCCGGCGGGAGCGACGTCAGGAAGTACTGACCGTTCTCGTCGGTGATGACGACCTGCTCGCCCTGGAGAGCAGGCGAGGTGGCGACGACCGTCGCGCCGATCGCGTTGTCGCCGGCCGACTTGTCGCGAATCACGCCGCGGACGGTGCCGACCGTGGCACCGGTCTGCGCGAACGCAGCGGTGTGGTCGACGAGGGACTGGGCTCCGACGGCACCGAGCGCCGCGACGCCCAGGAGAGCACTCTTGATGAGCTTGTTCATCTGGGTTGGATCCTTCAGGGCTCGGTAGAGAAGCAGACGGAGAAGCTAGCGGGGAGCGCGAGCGTCCCGCCGGCGAGGTCGGTGACCGACGCGCCCGGCGCGAACGTCACGAGGTAGCTCTTGTTCGGCGTAAACTCGGGCGCCGCCGACGTCCCCGTCGTGCCGACCGTGATCGCGCCGGGATCTCCACCGATGATGGCGGGGACCACGGTGCCAGTCGTCGCGGCGCAGTTCGCGACCTCCTTGATGATGACGTCGGCGGGCGTCAGCGACGCGGGGTCTGCGAAGCCATTGAAGAGCAGCGTCAGCGGGGAGTCCGCCGCGATGGTGGCTGCATTGGCCGGCAACGCTGCGGGCTTCGGGTCCGAGCCCGTGAACGCGAGCGCGGCGACGCTGAACGTGAAGGCCTCGGAGTCCGGGCTTGCGATGCCGCTCTTGTCCTTCACGACGCCCGACTTCAGCGTGACGCTGCAACTCGAGCCCGCAGCGATGGCCGTCGGGTCGTCGGGGATGATCACGAGCGACGGGCCGAGGGGCCACGTGAACGCATTGCCGTTCGGCGAGTAGTATCCGTCGTAGGCGACCGGCATGCCGCCGCAGGTGAAGTTCACCGGCTGGCTATCGGCGAGGCTGCCCGAGAACGTTCCGGTCGGCTGCATCGTGTCCGGGTCGAGGATCGGGTCGAGGCGCTCGATCGAGGCGTCGAGCAGCTCGTCGAACATGATCCGCACGTACGGGTTCAGGGGGTCGGCGTCGGTCACGCCCATGGAGCCCATCGTCAGATCCGCGGGGCAAATGGGAACGAAGCCAGCCGGGCTTCCAACCATGCTGGGACGCTTGTCGTCGCCGACCTTGCAGTAGATGGAATTTTCCAAGCCGGTCGCCGGGTCATTCGCGGCAAGCACCGTCAGTACGTCGGGCGGGCCTTCCGGCCGAAGATCCGTGAAGAATGTGGGGTCGCTGCATGCACCGAGGGCGAGTACGCCCGAGATACCGATTGCGACGCCCAGCGCTCGTGGGCGCAGGGGATGGACGAACATTGAAAAGCCTCCCTGAATTATTGTTGCGAGAATGTCATCGAGCCGAACAACCCTACGAACGCGTCGGGAGTCATCGCCGAACTGGCGCGAAATTTCAAGTTGTCGGGTACCTGCGGGGTATTACCTCACCGTGAGGGTCCGCCCCGGGTAGCCCGAAAACGAGACGCGGCCGCATCATTCATGTGACGCAGCCGCCAGGATCGTCTCCCGAAACGATGATTTCAGGCGTTCGGGCGCTTGCCGTTGGCCACGGGGCCGGGCGCAGCGGTCGTGGGCACCCCGGCGCGAGCCGCCCCCGCCTTGCCGGTCTTGTCGTCCGCATCGGCGCTCGCGGTCGGAGCCGCCACCGGCGCCACGTCGATCCCGATCCGGCGCACGTTGTGATGCGCGAGGACCTTCGCCTCGATCGAGTTGTACGTGTCCGGATGGTCGATCAGGAACTGCTTCGCGTTCTCGCGACCCTGACCGATCCGCTCGCCGCCGTACGAGAACCACGCGCCGCTCTTGTCGACGATGTTCGCCTCGGACGCGAGGTCGACGAGGTCGCCTTCGCGCGAGATCCCGTGCCCGTACAGGATGTCGAACTCGACCTCTTTGAACGGCGGCGCCATCTTGTTCTTCACGACCTTCACACGCGTGCGGTTACCGATCACGTCCTCGTCCTTCTTCAGCGCGCCGATGCGGCGGATGTCGAGGCGAACGGACGAGTAGAACTTCAGCGCGTTGCCGCCCGTGGTGGTCTCGGGCGAGCCGAACATGACGCCGATCTTCATGCGGATCTGGTTGATGAAGATCACCATCGTGCGCGACTTGGCGATCGCTGCCGTCAGCTTGCGAAGCGCCTGGCTCATGAGCCGCGCCTGGAGACCGACGTGGGCATCGCCCATCTCGCCTTCGAGCTCCGCCTTGGGCGTGAGCGCCGCGACCGAGTCGACCACGATCACGTCGATCGCGTTCGAGCGGACCAGCATGTCCGCGATCTCGAGCGCCTGCTCGCCGAAGTCGGGCTGGCTGACGAGCAGCTCCTCCGTCTTCACGCCGAGCTTCTTCGCGTAGCCGACATCGAGCGCGTGCTCGGCATCGATGAACGCGCACACGCCGCCGCGCTTCTGCGCCTCCGCGACGATGTGCAGTGTCAGGGTCGTTTTACCGCTCGACTCCGGGCCGTAGATCTCGACGATGCGGCCGCGCGGCAGCCCGCCGATCCCGAGCGCGATATCGAGGCCGAGCGAGCCGGTCGGCACCACGTGGACCTCCCGCTCCCCGGTGTCCTTGCCGAGCCGCATGATCGAGCCCTTGCCGAACTGCTTCTCGATCGCGCCGAGCGCGAGGTCGATCACCTTGTCGCGGTTCGGGTCGTAGTCCCGCGCCGGGGACTGGGTCTGTTGAACGGGGCCGGATCCCGCGGCCTTGGTGGTCGTGGTCGGCATGCTCGTGCTGGGGCTGTCCTTCATGGCCATCGTGCTTCCCTCTCTTCTGTACTCGAGGTCTTACCGCTCCGGTCTGACGTTCAAACCGCCGAGCCCGAGCTAAGCCGTTGAAACGGCTTTGATTCGTCACTAAAAGTTTGTTCAGTACTGATACCACGCGCAGTGATCGCGGCGCAAGCAACCGGCCACCCCTGGTGGGCTACAGATTCGGGATGTGGCCGCGCGGCCAGCCGTCGTCGGTCTCGACCTCGAAGGTCGGAGCAGCGGCGATGTCCGCCGTCGGGCTCGCCCGCGCGAGGCCGTCGGCGCGGCCGAACGCGAGGCGCGCGACGTCGCGGTATACGGGACCCGACGGCCGCGTGTCACTCGCGAACAGCGTCAGCGCCTCGACGCGCGTATCCCCGAACCCCTGCTCCGCGAGCGGCAAGATCAGCTCGCGAACGGGCCTCGGCTCGCGCAGGCGCGCGAGCGTCACGTGGCCGTGGAACCCGCGCGTCTCCGCGGGGTACCCGAGCGCGACGCAGGCGACATCGACCGCGCTCGCGAGCGCCGTGAGCGCGCCCGCCGCGTCCTCTATGCCGGCCCAGATCACGCGCGCGGACTCGACCCCGTCGAACGCGCCGAGCCGATGCGTCGTGATCCGCAGCGGCGCCATCCTCGCCACGGCCGCGGCGAGCGCGTCGCGCAGCGCCGGGATCGCGGCCTCGCGCGTCGCCCCGAGGTACTTGAGCGTCACGTGATAGTTCGCGGGATGGACCCACCGCAGCAGGGGCGCGAGGCTGCCGTCGCGAGCCCTCCGCGCGAGGGTCTCGGCCGCGCCTGCGAGCCCGTTCGCGACGGGGACCGCGATCCGGAACCCGACGAACAGCTTGCGGCTTGCCTCGCGCGGTCGCTCTGCCATCACGGCGTCGGCGCGGATGTCACGGGGGTCCTGTGGCGCGATGACGGCCGGCACGGCGGACGGCGCGCTCGCTGCGCTCGGAATCTTCGGGAGCTCGTCGCTCATGCCTTCACCTCCAGCGCATCCATCGCGTCCGCGAGCAGCTTGATCGCCCACCACGCGGCCAGCGTCCGGTTCTGCTCGCGGTTCCCTGGCCACGCCAGCAGCTTCGTCATCACCATCGTATCGGCGGCCACGGCGAGCCACGTGGTGCCGACCGGCTTCTCGGCCGTCCCGCCACCCGGTCCCGCCACACCGGAGATCGCGACCGCGAGCCGGCCGCCGAACCGCTGGTACGCGCCCACCGCCATCTCGCGCACCGTCGCCTCGCTGACCGCCCCGTGCTGGTCGAGCGTCGCTTGCGCCACCCCGAGCTGCCGGACCTTCTCCGCGTTCGAAT
This sequence comes from Deltaproteobacteria bacterium, assembly GCA_043716635.1. Taxonomy (GTDB): domain Bacteria; phylum Myxococcota_A; class Polyangia; order Haliangiales; family Haliangiaceae; genus JABFXX01. The sequence continues at coordinate 12,403 of JAYSYE010000147.1, read as the reverse complement.
ACACGATCGCACCACCCAGGTACGCCGCCGACGAGCCCGGCAGCCGCGTCAGGAGCTCGCCGACCATCCCCGCCGTGCACGACTCGGCGGTCGCGACGGTGTAGCCGCCCGCGATCAGGCGGCGGGTCACGATCTCGACGAGGTTCGCCTCGCCGGTCCCGTAGAGCACGCCCGCGAGCCGCTGCCGCAGCCCCGCATCCAGCGTCGCGAGTCGCGCCGCCGCGGCACCCGCATCGCGGTCCCGGACGACCAGCTTCACGAGCGTCTCGGGAAACTTCACCTGATAGTGGATGCTCGCCCCCGGCACCCCGTCGACCAGCCCGCGGCACGCCTGCGAGATCTGCGACTCGCCCCGCCCGAAGCACCGGTAGAGCTGCCGTGCGACCCGCTCCGCAGCACGGTTCCCATCGCCCTGCCCGCGCAGCGACTCCCAGCGCGCTGCCATGCCCACCCGGGCCGCGCCGGGCCCCTCGGCCCCACCATCACCGGGCCCGCCGCCCCCTGCGCCGGCCGTTCCGTCGACAATCCCGTAGATCTCCTTCGGAACCCCCGGCAGGCACATCACCGGCACGCCGCCCACCACGACCTCGAACCCCGGCGCGAGCCCCACCGGGTTCGCGAACACCCGCGCGCCGGCCGGCACCCGGACCTGCCTCATCTGGATCGCGGCGAGCGCACCGCGCGTGGCCTCGCTGCCGCCGATGTACGCCGGATGCCGCTCGAATCGCGCCACCATCGCCGCGCGCGCCGGCTCGTCGACCACCGGGTCCACGCCGAGGACGCCCGCGAGCACGTCCACCGTCAGGTCGTCCTCGGTCGGCCCGAGCCCGCCCGAGCACACCACGAGGTCGGCGCGTCCGGCTGCCAGGCGCACCGCGGCGGCGATGTCACCGGGATCGTCGTTACAGCTCGTCATCCACGCGGTGGTGATATCGAGGTCCCAGAGCCGGGCCGCGAGGTAGGACGAGTTCGTATCCACGATCTCGCCGCGGCATAGCTCGTCTCCGATCGTCAAGATCTCGGCGCGCATCAGCACAGACCATACCCCGGCTCCGGGAAGGAATCCCGGCCCTCCATCTCGGGCCCGGGAGAGCGAACGCCGGGACGCGCGGTTGACGTGCGGTTGACCGGCTGCCTATCATTTCGCCGACCGCCGTCATGAAGATCCGCTACGCAGCCAAGACCGACGTGGGCATGAAGCGGACCCACAACGAGGACTACTTCTCGTTGATCGAGGACGAGCAGCTCTTTCTCGTGGCCGACGGCATGGGAGGCCACGCGTCCGGTGAGGTCGCCTCCAAGATGGCGGCCGAGACCATCGGCGAGTTCTACCAGCGCACGCGCGAGGACGAGGACGCGACCTGGCCGTACAAGATGGACCGCTCGCTCTCCTATGTGGAGAACCGGCTCGTCTGCGGCGTGAAGCTCGCGAACCTCCGCATCTTCGAGACGTCCAACCGCGACCTTCGCTACAAGGGCATGGGCACCACGCTCGTGTCGACGCTCGTGTCCGGCGACAAGATCTACATCGGCCACGTGGGCGATTCGCGCGTCTACCGCGTCCGCGACGGCGCCATCTCGCAGCTGACGCGCGATCACTCGCTCCTCGAGGATTACAAGGAAGCGAAGCCGGACATGACCGAGGAGGAAGAGCGCAACTTCCCCCACAAGAACGTGATCACGCGTGCGCTCGGCATGCGCGAGACCGTGCAGGTCGACATCCGCAGCCACCAGATCAAGAGCGGCGACGTCTACATCCTGTGCTCGGACGGGCTCTCCGGCATGGTCGTCGACGATCAGATCGGCCAGATCGCGTCGAACGCGAAGAGCCTCGAGCGCGCGGTCGCCGAGCTCGTCGATGCCGCGAACCGCAACGGCGGCACCGATAACGTGACGACGCTGCTCCTGCAGTGCCTCGCGGCATGAGGAGACGCGACGCGTGACGAGCTATCGCATCGACGCTGGCTCGCTCACGGTCAAGGCGCATTCGCCGCTCCACGACGTCAAGACCACGTGGACGAAGGTCTCGGGGACCGCCATCGCGGATGCCGACACCCTCGCGACCACGGGCGTCACGGCCTCGTTCGTCGTCGACATGACGGCGTTCGATGCCGGTGACTGGCTGAAGAACCGCAAGCTGCGGAACGACTTTCAGATCGAGGCCAATCCGCGGGCGACCTTCGAGCTCCGCGCGGTGCGCGACGTGGTCCGCGACGGGCCGACGTTCACGGCCACGGCGGAGGGCGTGATCCGGTGGCGCGGCAAGGAGGTCGTGGTCACCCTCGCGGGCCAGGGCAAGCTCGATCCCCTGGCACTCGAGGCGACGGCCTCGTTCGGCCTCGACATCCGCACGCTCGGGCTCGCGGCTCCGAAGTTCCTCATGATCAAGATGAGCAACGACGTCGTGATCGAGGTGAAGCTCCACGGCGTGCCGGTGCCGGCGTGATGCGCGGGGCCGCGATCGTGCTCGCGCTCGCGAGCGCCGTGGCCAGCTGCAACGGTCGCAAGGCCGAGCCGGCGGGCATCGGCCCGTGGCGCTTCACGACGACCACGCGCAAGGACGCGACGACGGGGGTGTGCAGCCCGACCGCACTGACGGACGGCCGCACGGCGACGTGGTGCTACGGCTTCGCGGCGCCGCAGATCAGTGGGCGCACGGTCGAGCTGCACACGTACTTCGAGGGCACGGAGCCGACCGGACGCCTCATCGAGATCCAGCTCAAGGTCCGCGGCTGCGTGGAGCAGGACGTGGACGAGTTCATGCGCCGCGCGTACGGCAAGCCCGTCGCCACGAAGTCCACGCGGACCTACTGGAAGAACAGCTACCTCTGGGCGGTGGCGATGATGCCCGACGAGCCGGGCCACTGCCTCGTCCACATCCTGCCACTCTCCGAGGCCGCCGAGATCAAGCGCCTCGAGCAGCTCTGACGCCGCATCGAATCGCGTCGCGTCGCTAGTTCGTGCTGCTCCAGTCGGTCTCGAACTGGGTCTCGATGATCGCGTTCTGCGCGGGCTCGCCCACGAATACGCCGACCTCGCGATTGCGCGTCAGCGCCGTCTGCGAAAAGTTTTCGGAGCCGACGAACGCGATGCCGTCGGCGACGAGCAGCTTTGCGTGGAGCTTGAACCCGCTCGCGTCGTGGACGGGGATGCCCTGCGCGATGAAGTACGGCTTCACCATGGCCGTGTCCGCGTCGGGCGCCAGGATCACGCGCACGCTGGCGCCGCGCGCCTTCGCGGCGACGATCGCGTCGCGCACCTCGACGAACGTGACGTAGAGCGCCTCCACGTCGAGCGTGTGCTGCGCCGAGTCGATGAGGTCGAGGATGCGCGCCTTGGAGTTCGTCGGTGACACCACGAGGCGCGTGCACGCGAGGTCCGCGGGCTGCGGTGCCTCGCCGCCGGCGCCGGCCCAGTCCTGGGTGAAGATCGCCTCCAGGTCGGCCACGTCGTCCGCATCCTTGTCGGCCACGCCGTAGTTGCGCTCGCTCGACAGCGCGTCGAGGTCGAAGTTCGCCGACATGATCACGGCCGCGGTCCCATCCGCGATCATGTACTTCGCGTGCGCGAAGTCGTAGATGTGCTGGACGTTGCGCCACGTCACGCCCGCGGCCGTGAACCGGTTGCGCGCGTTGATGTTGCCGTTGTTGTCCGGATCGAGCAGGACGCGCACCGCCACGCCGCGTGTCTTGGCCGCGATGACCCGCGTCATCAGATCGGTCACCGTGAACACGTACATCTGCACGTCGAGAGTCCGCTGCGCGCCGTCGATGAACGCGTCCATCCGGGCCTCGAACCCGGACGGCGCGACCCACGCCTGCAGCGGCGTCGAACGGGGCGACAGCGGCGAGCACCCCGACCCGGACTCGCCATCGGTTGCGCCGGAATCGGCAGGCACTCCGTCCCCGGCGCTGTCGGTCGCGGTGCCACCGTTGCTACCGCACGCGGCGAGCAAGCACGCGACGACCACGGTGGCCGCCGTCACGAACCGTACGGCGGTGCGCATATCCGCGGACTATGGCCCTGCCCCTGGAGCGAGTCGACTACTTCTTCTGGAGCTCGCGAGGACACGCGCCGCCCGCGGCCCCCGCCGCCTTCGGGCACAGTCCGTAGAGCTCGTGGCGATGCCGCAGCACGGTGAAGTTGCCGAGCCGGGCGGCGATGCGCTCCTGCAGGCGCTCGATCTCGTCGTCCTCGAATTCCAGGATGAGGCCGCACTTCAAGCAGATGAGGTGATCGTGGTGTTCGCCCACGATCTCGTAGCGCGCCTGACCGTCCCCGAACTGACGCTCGACCGCGAGCCCGCTGTCGACGAGCAGCTTCAGCGTGCGGTACACGGTCGCGTAGCCGACCTTGGGGTGGCGCTTGCGGACCTTCGCGAGCAGCTCGTCGATCGAGATGTGCTCCTTTGTCCGCAGAAACAGCTCCACGATCGCGTCGCGCTGGGACGTCGTGTTCAGGCGCTTGTCCTGGATGTACGCCTTCCAGCGCTCGCGAAGCTCCGCGGTATCGCCCGGCCGAAAGTCGCGCGTCTCCCCCATCACGCGATCAGATTCGTCGCAAGCCGCCGTTTCGTCAAGCGATCTCGGAGCGGTGACTTTTCAGTTTTGCTCCGATATGGTCCGCGGATGGCAGATCCTGCGGACGCCGGATTCGATCAGGTCCTCGGGCGGCTGCGCGAGGTCGTGGGCAAGCTCGAGTCGGGCGAGCTGACCCTGGAGCAATCCCTCGCCGTGTACGAGGAGGGCGTCGGCCTCGCGCGGCGTGGCCAGCACCTGCTCGCGAGCGCGGAGAAGCGCGTCGAGATCCTGGTCAGCACGGGGAGCGGCATCGAGGCGCGGCCGTTCGACAGCGAGCCGGCGGGCGGCGCGTGAGCGAGCCTTTGACGAACGCGACCGGCGCGACGCTGGCGCCTGCGAGCGCACCGGCGGAGCTCGCGGCGTATCTGGACGAGATCCGTGCCCTCGTCGACGCGGATCTCGATCGCAGGCTCGCGGTGCCTGGTGACGACCCGGGTCGGCTCGTCGAGGCGATGCGGTACGCGGCGACGGGACCCGGCAAGCGGCTGCGACCGGCGGTGCTGATCGCGGCGTGCGAGGCGTGCGGTGGCAAGCGCGAGTCCGCCCTGGCCGCGGCGAGCGCGATCGAGATGCTGCACGCCTACACGCTCGTGCACGACGACCTGCCGGCGATGGATGACGACGACGAGCGGCGCGGTCGGCCCACCGTGCACATCGCGTTCGGCGAGGCGATCGCGATCCTCGCCGGCGATGGCCTGCTGACCCAGGCCTTCGGGACGCTCGCCGAGCTGGGGGCCGGTGCGGGCGATGCCGTCGCGGTCCTCGCACGGCGCGCGGGCTCGGCGGAGCTGCTCGGGGGCCAGGCGATCGATCTGGTCTCGACGCCGGAGCAGCTCGCCGCGGGTGGACTGCCCGCGATCGAGCGGCTGCACGCGGCGAAGACGGGCGCCCTGTTCGCCGCCGCCGCCGAGCTGGGGGCGATCGCAGCGCTCGCGCCGATGGCCACGCGCGTCGCGCTGTCACGGTTCGGCATGGCGATCGGCATCGCCTTCCAGCACGCCGACGATCGGGACGACGGGGAGCTCACCGAGCACGCCGTCGCGGCCTCGGCCCGCATCCGCGAGCTCGCGAGCGAGGCCCAGGACATCGCGGCCGCCCACGGTCCGTCGGGTGCGCGACTTGCCGCGATCGCCGCCTGGTTCGCGTCGCGAAGCTGAGATTCGTCTAGTATCCCGCCGCGGTGGCGAACGACTGGGACGAGGACACGACGCAGACGGAGCTCCCGGTGTTCGCGGGCCCGGATCGGTCGCACGCGACCCGTCCCTGCATCACCGTGCTCACGGGGACGGCGACCGGACGCATGTTCCAGCTCGCGCAGGGGCCATCGATCATCGGACGCGCTCCCGAGGTCGCCATCCGGCTCATCGACGATGGCGTCTCGCGTCATCACGCGCAGATCCGCAACGACGGTCAGCTGTCGTGGGTGCAGGACCTGGACAGCCGTAATGGCACGTACGTGAATGGCGTGCGGCTCGAGCGGGAGACCGTGCTCGACGACGGCGACAAGCTCCAGGTCGGCCGCGCGATCGTGCTGCGCTTCGCCTTTCACGACGCGCTGGACCAGTCGTTCCACGAGAATCTGGTGTCGTCGGCGCTGCGCGATCCGCTCACGCGGCTGTTCAACAAGCGCTACTTCCTCGACCGGCTCGATAGCGAGCTCAAGTTCGCGCTGCGGCACTCCACGCCGCTGACGCTCCTCATGCTCGATGTCGATCACTTCAAGCGCGTGAACGACACGCACGGTCACATGGCCGGCGACGCGCTCCTCGTGCGGCTCGGCGAGGTGATCAGCCACGCCGTCCGTAACGAGGACGTGGTGGCACGGTTCGGCGGCGAGGAGCTCGTCGTGATCCTGCGCTCCACGACCATGGAGGCCGCGACGCTGCTCGCCGACCGGCTGCGCCGCGTGGTGGAGCAGACCACCGTGGTGCATGGGGGGCTCGACGTTCGCGCCACCGTCTCCATCGGCATCGCAGGCTACCCCACCCTGCCCGTCGAGACCCCCGAGGCGCTCCTCGAGGCGGCGGATCAGGCGCTGTACCGGGCCAAGCACGCCGGCCGCAATCGCGTCTCGCACTAGATCAGGAGGGTGATGGGCGTAGCCCATCGGGACCCCCTCGTGCCGGACGCAACCACGCGGAGCGTGGACCGCCCGGCCTGGCAGGCGGTTGTCAAAGTTGACTCCGTCCCCAAGGGCATTAGGGTCGGGGGATGTTCTTTCGTCGACGCGCCTGGATGCTGGTGTTGGTTCTCGGCGCGTGCGGAGGCGCGTGCGGGAGCCGGGGGCAGAGCACGACGCAGACCACGACCACCACCGTGGCGGCTGGAGCGTCCGGCGCGGGGCGCGGGGCCACTGCCAGCGACGCCACGGCCGCCGACGCGGGGACGGGCTCCGGCGCAGGCTCGGGCCAGGTCGCCCCGCTCGACGAGGCGATGGCGCGCCCGTACTTCACGACCGGCGATGCGGGCGACGGCGCGCGCGCGTTCGCGCTCGAGCAGTTCCCCGTCGCGCTCGCCGCGTTCACCCGGGCGCGAGCGGCCGCGGCGCCGGCTGACATCCCGCGGCTCGAGCTGCTGCTCGGCCTCGTGGAGGCGCGGCTCGCGCACTGGGATGTAGCCGTCACGCACCTCGGAGTGGCCCGCAGCGGACTGCCGCTGCTCGCGGACTACACGACGTACCAGCTCGCGCGCGCGACCTACTTCGCCCATCACGTGGCCGCGGCGCTCGAGCTGGCGCGCGCGGTCAGCCCCGGCTCGATCCAGGGCGCGGATGCCGAGCTGCTCGTCGGCGACTGCCTGCAGGCCGGCCAGGATCCGGCGGCCGTCGCGGCGCACTATCGCGGCTACCTCGCGCGCCGCCCCGATGGCGCGCGACACGCCGAGGCCCGGTTCCGGATCGCGGAGGCGCTCGAGCAGGCGCACGGCGATGCGACCGAGATCACGACGCAGTACCGCCGCATCACGATCGAGGATCCGCTGTCCGCGTGGGCGACGAAGGCGACCGCGCGACTCGCCGTGCTCGCGCCGACGGCGGCCCCGCTCGACGCCGCCGAGCACATCGAGCGCGGCATGCAGCTGTTCGATGCGATGCGCAACCCGGAGTCGGAGGCCGAGCTCGCGGCGGCCCTCGCGTCTCCGGGCATCACCGTCGCGCAGCAGTGCATCGCGGGCTATCACGCGGCGCAGTCGCGCTTCAAGGCGCGCGATCGCAAGGCGAGCTCTGCGATGTTCGATGTCGCTCAGCCGTACTGCCACGCCGCCGGCAACACGGACCTCGAGATCAAGTGCCTGTATCAGGCGGGGCGCGCCTACGCGTTCATCGGCCAGCACGACACCGCGACCGCCCGCTACCAGGCAGCGCAGGTGGTCGACCCGACTCACAGCTACGCCGACGATGCGATGCTGCGCGAGGCCGAGGAGTGGACCAGCGTGCACGATGCCGCGCACGTCGAGGCCGTGCTCTCCGCCCTCCCCGCGAAGTTTCCGAAGGGCGACAACACGGCGGAGGCGATGTGGCGGCTCGGCTGGCAGGCCTGGAAGGCGAAGGACCTCGACGGCGCGATCAAGTGGTGGAGCGAGCAGGTGCGGCTCGTGCCCCACGACGACAACTACTTCGGCGAGGGCCAGGCGCAGTACTGGCTCGGCCGCGCGTACGCCGCGAAGGGCAAGCCCGCCGAGTCGCTTGCCCAGTACGAGGCGTGCGTGGCGCAGTACCCGGCGGCGTACTACGCGCTGCTGGCGCTGAATCGCCTGCGCGAGGCGGATCCCAAGCGCTTCGCGACGGTGCAGGCCGCGATCTCGACCGCCCCCGCGGGCTTCGACCCGAAGGCCCCGGCGTTCACGTTCGAGCCGCGGGTCGAGTACGGGACCCCGGGCTTCGCGCGGGCGCTCGAGCTGCTGCGGCTCGGGCTCGGCGAGTCCGCGGAGGCGGAGCTGCGCAGGCTCGGGCTCGCCGCGCCGTCGAACAAGCTGCGCGTCGACGATCCGGATCAGATCGAGAAGCTGTGGGCGATGGCGTACCTGTTCGATCGCGCGGGTCGCTACGACTCGTCGCACTGGCCGACGCGCTGGCACATCCTCGACTACCGCCGGCAGTGGCCCGTCGGCGCGAATCGCGCGCGCTGGCAGATCGGGTATCCGCGCGCGTATGCGGATCTGATCACGAAGTACACGCAGCAGCACGGCACCCCGTTCGCGCTGCAGATCGCCATCATGCGCGAGGAGAGCGCGTTCGATCCGCTCCTCGAGAGCTCCGCGAACGCGGTGGGGCTGACGCAGCTCGTGCCGGTCGCCGCGGAGCGGTTCGCGAAGGGCACGGGCGTCACGCCGGACCGCGAGTCATTGCGAGATCCCGAGAAGAACATGATCGTTGGCTCGAACTTCCTCGGCTACCTGTACGGGTACTGGAAGCAGTTCGTCGTGCTCGTCCCGCCGTCGTACAACGGCGGCGAGGGCTATGTCCGCCGGGCGCTCAAGGCGCGCGGCACCCAGGACTGCGACGAGTGGGTCGAGGATGTCCTCGACGATCAGATCCGCAACTACACGAAGCGCGTCCTCGGCACGTACTTCACCTACTCGTGGCTCTACGAGGCCGCGATCCCCGAGATGCCGAACCGGTTCCCGACCGATCTCATCCCGACGAAGTAGCGACGACCCAGGCGCGCGCGGAGTCCGGTACCGGGCGTATCGGACGAGCACGCAACGACGGCATCGCGTGAGAGGCGACGGCGAGGCTATTCAATACAGGTGGGCTCTGGGGTCAGTGACGGTTGTGCTTCGCCGGCGTCGGGTTGTCGCAGAGCGTCCCGATGAACGTGTACACACCGAGGTCGGCATAGATCAGCGGGCTGTTGTCGTTGACATCGACGTCGACGAGCTTCGTGCGCTTGCTGCCTCGCACCCACTCGAGGGTCTGCGCGCCGGCCTCCACGCTGCGGACGAGTCGCAGGTCGCCCGTCTTCGTGTTGAACACCTCGCCGGCCGTGTCCTGGGCGACATCCGTCAGTGGCACGTTCTTCATCGCGCCGCGCCTGCCGACGAAGAGCCGGAAGCCTTCATCGCCGTACACCGAGCTGAGCCGGTCCAGGTAATAGTAGACGCCGCGATCATCTCGCGCGAGACGGTACGCGACGTGAATCATCGCCGAGCTGAATAGCTTCACCTTGGCGAGCTGCGCCGTCACCTGCGCACCGAGCAGCTCCGTGAGCGGTACCGGGGCATCCTGCGAGCAGAATTTCACCATGCCGAGGTCCCGCGTCTTCGAGATCGACGCGGGCCGCTGGCCATCGAGTCGCGGCGCGTACGTGCTCACGTCCCACAGCCCCTCGGCCAACGCACCCGACTTCGACTTCACGCGCTGCTCGTAGAGCTTCTTGCCGGTACCGTAGAACACGCGCGTCTCGTCGCCGAACACGACGACGTACGTGCCGCCCTCCGCGTCGGTCAGCACGTGCAGCTCGATCGGGTTCGCGGGCGGTGCGCCCGGCGTCGGAGCCCGCGGGGTCGTGAGCTCGGCCACGGGGATCGCGTGCGGCGCGATCTCGTCGGCGCGCACCCGGCTCGAACCTGCCAGCGCGAGCACGCCCACCAGCCCCAACCCGGTCCACCAAACTCGTGCGGTCATCGTTCAGACCATATACGATCTCCACGATGGGACCTTCACCGTCCCTATCGGGCCCGGGCCTCGGGAGCGTGATTGCGGGCACCTACACGCTCGAGCGGTCGCTCGGGCGCGGCGGCATGGGCAGCGTGTTTCTTGCGAGCCACGCGCGGCTGCCCGGCAAGCAGGTCGCGATCAAGATCTTGCACGCGGAGCTGACCACGCCGGAGGTGATCGCGCGTTTCAAGCGCGAGGCCGAGATCGCGTCGCAGCTCGGACATCCGAACATCGTCGGTGTCGATGACTACAACGTCACGCCCGAGGGCGTGCCGTACCTGGTGCTCGAGCTGCTCCGCGGCCACACCCTGGCCGAGCGCATCGCCGCCGGACCGCTGTCACTCGACATGGCGTGCTCGATCTTGCGGCAGGTCGGCTCGGCTCTCGGGGCCGCTCACCGCGCCGGGATCGTGCATCGCGATCTGAAGCCGCAGAACATCATGCTGATCGCGTCCGAGGTCGAGGGGCACGCGGCGGACGTCGCGAAGGTGCTCGATTTCGGGATCTCGAAGATCCTCGGATCGGAGACCGTGAAGACCCACCAGTCCGCGCTGCTGGGCACACCCCAGTACATGGCGCCCGAGCAGGCGCTGTCGCAGCACACGGCCGTGGACGAGCGGACGGACGAGTTCGCGCTCGGGGTGATCGCGTACGAGATGCTGTGCGGATCGCCGCCGTTCACCGGCGCGTCGATCCCGGAGGTCGTGTTCCAGGTCGCGTACCAGGCCGCGCCACCGCTCGGCGCCCGCGCACCGCACGTGCCGCCCGGGATGGTCGCGGCGGTCGAACGCGCGATGGCGAAGGATCAGGCGCAGCGGTTCCCGACCGTCAGCGCGTTCATCGAGGCCCTCACGGGCGCCCCGCTGCCCATCGTCACGCGCAGCCGGGCCGCGGTCGCGGCCGTCGGACTCGCGGCAACGGTGGATTCGCAGTCGCACGCATCCACGCCGAACCCGCCCCCGGCGCGGAGCACGCCACCGGTGTCGCCCGTGGCGGCGACGCTCGCATCCGGGGATCACCCGCCGCTCGTGGTGCCGAGCGCGGCCGTGCCAGCGCGCGGGAGGTCGCGCGTTCCGGCCGTGATCGCCGTGATGACCGCGCTCGGGGCGCTCGCGGGCGGCGCGATGTTCGTGCTCGCGCGGTCGAATGGCGCGTCACCGCCGACCGCGGTCGCGCGGGCGGCGGTGACGGATCCTGCGGCGGTCGTGCGCGATGCGCCCCCGGCGACGCCGTGGGATGCGCGGATCGACGCGGTGGACGTGGCTGCGCCGGCGACGGCGACGGCGCCGGTGACGGCGACGGCGACGGCGACGGCGACGGCGACGGCGACGACGAGCCCGCCGGCCCACCGGCCCGCGAGGCAGTCGACGAAACCGGTCGTGGAGCACTCGGTCGACCCGGTTGACAGTGACGCCGCCGACGCCGCCGACACCGCCGCCTACGTCTCGAAGCACATGGCGCTCGCGACAGCCGCGCTGGCGGCCCGCCGCTGGCAGGATGCACGCAAGGAAGCCCGCACCGTATTGAGCGCGGACGATCTGAGACGGCGGTGGCGAGTCCAGGCCAGTGCCGTCGAGGCCAAGGCGTCATGCCAGCTCGCCGATACCAGCAGCTTCGGCACCGCGCAGCGCCGCCTCGCGCGACTGAAGGCCACCGCCGCGCTCGCCGACGTCGCGCGGTACTGCGCGGGTCACGCGAGCTGACGACGGCGTCCGCCCGGCACTACGCCTTGATCTGCTGCGCCATGTAGTTCTGCTCGCCGATCTGGCGCATCAGCTCCAGCTGCGTCTCCAGCCAGTCGCAGTGCTCCTCTTCGCTGACGAGGATCTTCGTCATCAGGTCCTCGCTCGCGTTGTCACCCACCGCGCGGCACTTCTCGATGCCAGCGTTCAGAAACTTGATGGCGTTGTACTCGAGCTGCACGTCGCACTCGAACTGCTCTTTGACCGTCTCGCCGACGTGAAGCTTGTCGAGGCGCTGGAGATTGGGCACGCCTTCCAGGAACAGGATGCGCGTGATCACGATGTCCGCGTGCTTCATCTCGTCGATCGACTCCTCGCGGACCTTCGCCGCGAGGCGATCGAAGCCCCAGTTGTGGAGCATCTTTGCGTGGATGAAATACTGATTGATCGCCGTCAGCTCGTTGGTGAGCAGCTGGTTGAGCAGC
>JAYSYE010000146.1:0-6557 GCA_043716635.1 Deltaproteobacteria bacterium | reverse complement strand
CGCGCAAGGCGAAGACCTCGGAGAAGATCCAGACGAAGCTCGACAAGGTCCACGCGCTGATGGCGAAGTGGAAGGACAAGCCGTTCGTCCTCGTGTTCGTCTCGGCCGTGGTCGGCGTGCCGCCGTTCTTCGTGGTCAGCATCCTCGCGGGGATGCTGAAGCTCGACTTCAAGAAGTTCCTCGTGCTCGGCACCATCGGGCGCACGCTGCGCTTCGTCACGATCGCCCTGGTCGCGCTGCTGTTTTAGTCGCGCTTCTGGCGGCGATGCCGGCGCCGGTCTCGGGTCACGACTCGAACCGGAACAGTGCGAGCCCGAGGCCCGCGAATGCGACGGCGAACGCGAGCATCGCGGCGATCGAAGGCGCGATCGTCGAGAGCGTCGAGCCTGGAACCACGAGCACCGCCATGTACCCATCGAGCGCCCACGCATGCGGGACGACGAGGCCGATCTGCTGCATGACGTGCGGCATCGCCATGCGGGGCATCATGCAGCCACCGATGAGTCCCATCACGAGCAGCACGACCGAGCCGATGCCGCCGAGCTGTCGCTCCGTGCCGCCGAACGCGGCGAGCAGGAACCCGAGGCACACCGCACACAGCGAGACGGTGAGCGAGAGCACCACGAGCGCGAGCAGCGAGCCCGCGACCTTCATGCCGAACACACCCGCGCCGATGCCGAACAGGAACGCGAGCTGGAGACACCCCACGAAGTAGTACGGGACGAGCGTCGCGAGCAGCGCCTGCCAGCGCGGCACGGGCGCGGCCAGCAAGCGACGCCAGGTGCCGGTGCGCCGCTCGCCGGCGAACGTCATCGCCACGGTCAGCGCGATGAAGAACCCGAACAGGACGGCGTTGCCGGGCACGGAGACCTGGAAGCTCGTCGGTCCCATGATCCGTGCCGCCTCCGCGGGCGCCTCGTGGTCGCCCTGGAACATCATGCCGAACGCGAGGATGAAGACGATCGGCAGCGCGAACAGGGCGATCAGCGCGCCGCGATCGCGGAGCAGCAACCAGATGTCCTTGCGGATGGCCGCGCCGATCATGACGCATCCCGGAGGCCGCGGCCGGTGAGCGCGAGAAACGCAGCCTCGAGGCTTGCCCGGCGCGACTCGATCCGCTCGATCGTCGCGCCCGTGCCTTCGATCGCGGCGATCACGGGCGCGAGCCCCGCCGTCGGGACCACCCGGAGGGTCCGCCCGTCGGTCCCGGTGCGCTCGATCTCGGCGTGCGTGCCGACCGCTGCGATCGCGGCCTCGAGATCGCCCACGAGCTCGATCTCGACGCCGCGGGCCGAATGCGAGGCGACCAGCTCCGCGATCGTCCCGACGGCGACGATGGCCCCCGCATCGATGATCGCGACGCGGTCGCAGAGCGCCTCGACCTCCTCCATGTAGTGCGACGTGTACACGATGGTCATGCCCTCCGCCTTGAGCGCGCGCACGGTCTCGAAGATGTGATTGCGACTCTGGGGGTCGACGCCCACGGTCGGCTCGTCGAGCACGAGTAGCTCGGGGCGGTGGACAAGCGCGGCCGCGAGGTTCAGTCGCCGCTGCATCCCACCCGAATAGTGCTTCACGCGATCGGCCGCGCGATCGCGCAGCCCCACGACGCCGAGCGCCCAGTCGATCTGCGCCGCGAGCCGCGTGCCGGCGAGGCCGTACAGGGCGCCGAAGTAGCGCAGGTTCTGCATGCCGGAGAGCTCCTCGTAGAGCGCGAGCTGCTGCGGCACGTAGCCGAGCTTGCGCTTCGCCGCGTGCGGGTCGTGCGCGAGCTCGATGCCGGCGATCGCGATCGTGCCGCGCGTCGGGGTGACGACGCCACACGCCATCGAGATCGTGGTGGTCTTGCCCGCGCCATTCGGCCCGAGCAGCCCGAGGCACTCGCCGCGGTGGACGTCGAGGTCCACGGCGCCGACCGCGCGGCGGGCACCGTAGTCCTTGCCGAGCCCCCGCAGGGCCAGTGCAGGCGCGGTCACGGCTCGAGCACGACCTTGCCGAACGCGGCCCGGTCCTCGAGGACGCGATGGGCATCGGCCGCGAGGGCCAGCGGCAGCACGCTGTGCACCACGGGGACGAGCCGACGGGCCGCGACATGGCCGAGCACCGCGAGCAGGTCGGCCTTGCTGCCCATCGTGGACCCCAGCACCTCGATCTGGCGGAAGAAGATGTGCCGCAGGTCGATGCTCGGCTCGAACCCCGCCGTCGCGCCGCACGTGACGATGCGGCCACCCGCGCGCACGGCCTTGATGCTCGCGGCGAACACGTCGCCGCCGACGTGCTCGATGACGGCGTCCACGCCCCGCTTGCCCGTGAGCGCGCGGCACTCCGCGGCGAAGTCCTGCTGCGTGTAGTCGATCACGTGGTCGGCGCCGAGGGAGATCGCGCGCTCCAGCTTCGCGGCGCTGCTCGCGGTGGCGATGACCCGCGCGCCGAACAGCTTCGCGATCTGGATCGCGGCCACGCCGATGCCCGAGCCCGCCCCCTGGACGAGCACGGTGTCGCCGGGCTGCACGCGCGCCTTGTGCACCACCATCTGCCACGCGGTGATGAACGGCAGCAGCACCGATGCGGCCTCCGGATAGGACAGATCCGGGTGGGGATACGGCGCGAGATTCACCGCCGGGACGACGATGTACTCGGCGTAGCCGCCCTGCGTGTTCTCGCCGAGGATCTTGTACTGGCGACAGAGATTGTCGTGCCCCGACAGACACGCCGCGCACCGCCCGCAGGACACGCCGGGCTGCAGCACGACCTTGTCGCCGACGGCCGCGCCCGGGATCGCCGCGACCCCAGCTCCGAGCTGGTCGACCGTGCCCGCGATGTCGCAGCCGAGGCGGTGCGGATACTCGACGTGGAACGCGGGGCCGCCTCGGCGCACCCACAGATCCATGTGGTTGAGCGCCACCGCCCGGACGCGGACGCGCACCTCTCCCGGACCTGGCTCGGGGACGGGCAGCGCCTCCATGCGGAGCACCTCCGGACCGCCGTGCTCGCGGAGCACCATCGCTTGCATCGTCATGGTGAACGCACCGTAGTACGTTCCTCCGATGCGCGTCGTTGCCGTCCCCTGTCTCAAAGATAACTACGCGTACCTCGTGATCGAGGGTAACGAGTGCGCCGTCGTCGATCCCGGCGAGGCGGCGCCCGTGCTGGCCGCGATCGCAGCAGAGGCCGTGACGGTGAGCGCGATCTGGCTCACGCATCACCACGCCGATCACGTCGACGGCGTGGCCGCGATCGTCGCGCAGCATCCGGGCGTTCCCGTGGTCGCGGGCGCGGTCGATGCTCCCAAGATTGCCGGAGTTACGGTCACGCTGCAGGACGGTGAAACCACACCGCTCGGACCGTTGCGGGCGCGCGCCATCCACAACCCGGGTCACACGAACGGCGCGGTCAGCTTCGCGGTCGGCGGCGCGGTGTTCACGGGTGACACGCTGTTCGGTGCGGGCTGCGGCCGCATGTTCGAGGGCAACCCGGCGCAGATGCACGCCTCGCTGATGCGCATCGCGAGCCTGCCCGAGGGCACGCTCGTGTACTTCGGGCACGAGTACACCGCGTCGAATCTCAAGTTCGCGCAGGCGGTGGAGCCCAGCAACCTGGCGGTGGTCCAGCGCACGGGCGGGCTCTCCCTGCCCTCGACGCCTTCGTCGATCCGCGTGGAGCGGGCGACCAATCCGTTCCTCCGCTGCAGTCACCCCGACGTCATTGCAGCCGCGCGCGCGAGGGGCGGCGACGGCAGCCCCGCGGGAACGTTCGGCGCGCTCCGCGAATGGAAAAACAAATTCTAAGGAGGGTGAAGCGCGCAGCGCTTCGGGACCCTCCGAGTGCCGGCCCGCCAGCCCAGGGTAAAGCCTCACGCCGCGCGCGGCAGCCGGAGCACGAACGTGGTGCCGGTCCCCGTGCCCGGCGCCAGCTCGAGGGTGGCGGACATCGCGCGCGCGAGGGAGCGTGACAGCGCGAGCCCCAGGCCCAGGCCCGGTGGCGCGTCGGCGGAGGTCGTGCGCGTGAACGGACGGAACAGCTTGCTCCGGGTCGCCGGCGCGATGCCGGCACCATGGTCGCGCACGGCGACCTCCACGGCGGTCGGCAGCATCACCGCGGTGAGCTCCACCGTGCGGTCGGCGGCGCCGCGGCTGTACTTCTCGGCGTTGTCGAGGAGGTTCCCGACGATGCGGGCGAGCGCGTCGCGATCGAAGCGCGCGTCGAGCGTGTCGGGGACATCGACCACGAGGATCGCACCCGCGCGCTCGAGTGCGGGCGTCGCGCTCGCGGCGAGCTCGCGCAGGGCATCCGCGAGCGGGCCTGGCCGAGGATCCACCCCGAGGTTGCCGCGCTCGAGCTGCGAGAAGCCGAGCACGTTCGACACCACGCGTCCCAGCCGCGATGCCTCCTCGCTCATGCGGCGCGCGTAGTCGCGCTGCTTGCTCGGATCGCCGAGCTCGCCCGCGAGCATGTCGCCATAGAGCTGCAGGCCTGCCAGCGGAGTGCGGAGCTCGTGGGCCGCGGCCGCCGCGAACTGGCTGCGCTCGTGGGCGAGCTGCTCCGCGCGCGCGACGAGCCACACCACGAACGCGGCCGCGACCAGCGCGAGCAGCGCGCTCGCGGCGAGCTTGCGGTCGAAGCTGCGCGCGAGCGTGCTGGCGGCTGCGGTCGCGGCCACCGCGGCGCGCGGATTCGCGGCGACCTCGAGCTGCCAGCCGGGCACGATGCCGATACCAGGCGCATCGCTCGCGACCACCGTCGCGACGACCTCTCCCGCGTGGGTCGCGAGCCAGGTGGTGAGCGCGCTGCGATCGATCACGAAGCCCTGCGCGAGTGTGCCGTCGGGAGTCTCGACGTGGCGCACGGCCACCAGCGCAGGCGCGCCGCCGAACGGCAGCGTGCGCCACTCGAGCGCGGAGACCGTGATCGCGAGCGGAGCGGCAGCGGCGATGGCTGGGACGGGCGCTGGATCGCGTACCGGCCGGGGCCGGGGGCCCGGCGTGACGTTCGAAGTGTGGTCGGGCTCGGGCTCGGCGGTTGGCTCGATCGAGTTCTGCTGCCGGTAGATCTGCGTCGGCGCAGCGTTCTGCGCGTACGTACCGGGGTCGACCTCGTACACCTGCGCCTGCGCCTGGACGTCGTTCGCGACCGCCAGCGAGGGCGCCCGATGCGGACGTGAGCGCGGCTGCGGCGCCGCGTCCGCGCTCGCGACCATCACCGGCGACGGCACGGCGAGCGTGCCGCCGAGCGCTCTCGCGACCTCCTCGCGGAACTGGCGGTGGGCGGCCAGGCGCGTCGGCTCCGAGAGCGCCGGCACCTCGTCATTCACCGTCGGGGTCGTCGCCTTGCCGGTCCCGTCGATCTGGAAGTACCCGAGGATCAGCGCGTCCTCGGGGTTGCTAGCCAGCGGCGACGGCGCGACCGCCTGGTTCGAGCCCGCGCGCGGATCGTGGAACAGGTTCTGGTAATGAAAGTACGGCCGCGCCGCCTCGCGCCCGATCACGCGAGCGAGCTCCGCGCGCATCGCCTCAGCGATCGCCGCGCCGGTGGCCCCGAGCTCGCGCATCGGCGCGGTGGTGAGCTCGCGCTGCCGCGTGCGCACGTCCGCGCGCCCCGTGACGTACCAGCCCGCGAGGAGTACGGTCAGCACCGCCGCGAGCGCCACCGCCGCCATCACGGTGCGCGACGTGAACCTCACCGCGTGGGTCCCCACGCGTAGCCGGCGCCCTTCACCGACACGATCACCGTCGGGTGGGCCGGATCGGACTCCAGCTTCTTGCGCAGCACGGCGATCGCCATGTCGACCGCGCGCGTCTGCAGATCGCCGCGCTGCCCGAACACCTGCTCGAGCAGCTCCGCGCGCGTCACCACCCGCGCGCGGTGCGTGTACAGCCAGCGCACGATGCCCACCTCGCGCGGCGTCAGCGGGCTTCGGGCCTCGCCGCGCATCACCACCATCCGCAGGAGGTCCACCGTCGCGTCGCCGGCTTGCACCTCGTCGAGCGATCCGGCCTCCGGCGCCGCGCGTCGACCGAGCACGCGGACGCGCGCCAGTAGCTCGCGCGCCGAGAACGGCTTGGTCACGTAGTCGTCGGCACCAACACCGAGCCCGATGAGTACGTCGATCTCGTCGGCGCGAGCGGTCAGCATCAGGATGTAGCAGCGGCTGAACGTGCGGAGCTGTCGGCACACCGCGACGCCGTCAATGCCTGGCAGCCCGAGGTCGAGGACCACCAGGTCGGGTTCCGACTCCCGTGCGAGTTCGAGGGCCGTCTCGCCGTCGCCAGCGGTCCGTACGTCGAAGCCGTCCTTGATCAGGTAGCCCTCGACGACGCGTACCAGGCTCGGCTCGTCATCGACGACCAGCGCGCTCAGCTTCCGCGACGGACCCACGATCAGGCGTCCTCCTTCGCGATGTAGGTGCCGTGCCAGGTGTGGTACCAGACAGCCCCGGTGATGGCGTTCACCGACAGCATGCCCACGGTATTCCCTCCGGTGGCCGTATCCATCGTGTAGTGACCTGGGAAGACGTCCGTCATACCCACCGTCTGCCCGGTTGCGTTCGCCTGCAGCCA
>JAYSYE010000145.1:0-6567 GCA_043716635.1 Deltaproteobacteria bacterium | reverse complement strand
GCGAGCCCGTCCGTGACCTGGCTGGCCAGGTTCGTCGCGAAGGCGCTCGCCTCGGCCGCGTCGAGGCTCCCATCGCGATTGGTGTCGATCGAGGGCCGCGTCGCCGCGCCCGGCACCTCGCCGTAGAAGATCGTGTACGCGAGCCGGATGCGGTCCGCGCTCGGCTCGAGCTTGAGGTAGCGATTGTTGTCATCGACGCTGGCCGAGACATGGGCGTGGGCGCTGCGCGGCGCCACGACCGCAACCGCGATCGCCACCGCGAGCCGCACTGGCCATCGCACGCCGAGCACCATGCCACGTTCCTGGTGCGGCCTGGCCCGTCGGCGTGCGTCGAGATCCGCCGTTGACAGCCGCGGATCCGGCGTGCTCACGTGCGCCCGATGAGGACGCGTTCGTCGACGGCAATCGTGATGGGTCTCGTGGGGTTGTCCGGTCTGTTCGGGCTCGCGCCGCTGGCCGCGTGCGGGGACAATGCCGGCGCCGTGGAGACGCCCGATGCGGCCGCTCCGCTCGGCAATCTGTTCCCCGACAAGCCCGAGTGCAGCGGTGATCCGGTCGTCGCCTTCGCGGGCACGCACCCGCAGATCATGAACACGCTCGGCATCGGGACGAAGGAGGACGGCTTCGACCTCGACGGCGATCGCGACGCCGACTGCACCGCGGCCCAGGTCGCCATGGGCGCGTGCCACGAGCCCGACAACAAGCTCGCGGCTGGCTCCGCTCCCGCCCAGAGCTCGATCGACAAGGCGCTCGCCGGCTACAGCCTCGGCATCCCCCTCGAGCTGTTCGACTACGACGGCAGCGGCGCGGATGACTGCGTGAAGTTCGCGCTCTACCTCGGTGCGTTCGCGGCCGACGGCGACGGCGATGGCTCGCGCCCGGGCGTCGAGGACGGCGACTGCAACGATCACGATGCCGCCATCAAGCCCGGCGCGACCGAGGTCGTGGGCGACTTCAAGGACAACGACTGCAACGGCCGCGCGGACGAGACGGGCGCCACGGCGTCCACCGACACGCTCGATCGCGACGCCGACGGTGTGACGCTGGCGGCGGGCGATTGCGACGACACGAGCGCGGCGGTGCATCCCGGCGCGCTCGAGGTGTGTGGCGACGGGCTCGACAACGACTGTGATGGCACCGCGGACCGCACCGGCGGCGCGACGACCACGGCGTGCAACCCGCTGGATCCGGCGACGCCGCAGGACATCCCGATCGATCGCGCGTCGCTCGAGGCCTCGGGCAAGCCGTCCGTGATCTTCGATGACGGCACGATCACGGAGGCGGGCGGGATGCGCACGCTGCACGCCGGCCCGTCGCTGTTCTCGATCACGATCCCGTTCTCGTCGAGCATCGGGCTCACGCTCCGGATCTCGGGGGCGACGATCGAGGCCACCGTGAACGATGCGGGCGGCGTGGTGTCGCTCTCCCACGGCCGGCTCGGCGGCGTGATCGACTCCAAGACCGCCGACACGATCCGCGGTCTCGACGTGCCCCAGTTCGGCCTGACGCCCGACGGCTCGCTGCTCGACGCGGCCTACGCGAACGTGCTCGGCGTGCTGCTCGCGCTGCCGCTCGCGAACCGGCAGGTGCTCGCGAAGTATCCCGACTGTCGCACGCCGGACATCGATGTCGACGGTGACGGCCTCGAGGCGTTCTGCCAGGTGAACGCCACGGACGAGATCTACAAGGTCGACCTCTGCATCGACGGTGATGGCACCGAGATCGCGGACGTGAAGGACAGCGCGGGCGTGGTGACCATGGAGTGCTCGAGCGCGCAGGTGGGCGGCAAGGATCGCTTCGTCGACGGGATCTCGGTCGAGCTGAACTTCTCGACGGCGCCGGCGAAGTCGCTCGTTCCGCCCGCACCGTGAGCCCGCTGCCGCTACTGCTCGCCTCGGCCTCGCCCCGACGGCGCGAGCTGCTCGACCGGGTCGGGCTCCCGCTCGCGGTCCGGGCGGCGGACGTCGACGAGACCCCGACCGACGGCGAGGATCCGCGTGCCTACGTCGCGCGCATCGCGGCGGCCAAGGCAGCCGCGGTGACCGGAGCCCCCGGACAGTGGGTGCTCGCCGCGGACACGACGGTGACGATCGACGGGGCGATCCTCGGCAAGGCCGAGTCCGATGCCGAGGCGCGCGCGATGCTGCAGCGGCTGTCGGGCCGCGAGCACGAGGTGCCCACGGCGTTCGTGCTGCGCTGCGGCGACCGGGTCCATGCCGAGACCGTCACGGCCACGGTCCGCTTCATCACGCTCGAGAACGCGCTGATCGACGAGTACGTCGCGTGTGGCGAGTGGCGCGGCAAGGCGGGTGCGTACGCACTGCAGGGGATCGGGGCCGCGCTCGTGGCGGAGGTCCGCGGCTCCGTGACGACGGTGATCGGCCTGCCGCTCGCCGAGGTGCTCGCCGCGCTGCGCCAGCTCGGCGGGCCGCGGCCGCGGTTCACGGCGGGGCAGCCCTCGTGACGGCGACCTCGATCGCCGACCGCTACCGGGAGGTCCGCGCGCGGGTCGATGCGGCGTGCGTGGCAGCCGGGCGCGCGCCCGCCGACGTGACGCTCGTCGCGGTCTCCAAGACCCATCCCGCGAGCGCGATCCGCGAGGCGCTCGCCGCTGGCGCGCGCGATTTCGGCGAGAACTACGCGCAGGAGCTCGCGGAGAAGCAGCGCGAGCTCGGGGGGGCCACTGGCGAGCTCCGCGACGCGCGCTGGCACTACATCGGGCGGCTCCAGCGCAACAAGGCGAAGCTCGTCGCGGGCCAGGTCGCGCTCGTGCACGCGGTGGATTCGGTCGAGCTCGCGGCGGAGCTCGGCAAGCGCGCCGGGGGCGTGATCCAGCCGGTCCTGATCGCGGTGAACCTCGGCGGCGAGGACTCGAAGGGCGGAGTGACCGCCGCGGCCGCACCGGCGCTCGCCCGCGCCATCATCGCCACGGCGGGCGTGCGCCTCGACGGACTGATGACGCTGCCGCCTCCGAGCGATGATCCCGACGCGAACCGCGCGGTGTTCGCCGAGCTCGCCGCGCTCCGAGATCGGCTCGCCGCTGCCCTCGGGGCAGCGCTCCCCGTGCTGTCCATGGGGATGAGCGACGACTTCGAGGTCGCGATCGCGTGCGGCTCGACGCACGTGCGCGTCGGCACGGCGATCTTCGGCGCGCGACCCCGGGTGTCATTCTAGGGCCAGGGCCAGGCGACCCGGGCGCAGCGGCCGTGCCCGATGGGGATCGTGTTCGTGGATCCGATGCGATAACGTCCGCTCATGGTTCGCATCCTCGGCCTCGATCCCGGTAGCCGCGTGTGCGGCTACGGCGTGATCGACGAGCACGAGGGCGAGCTCCGGTACGTCGAGTGCGGCGTGCTCACGGCGCCGGCGAGCCACACGATGGAATCGCGGCTCGGCGAGATCGCCCGCGGCCTCCGCGAGGTGATCGCGGAGCTCGCGCCCGATGTGGTCGCGGTGGAGTCGGCGTTCGTGCACCAGAATCCGCGCTCGGCGCTCGCGCTGGCGCAGGCGCGCGGCATGGCCCTCGCGGTGTTCGGGCTCGCGGGCCTGGTGGTGGCATCGTATCCACCGGCGACGGTGAAGAAGGCCGTCTCGGGATCGGGTCGCGCGGACAAGGCGCAGGTCGCGCGCATGGTGCAGCACCTGATCGGGCTGCGCAGCCTGCCGGTCGCGGATGCCACGGACGCGCTCGCCGTCGCGATCACGCACGGTCGCGCCGTCAGGCCCGTCGCGACGCGCCTCACGAGTGCCGTCGTGCTCGCGGGGAGCGCGCGGTGATCGCGCGGCTCGAGGGGACGCTGGTCCGGGAGCCGGACCGCGTGATCATCGACTGCAACGGCGTCGGCTACGAGGTGACGTGCAGCGCACACACGCTGGCGGCGCTGCCGGCGAACGGCGAGCGGGTCACGCTGCGCGTGTACACGCAGGTGCGCGAGACCGCGATCGATCTGTTCGGGTTCAGCGATGCGCAGGAACGCGGGCTCTTCGACCTGCTGCTGAAGGTGAAGAATGTCGGGCCGAGCACCGCGATCGCGATCCTGTCGGCAGCGAGCCCGCGCGACATCGCGGAGCTGATCGCGCGCGAGGATGTGGCCGGGCTCACGCGCATCAAGGGCATCGGCAAGAAGACGGCGGAGCTGCTCGTCGTCGAGATCCGCGAGAAGTGCGAGCTGCTGCTGCTGTCGTGGAACCACGATGGCAGCATCCGTCCCGCGGCGAGCTCGACGGGCTCGGTCCGTCCGCGCTCGGGCCGCCCGACGGTGCTCGACGACGTCGCGAGCGCGCTCGTGGCGCTCGGCTGGCGCCCGGCAGAGGCCGACACGGCGGTCGCGGATCTCGAGGTCACACCCGAGTCGACGCTCGAGCCCCTGCTGCGGCAGGCGCTGCGAAAGATGCCCCGGTAGTCCGGCATGACGCGCAAGAAGCACACGGAGGCAGCGGCGCCACCGCCGGTGATCGCGGCGAGCAGCGAGGGTCCGCGCGAGGCCGCGGGGACCGAGCGCGGCGGCGAGAAGCAGTGGCAGGCCGCGCTGCGACCGCGCACGTTCGACGAGTACATCGGACAGCGCGACATGATCGATAACTTGAAGATCTCGGTGCGCGCGGCCAAGGAGAACGGCTGGGCGCTCGATCACTTCCTGTTCGCGGGCCCACCGGGCCTGGGCAAGACCACGCTCGCGCACGTGATCGCGAACGAGCTCGGCGTGAACCTGCACGTGAGCTCGGGGCCCGCGATCGATCACAAGGGCATGCTGGCGTCGCTGCTCACGTCGCTCGGCGAGGGCGACGCGCTGTTCATCGACGAGATCCATCGGCTCGCGCCCGTCGTCGAGGAGAACCTCTACCCGGCGATGGAGGATTTCCGCTTCGATCTCTTCATCGGCGAGGGTCCGCACGCCAAGGCGGTCACGATGCAGCTGCCGCGGTTCACGCTGCTCGGCGCGACCACGCGCATGGGCCTGCTGAGCGCGCCGCTGCTCGATCGATTCGGGTTTCACTGGCAGCTGCGCTACTACGAGCTGGCGGACATGATCGCGATCGTGCAGCGCTCGGCCGCGCTGATCGGGCTCGTCGTGGATGCCGATGGCGCGAACGAGATCGCCCGCCGCGCTCGTGGGACCCCGCGCATCGCGAACCGGCTGCTGCGGCGCGTGCGCGACTTCGCGGCCGTCGAGCGCAACGGCGAGATCGATGGCGACATCGCGAGCTCGGCGCTCGATCGCCTCGCGGTCGATCACGCGGGGCTCGACGCGCTCGACCGCGCCTATCTCTCGGTGATCTGTGAGCGATTCGATGGCGGGCCGGTCGGCATCGAGGCGGTCGCCGCGTCGCTCTCGGAGGAGCGCGGCACGCTCGAGGATGTGGTCGAGCCGTTCCTGCTCCAGGTCGGCTTCATCGCCCGGACTCCCCGCGGCCGCGTCGCGACCGCCGCCGGCTACTCGCACATGGGCCTCGCGCCCCCCGCCAAGGCCCCGTCGGGCGGCCAGGGCGGCTCCCAGGGCCGCCTGTTCTGAACGCACCGCGGACGCGAGCGCTGCTGCTCCTGCTCCTGCTGCTGCTCGTCGCGGGATGCCGCGACGCGACCGTGGCACGCGCGACCCATCGCGATGCCGCACCCGCACCCGCACCCGCACCCGCACCCACCGTCGCCGTCACGAGCGAATCTACCGTCACGGCGGCGGACTACATCGGCCCCGACGCGTGCGGCGCGTGCCACCCCGCCGAGCACGCGAAGTGGCAGCAGAGCCTCCACCGCGTGATGAACCAGCGCGCCGAGGACGCGGGCGCGATCATCGGCGACTTCGCCACCACGCTCGAGTACGGAGGCGGCTCGGTCACGTTCGCGCACGACGCTGCGGCGTACACGATGACGGTGCGGCGGGGCCATCCGCGCGACGGCAACGATGACGCGATCACCTATCGCGTCACGCGCACCATCGGGCAGCGCAGCCTGCAGGAGTACGTGGGCATCGCGGACGGCACGACCACCGAGGTGCGGCTCCCGTTCGCGTGGTGGCCGCGTCGGCGCGGCTGGTTTCCGCAGCCGTACTTCGATCCCTGGCTCGCCGAGGCCGACGTCGATCCGTACGCACGCGTGACCGAGCCATGGGCGGAGCGGTGCCCGTGGTGCCACAGCACGTACCCGTTCGAGCAGCGACTCGCGCGTGGCGGGGGCCACGGAGTCGAGCAGTTCGTCGCGTCCGACCCCGCATCCGGCGCGCCGGCGGTGCCAGCGGCGGGCAGCGTTCACGCGCAGGTCACCGTCGGCATCAGCTGCGAGAGCTGCCACCTCGGCGGTCGTGCCCACGCGGCCACCGGGGCCGCGATGCACTTCCTGCCTGGCGGCGTCACGCTCGCTGCCGCTGCGCCCGCGCGGGCGGGCTTCGCGGTCGAGCGCACCACGCCGGCCATCGTCAATGCCGTCTGC
The DNA here is from genome assembly GCA_043716635.1 of Deltaproteobacteria bacterium. Taxonomy (GTDB): domain Bacteria; phylum Myxococcota_A; class Polyangia; order Haliangiales; family Haliangiaceae; genus JABFXX01. The sequence continues at coordinate 140 of JAYSYE010000145.1, read as the reverse complement.
ACGCAGTGCCACTCCGGCCCGTCGCCGCGCTGGCCGGACCGCTCGTCGACGCGCAACTCGAGCGAGGGCCTCGACCTCGCCGCGTCACCGTGCACGACCGCGCGCTGCATCGACTGCCACGACCCCCACACCGGCGGCGC
>JAYSYE010000144.1:0-2107 GCA_043716635.1 Deltaproteobacteria bacterium | reverse complement strand
AAACTGTTCGAGCACGTGGCCTTCTACAACGGATGCGGTCGCGCGCTCACTACGGGCGCGCGAGAAAGGAGAAGTACCGCTCCGGGAAGTCGTTGAAGACCATGGCCGCGCCGCACTCGGGGCACGTGGAGGGTGGCGCCTGCATGCGCGTGAGGAGCTGGCGATGCGTGACGGCGTCCACCAGGATGGACTCCTCGCGGCCGCACGCGTCGCACGCGTACGGTGCGTAGAACGACGTGACCTCGGCCGTGCCGCGGGTGGCGACGATCATGTTGAGCTGATGCACGAGCGGCTCGGCCACGCGGCGCAGCTCGACCGCGACGCCGCCGGCCTGCGCGGCGGCCTGCATGCGAATCCAGTCGCGCACGCCGAGGGAGTTGATGAAGCCAACGGCCTCCAGATCGAGCACGAGGCGACCGTTGCGGGCGCGGCTCGGCAGGCTGCCGAGCGACGAAGTCTCGTCGATGGAGCCGCCGATCGCGAGTCCGTCGGCGGTGGGCGTGACCGTCATGCGGCCGTACGTTTCGGTGGTCATTGGGGGCGCTCGACAAACACGTTGTAGCTCGATGCCGAGCTCCGCTCGCTGCGGGTACCGGCAAAGACGACGCGGACGTCGATCAGCGCGATGATCTCGGTGCAGGTCCCGGGCGCCAGGTTGAAGACCAGGTGATCGCACGAGCGGTAGGCGAGCGCGATGCCCATCCCCGCGCCGCCGCCGGACTCGCGGACGTCGCGCTTGCCGAGCGCGGACAGGATCGTATCGCGCGACAGGCTGCCGAAGTGATCGCGGACCTCGATCGCGAGGTATCTCGCATCGCAGCCCCAGCGCAGCCGGACCTGGTGCGGGCCGTCGAGCTCGAGCTCGCGGTCGCGGGGAAGGTCGGCGCGGTGGTGCACGCCGTTCGCATCCACGGGCGCGTTGTGCACGGCGTTCGAGATGAGCTCGTCGGCGACCAGCATCGCCATCGACGCGACGCGCGCACTCTGGCCGCGCGCGCGAATGTGGTGAGCCAGATCGGCGACGAGGTGCGACCGCTGACTGGCGCGGACGAGCGTCGTCTCGTGGAGCTCGGTCCCCCACATCAGATACTTCTCGGCGCCGAACAGATCGCCCCGGATGAGCTTCTGCGCGGTGATGGTGAGCTCCTCGGCGAGCACGGGCATCGGGTGCACGAGGAGGTTCGTGATCGCGCCCATCCCGAGGATCGCGGGCACCTTCTGGGCGGCCTCGCTGTCGAGCAGCGTCATGCAGGACTCGACGCCGCGGGCGCGCGCCGCCTCGAACAGAGCGGCGACGCTGTCGCGGCTGGTGGCATCGACGAGCAGCGCGCCATCGACCACGACCAGCACGGGGGAGAGGTGGGCCAGGAGCCGCGTGGCCTGGTCCGGGTCGTCGGCGACGTCGATGCCGTAGCCGGTCGAGCCGAGCACGCGCTGGACGAGCCGCTGGGTCTTGCGGTTCGCATGGACGATCAAGATCGAGGGTTGCGGCATCAGATCCCGTTGCCCCCGCGGCGGTTGCGAACCACGAGCACGGCGCAGAACACCATCGCGCAGGCGGCACTGCCGAACAGCAGCCCGAACACCGGGCCGAGCGCGCCGCCGCCGCGGTCGTACATGCTGCCGATCAGCAGCTCCTGCACCACCGGCCCGGTGCTGCCGAAGCCGGAGATCACGGCCGCCGCAAAGGCCGCCCGGTGACGCCCGCCGATGTCCATCGCCCCCGCTCCCGAGAGCAGGGCATCCGGGCCGTAGAGCGTGAAGCCCACGACGCCGAGCATCACGATGAACAGCGGCGCGCCGGCATGCGCCGAGGCGTACAGCAGCCCGGCCGCGATGGTCATGCCCACCATCATGATGAGCGCGACCTCGCTGCGCCGGCTCTTGAAGTACCGGTCGGAGACCCAGCCCGTGACGTAGACCCCGGGCAGGCCGCAGACGTCGAAGATGGTGGCGGCGAGGTTCGCGTGCGACGAGCTGAACCCGTAGTTGCGCTCGAGGAAGAACGGGGCCCACGACCAGATGGCGTAGCGAACGAACTTCGAGAAGAAGTAGAAGCCGGCGACCAGGAACAGATTCGTCCAGGCGCGGCTGTCGAGCCCGAACC
>JAYSYE010000143.1:0-2108 GCA_043716635.1 Deltaproteobacteria bacterium | reverse complement strand
CACGTGACAGACGGCGACGCCTCGCTCGATCGACTGCGGCTCGCCATCGAGGCGATGGCAGACGGCGCCATCGTGGCGGACACCCGCACCGGCGAGGTGATCGTGAACGCGTCCGCGCGCGAGATGCTGTGCATCCCGTCGGATGCCGTCGTGGACACGAAGTATCTCAAGGAGATCGTTGGCTTCTATCCCTTCGAGCTCTCGGCCGGCGCCGCGGATGGTCAGCCGATCCGCGAGGAGGTCCGGATCGGCGACCGCGTGCTGCACTCGGTGGTGACGCCGCTGCGCGAGGCCGGCACCAGCACGGGCGCGATCGTCGTGCTGCGCGACCTCGGGGACACGGTCGATGTGGCCCGACGGCGCGCCGAGTTCGCGCAGGTGATGTCGCACGAGCTGCGGACGCCGCTGACGTCCATCGCGGGCGCGCTCGATATCGTGCTGTCGGGCTACGCCGGACCGCTCGCGGACAAGCAGCTCCGTTACATCGACATGGCGCGGCAGGCCGCGACCCGGATGAACCAGCTCGTCGACCAGCTGCTCGACCTCGCGCGGGCGCAGGCTGGATCGATCACGATCGCGGCGGTGCCCGTCCAGCTCGACCGCCTCGCGCGCCAGGTGATCGATCGCTACCGCGACGCCGCGGCCACGAAGCGCCTCACCATCGTGCTCGGCGCGACCGCGGAGGACATCGCGATCCTCGGCGATCCCGAGCGCCTCGGGCAGGTCCTCGGAAATCTGCTCACGAACGCGATCAAGTTCGCGCCGACGGGGAGCGTGATCGACGTGCAGGTGTTCGGGCCGCCACTCGCCGAGGACGCGGTCGGGGTCTCCGTGCACAACGGCGGCGAGGCGATTCCGGCCGAGGACCGCGAGCGCGTGTTCGAGCCGTTCTCCGCATCGAGCCGGCGCGTGGGCGGGACCGCGCTCGGGTTGTCGATCTCGCGCACGATCATCGAGATGCACGGGGGCCGGCTCTGGGTGGAGAGCAGCGCGACCGGCACGAAGTTCGTGTTCACCCTGCCCGTCTCCGCGCGCGCCGAGGTGCTGACGCAGCCGATCGCGATCCTCGACCCGACCCGGCGTCGGACGTTCGGCGAGAACTCCTGCGCGCTCGTCTGCGATGACGACCCGCAGCGCGCGCTGCTGCTCAAGGGCCTCATGATGTCGCTCGCCGATCGCGTGCTCGTCGCGACGACCGTGGATGCAGCACTCGCGATCGCACGCGCGGAGCATCCCGCGCTGGCGGTGGTGGCGGGTGCGATGGCCGACGCGGTCGCGCTGCTCGCGATCCTCGACCACGATCCCGACACGGCCAAGACCGTCGTGATGGTCGTCGGCCCGGCGGAGGGCCGGGCGGAGATGCTCGCGCAGGGCGCCGACGATCACGTCGAGCTCCCGATCCAGCCGGCGGTGTTCCGGGAGGCGTGCCTGCGGCTCGTCGAGAGCGGCCGGCGGCAGGCGCCGCGCGTGCTGGTGGTCGACGACGACCCGTCGATCCGGCTCATCTGCCGCGAGGTGCTCGAGATCGGTGGCTACCAGGTCCGCGATGCCGGCTCGGCGGCGGCGGCGCTCGCCGAGGCGCAGCGGTTCCGGCCTGACATGTTCGTGCTCGACGTGCTGATGCCCGGCACCGACGGGTACCGGCTGGCCGAGCTCATCCGCGCGGACCCCGCGATCGGGATGGCGCCGATCATGTTCCTGTCGGCGCGTGGCGACACGGCGGACAAGGTCCGCGCGTTCCGCAGCGGCGCGGAGGACTACATGGTCAAACCGTTCGACGCCGCGGAGCTGATCGCGCGCGTGGCCAAGGCCCTCGAACGCCAGGCTCGCGAGCTCGGGGCCTCCCCCACGACGCAGCTACCGGGCGCGGATGCGATCCAGAGCGAGATCGAGCGCCGGATCGCGCACCCCGACGGCGCGGTCGCCTGCTACCTCGACCTCGACAACCTGAAGGCCTTCAACGACTACTACAGCTACGCGAAGGCGAACGCCGTCATCCGCCAGACCAGCGACGTGATCCGCCACGTCGTGACCCGCTGCGGCGCTCCCGGCGACTTCATCGGTCACATCGCGGGCGATGACTTCGTGTTCGTGACCTCCGCGGACCG
>JAYSYE010000142.1:0-6574 GCA_043716635.1 Deltaproteobacteria bacterium | reverse complement strand
CCGCCTTACTCGCTGGCAATCACTTTTTGCAGGCGCGGCAGGCAGTTGGTGGCGGCGTGCTCCCCCGTCTCGATGCCGATCCAGCGACGGCGTATCTTGTGGGCAAAAACGGCGGTGGTGCCTGATCTGGGGAAGCGGTTGAGGGTTAGGTCGCTTTTGTCGGTTGCCATATTTAGAACACGTTGGAAGAATCGCTCTGGCTTGAGCGTTGCAAATGAAGCATCGTTCGGGAACGGCGCGTGGCGGAGACGCGCCAGAACTTTCCTTGCGATGGGGAAATGTACGACCGCTCGGGCCAAAGATTGAAAAAGACCAATTGGAGACCTGCCTTCCAAACTCTCCGAGCGCACCAGCGTTGTGATCTCCACCAATCTGGGCTTTATTAAATGGACGCAGGTTGTTGGCGATGCCAAGATGACAACCAGCGCTGCTGGATCGATTGACGCACCCCCCCATCACATTGCCGAAGCGGGCAATCAGAGCTGGCGATTGAAACAATCAGTACCAATTCCAAAGTATTCGCCGGGGTTGCAACCCCGGCGAAGATCGGCGCTTGCAGCAGGACATCTGAAACTCATTAAGGAGAAACGTCACCAGCACTTTTAATAGACCTGGACTAATCGACAGGCTCTTTAGCAGCGCTTTAAACTGCAATTAGTGGGTGAACTTCAGATGAAAAAAAGGGGGTCAACCTTGGGTGGAAATCAACAGCCACGACGATTTTTTCCAACCGAGGGCTTTCAAACTACCACATTCAATCGAGAACCGCCAAGATTTGTAGCAACATTTTTCAATTTTTGACGACCACCATGCCAGACCACGACCACCATGCCAGACCACGACCACGACCACGACCACGACCACGAGACGGACAACTACGACGCAGCGTATGCGGCGACGCCCGTCACGGACGATGCGGCCGAGTCCAGCGTTGCCATGCCCGTGGCCGCCGGCGGCTACTGGCGCTCGCTCCGCGAGCTCGACGGCAAGGCCCCGTTCCAGACCGACAAGAGCAACAACGAGTTCCCGGCCGGTCTCGTCGGCGATGGCGCACCCGTCAACCCGCTGCATCGTCGCAACTTCTTCCACCTGATGGGCGCGTCGATGGCGCTCGCGGGCGTCGGCGCGTGCCGTTACGAGAAGGAAGAGATCGTCCCCCTCGCGCGCCGCCCCGAAGATCAGGTGCCCGGCAAGACGCTCCAGTACGCCACGGCGTGGGAGCTCGGTGGCGTCGGTCACGCGCTCGTCGCGACGTCCTTCGAGGGCCGTCCGATCAAGCTCGACGGCAACCCCGATCACCCGTTCGCGTCCGGCGCGATCGTGCCCGGCACGAAGAGCAGGGCCGGCATCAGCACGTTCGGGCTTGCCTCGATCCTGAACCTCTACGATCCCGATCGCTCGCAAAACATCACCACGAACGGGGCGGGCGCCTCGCTCGAGAACTTCCGCGCCAACCTGAAGACGATCGTCGGCACGCTCGCGCGCCTCCGCATCCTCAGCGAGGCGTCGTCCTCGCCGACCCTGAACGCGATGCGCGCGCAGCTCGTCGCCGAGAACCCGGGCCTCGTCTGGCACGAGTACGAGGCGATGTCGCACGACAACGAGCGCCTGGGCACCAAGCAGGCGTTCGGTCGTCCGCTGCGCCCGATCGCGAACCTCGAGAACGCCGAGACCATCGTCGCCCTCGACGCGGATCTGTTCGGCGATCACCCGGCTCACCTGCGCTACGCGCGCGACTGGGCACGCCGCCGCCGCGTGAACAACGTCGGCAAGCCGATGAACCGTCTCTACTCGATCGAGAGCGCGTTCACGAACACCGGCGCGATGGCGGATCACCGACTCGGCGTCCGCTCGGAGCACGGGCTCGCGATCGCGCTCGCGATCGACGCCGCGCTGTCGGGCGGAAGCGCACCGAAGGCGGAGATCCTGCTCGAGGCCAAGCCGAGCCGGTTCCTCGCCGCGCTCGTCGAGGAGCTACAGCAGAAGAAGGCGGCCGGCGGCAAGGCCGTCGTGATCGCGGGTCGCAAGCAGTCGCCCGAGGTGCATGCGATCGTCGCGCGCATCAACGAGGCCCTCGGGGCCGTGGGCGTCACGCTCGAGTACGTCGAGGAGCTGAACCCGGAGCGCCCGAGCCACCTCGCATCGATCACCACGCTCGCCAACGACATGAAGGCCGGCCAGGTCGGCTCGCTGATCATCCTCGGTGGCAACCCGGTGTACGACGCGCCGGCCGACCTCGACTTCGCGGGCGCGCTCGCGAAGGTCCAGTCCTCGGTGCACCTGCACGAGTACATCAACGAGACCTCGCAGAAGACGACGTGGCACATCCCGCGCGCGCACTTCCTCGAGGCGTGGGGCGACACGATGACGTGGGACGGCGCGGTCACGATCGCGCAGCCGCTGATCGCGCCGCTCTACGGCGGTATCACCGCGATCGACCTCGTGGCCATGGTCATGGGCAAGGACGCGCTCGGCGAAGATCTCGTCAAGGGTCGCCACACCGCGGGTGGCGCGTCGTGGCGCAAGGCCGTGCACGACGGCTTCACCAGCGAGATGGCGCTCGCGCGCGTGACCGACGCCAAGGTCAACGGCAGCCTCGTCACCCCGACACTGACGGCGACGCAGGCCGCGGGTAGCAAGCGCGCCAACGGTCAGCTCGAGGTCACGTTCCAGCCGTCGAGCTCCTCGTACGACGGCCGCTTCGCGAACAACGCCTGGCTGCAGGAGACGCCGGACTTCCTCACGAAGACGGTCTGGGACAACTACGCGCTCGTTGGCCCGGAGACGGCCGAGGTGCTCGGCCTCGCCAACGACACGCTCATCAAGCTCACGGTCAACGGCAAGGACATCACGCTGCCGTGCTACGTGATGCCGGGCCAGGCGCGCTACTCGATCGCGCTCGTGGTCGGCTACGGCCGCACCGCGGCGGGACGGGTCGGCGGCAAGGGCACTCGCACCGTCGGAGTGAACGTCTACCCGGTGCGCACCACGACCGGCTTCGACGTCGCCCTCGGGGCCACGGCGACCGCCACGGGCACCGACTACACGATCGCGAGCGTCCAGGAGCACGGCGAGATGCGCCGCGGCCTGGTTCCGCAGGTCCAGGCGGACGGCATCGCCGAGCGCCTGCCGGAGCTCATCCGCGAGGCCACGGCCGCCGAGATCGAGGCCGACCCGTCGTGGAAGACGATGGGCAAGGATGCCGAGGAATACTGGGACGACAACAACATCGACAGCAAGGGCGATCCGAAGCGCCACCTGTCGCTGTTCCAGGAGCACGAGTACACGACGCACCGCTGGGGCATGGCGATCGACCTGTCCACGTGCACGGGCTGCAACTCGTGCATGGTCGCGTGTCAGTCGGAGAACAACATCCCCGTCGTCGGCCGCAGCGAGGTGATGAACAACCGCGAGATGCACTGGATTCGCATCGACCGGTACTTCGCGGGTACGCCCGACGATCCGCAGATCGTGCATCAGCCGGTCGCGTGTCAGCAGTGCGAGAACGCACCGTGCGAGCAGGTCTGTCCCGTCGGTGCCACGCAGCACTCGAACGAGGGCCTGAACGACATGGCGTACAACCGCTGCATCGGCACGCGGTACTGCGCGAACAACTGCCCGTACAAGGTTCGCAAGTTCAACTTCCTCGACTGGAACAAGGAGTGGCGCGACGCCCGCAACAAGGTGCGGCGCCTCCTGTTCAACCCGCAGGTCACCGTGCGCATGCGCGGCGTGATGGAGAAGTGCACGTTCTGCGTGCAGCGCATCCAGAACGCGAAGATCCACGCGCGGGCCGCGATCCGCAGCGGGCAGCGGGCCGGCGACCTCAACCTGCCGGTCGTCGAGGGCGAGATCAGCACGGCCTGCCAGGACGCGTGTCCGACCGAGGCGATCGTGTTCGGCGACCTCGCCGATCCGAACAGCCGCGTGTCGCGCGCGCATGCCGATGGCCGCGCCTACGACCTGCTTCCCGAGGTCTACACCAAGCCGCGCAACCAGTACCTCACGCGCGTGCGTAACCCGAACCCCAAGCTCGAGCCCGCGAAGGCCGCCAAGAGCGCGCACGGGGAGCCTTAATTTATGGCCACTGGCATGGATACCGAAGCGACGACCACCGCGTCTGACATGGGTCGCCCCGTCCCTGGCGGCGACGATCACCACGACCTCGCGCCCGGCAAGGCGCGCGAGGCCTTCCGGGCCGTCACGCGCGATGTCGCGTGGGTGGCCGAGTCCCCGAAGCCGCACAAGGCATGGGTCGCAGCCCTCGGCATCGCGCTCCTCATGTTCGCGGTCGGCGTCTACTCGATCTTCGTGCTGGTCACGACCGGCATCGGTGTGTGGGGTAACTCCAACACCGTCGGCTGGGCGTGGGACATCACGAACTTCGTCTGGTGGATCGGCATCGGTCACGCCGGCACGCTGATCTCGGCCGTCCTCTTCCTGACGCGTCAGACCTGGCGGACGAGCATCAACCGCGCCGCCGAGGCGATGACGATCTTCGCCGTCATGTGCGCGCTGCTGTTCCCGCTGCTGCACACCGGTCGCCCGTGGTTCGCGTGGTGGATGTTCCCCCATCCGAACGACATGGGCATGTGGCCGCAGTTCCGCAGCCCGCTGATGTGGGACGTGTTTGCCGTCTCCACGTACGCGACCACGTCGATCCTGTTCTGGTACATGGGCCTCGTCCCCGACCTCGCGACGTTCCGCGATCGCTGCGCGCTGCGCGGCGACAAGATGAAGGCCGTGGTCTACGGGATCCTGTCCCTCGGCTGGCGCGGCTCCGCGCGTAACTGGCACCGCTACGAGCGCGCGTACCTGATCCTCGCGGGTCTCGCGACGCCGCTCGTGTTCTCGGTGCACTCGGTCGTGTCCTTCGACTTCGCGACCTCGCAGCTCCCGGGCTGGCACACCACGATCTTCCCGCCGTACTTCGTCGCAGGCGCGATCTTCTCGGGCTTCGCGATGGTGCTCACGTTGATGCTGCCGCTGCGGCACCTCTTCAACCTGCAGCACATCATCAAGGAGTCGCACATCGAGGCGATGTGCAAGATCCTGCTCGCGACCGGCATGATGGTCGGGCTCGCGTACGGCACCGAGTTCTTCATCGCCTGGTACTCCGGCAACCTCTACGAGAAGTTCGCCTTCGTGAACCGCGCGTTCGGTCCGTTCTGGTGGGCCTACTTCGCGATGATCGGCTGCAACGTGCTCATCCCGCAGTTCTTCTGGAGCAAGCGCATCCGGCGCACGCCGATCATCATCTTCATCCTCTGCATCTTCGTGAACATCGGCATGTGGTTCGAGCGTTTCGTCATCATCGCGACGTCGCTCGCGCGCTCGTTCTTGCCGGCGAACTGGTCGTACTTCAACCCCACCCGGTATGACGTCGGCCTGTTCATCGGCACACTCGGCTTGTTCTCGACGCTGTTCCTCCTCTTCTTCCGGTACGTCCCCGTGATCGCGATGACCGAGGTCAAGGGCGTCATGCCCGAGGCACATGCGGGTCGCGCGAAGGGCGGTCACTGAACATGACGACCCACGAGACCACTCCCTCTGCGGCGACGCCGCACGATCCGGCCGGCGACTCGCCGCGCCTCATGCCCATCCATGGCGATGGCCCGCTGTACGGCGTGCTCGCCGAGTACGACACGCCGGGCGAGCTCATCGAGGCGGCTCGCATCGTGCGCGATGCCGGCTACACCGAGTTCGACTGCTACAGCCCGTTCCCGGTGCACGGCATCGACGAGGCGATGGGCATCAAGCGAACCATCCTGCCGCTGATCGTGTTCGGCGCGGGCTGCGTCGGCCTCGCGGGCGGCATCTTCCTGCAGTGGTGGATGAACGCCTACAACTGGCCGTGGAACATCGCGGGCAAGCCGGCGTGGTCCATCCCCGCGAACATCCCCATCGGCTTCGAGATGACCATTCTCGCGTCGGTGTTCGCGGCGTTCTTCGGCATGTGGGGGCTCAACAAGCTCCCGCAGATGTGGCACCCGTTCTTCCGCAGCGACCGGTTCGCGCGCGTCACGGATGACGCGTTCCTGATCGGCATCGAGGCGAAGGACAAGCGCTTCGACGCCGCCGCCACGCCGAAGCTGCTCACGGACGCGGGCGCGATCGCGCTCGAGACCGTGCACCTCGAGAGCGATCCGGCGCGCCGCAACATGCCGCGCTGGATCGTGGCGTTCGTCGTCGCGAGCACCTCGTTCGCGCTGATCCCGTTCGCCATCGCGGCGAAGGCGCGCCACTCGTTCTCGAGCGAGCCGCACCACCACATTTTTTCGGACATGGACTTCCAGCCGAAGTTCAAGGCTGACAGCGCCAGTGACATCTTCGCGGACGGCCGTGCCAACCGTGGCGAGCTCGTCGACACCGTCGCGCGCGGCTCGCTGAACGAGGACTCGCTCTACTATCAGGGCCTCGAGCACGACACCTGGACGCAGGGGTTCCCGGCGCAGCTGAAGCCCGACCTGAACCTCGTGAAGCGCGGGCAGGGCCGCTTCAACATCTACTGCTCGCCGTGCCACGGCTACGACGGCAAGGGCAACGGGGCGATCCCGCAGCGAGTCAAGGCACT
>JAYSYE010000141.1:0-2111 GCA_043716635.1 Deltaproteobacteria bacterium | reverse complement strand
CCTCGGCGGCGGTCGCTCGCGCATGTGCGGCCACCGACAGCCGCGTGTAGATCTCCGTGCCCGTCATCCGCTCGAGCAACTCGCTGCGATCCTTGCCGTCCGCGCGCAGGAACGCGGCGAACTCGCCCTGCGCGAGCAGTGCCGAGCGCCGGAACTGGTCGAAGGTGAGGCCGAGCCGGGCGTGGATGGCCTCGAGCGTCTCCGTCTTCGTGCCGCCGAGCCGCGCGCCGTCCGCGAGCGCGACGAGCGAGATCTGCTGCGCTTGCATCGCGCCATCCGCGCGATCGCGGGCGCGGCGCACCGACCAGCGCGCGCGATACTGCGTCGAGTCACCGCTCTCGAAGTCGACCTCGGCCCACCCTCCGCTCGCGCCGCGGCGCAGCAGCGTACGGACATCCTGCGCCCCCAGCGCGCCGGGATCGTCCGCGCCCCGCCCCACCTGGACCCGACTGTGGTTCGTCAATCGCGGCGTGCGGTCGAACAGCGCGACGCAGAGCGCGTCGAGCAGGGTGCTCTTGCCCGCGCCCGTGTTGCCGATGATCGCGAACACGCCCGCCCCCCCGAGCGGCGCGCGTACGAGATCCACCTCGAACTCGCCGGCGAGGCTCGCGAGGTTGCACCCCCGGATCGCGAGGATCCTCACGACACCAGGTCCGCACCGGGCTCGCGACCCGGCTCCCGCATCAGCTCCCGCCCCAGCTCCCGCCCCAGCGCCGGGTCGACCCGGTCGCCTTGCACCTCCGCGAGCAGCTCCTCGAACCCGAGCCGCACGCTCGCGTCCGGCGGCTCCGCGTGATCGCGCGCCCACAGTCGCGCGAACACGTCGCGTGGATCGAGCTCCGCCAGGCGCTGCGCCACCACGCGGTCACCGAGCGCCGCCCCGTCACCGGTCGCGAGCACGTGCAGCTGGATCAGCCGCGGCCACTTCCCGTCGAGCGCGGCCTCGACCAGGGTCCGCAGCTTCGGCTCCGGCCGCTCCAGCGCGATCGCCACCTCGAGGTAGGGCCTCGTCCACGGCTCCGCCGCGGTTCCCGCCGCCGTCGGCAGCGCGCCCAGCTGCGCGAGCACCTCCGCCAGCGGGGCCGTGCCGCGAGCGGGCACGCGGACGATCTCCACCGACCGCGGGATCGGCAGCGACCGGATCTGGGCGACCTCCGGCCCGTCGAAATCGACCGCGACCACCTGATGCGGATAGCTCGCCTCGTCGAGCGACAGCGGCAGCGGTGCCCCCGCGTAGCGGATGGTGTCGCGCCCGATCCGCTGGGCGCGATGGATGTGACCGAGCGCGACGTACGAGATCTCCGCCGGGAACATCCGCAGCGACGCGGACTCCTGACCGCCGACCGAGACCCTGCGCTCGCTCAGGAACTGCGCGTCAGCGCCGGCCGCATACAGGTGGCCCGTCACGATCAGCGCCTGATCGGCACGACGTGCGCGCCGGGCGCCGACCATCACCTCGGCGTAGATCGCGGCGAGCGCATCGTCGCTCACCCCCACCACATCGATCGGCCGCACGAACGGCACGGCCGCGACCAGCCCGCGACCCCCTCCGATGGGGATCAGGACGCGCGCGTGGTCGATCGTCCCATCCGCGCACCGCGGCACGCCGCCGATCACGTGGACGCCGAGCTCGCGCAGCACCGCGGCGGAGGCCCCGAGCCGGGACGGGGAGTCGTGATTGCCCGCGATGGCGATCACGTCGAGCGCCGGTTGCGCGCGCCGCGCCGACGCGAGGAGCTCGAACCACATCCGCTCCGCGCTCGCCGGGGGCGTGGCGCTGTCGAAGATGTCGCCCGTGATCACGAGGGCGTCCGCCGCCTCGCGCACGCACGTCTCCAGCAGCCACGCGAGGAACGCTGCATGCTCGGGCTCGCGACTGACCTCGCCCCGGAGCGTGTGCCCGAGGTGCCAGTCCGAGGTGTGCAGGACTCGCAACACGCGGCTACCCTCGCACGGGGGTCTGACCATCCGTGCAGTACCGCGTGACGCAGGTCGCAGCCGCCCGTCGCGCGGCGCGCGTCCGATCGCCCGCGTCGCGACGCCAGGCGCCGCGCTCCGCCCGCGGGCACCACGGGCGTTGACAGCTCGCGGCTCCGACGCGCCTACTCGGA
>JAYSYE010000015.1:0-2576 GCA_043716635.1 Deltaproteobacteria bacterium | reverse complement strand
GCACCTCGCGATGGATCCAGATCACGTCACCGGCCTTCAGTGCCGATGTCGCGCTCCCGATCTCCTGATCGTTCTCCGCGTTCCCGGGCTGCCACTTCGACGCCCACTTCATGTTGCGCAGCGGCAGGTCGAGCGTGCGCTCGCCGAGCACCACCTTCGCGCCATCACTCGTCACCCGGTCGACGATCGCGAGATAGCGCTTCCCTGGCACCATCGGCGTCGCGCCGTAGAGCGTCTTCTGCCGCGCCACGAAGCGCTCGCGCGCCTCGCCATCGAGCCGCCACTCGGGGCCGCGCCAGCCCTGCCGCTTGTCCTGCTGGTGCGCGCCGAAATCGGCGTTCTCGTACGCCGCCGCTTCCCACGTGGGCTCGGCCGCCGTCTCGACGGTGAGCCCGCCCTTGAACAGCGCGTCCTCGCCGTACTTCTTCGTGATGTACCCCTGCACGTAGCTCGCGTAGTACGGCATCCGATCCGGCGGCACGTCCTTGTAGAGCTTCAGCGTGATCGGCTCCGCCTTCGCCTTCGCGACGTCGGCGGGCGTCGCGAGGCCGTACGTCTGCATCTTGTCGAGCACCACGTTGCGGCGCTCGATCGCGAGCTTCGGCTGGTTCACGGGCGAGAAGCGGGTCGGCGCCTTCGCGAGCCCCGCGATCATCGCGCTCTCGGCGAGCGTGAGCTGGTTCAGCTCCTTCTGGAAGTACCGCTGCGCCGCGCCGGCCACGCCCCACGCGCCCGACCCGAGATAGATCTGGTTCAGGTACACCGCGAGGATCGCCTTCTTCGAATAGCGAGACTCGAGGCGACGGGCCATCACGGCCTCCTTGCCCTTGCGCGACAGCGACTTCTCGCCGCCGATGAACTGCTTCGCGACCTGCTGCGTGATCGTGCTGCCGCCCTGCGCGAAGTCACCGGCCGTGAGGTTCGCCCACAGCGCGCGCCCGATGCCCTTGAAGTAGATGCCACGGTGCTCGAAGAACTCGTGATCCTCGACGGCGAGGAACGCGTTCACGAGCGGCTGCGGGATCTGCTCGTAGGGCACGCGCTTGCGCCACTCCTTCGCGTACTCGCCGAGCTGGGTGCCATCGGCCGCGTACACGCGCGAGACCCCACCCGCCGTCGATGCGTATGTCGTGAGGTCCGGCGTCGCCGGCGCGGTGAGCGAGAAGTACGAGTACATCGCGATCGTCCCGAGCACGAGCGCCGCGATCGTGCCGAGCGCGACGAAGCCGTAGAGCCGCAGCGTCCAGGCGATCAGCCCGCCGTGATAGCGATTCGTGATCTCGACACGCTGGTGACCGCGCGCGGCCCGCGTCGCGGCCATGGTCTCGCGCGCGACGGCGCCCGCGTCGCGCACCGGCGCGCCGACGGCGGTGGGCAGCGCGCGCTGACCCGACGGCGCCGACCGCGGCGCGATCTCGCCCCCGCCGGCGGACCCGCCCCCCAGACCGGGACCCGACCCCACCCGCATGTCGCCCCGGCGGAGGCCGGGGTCCAGCGCCGGCGCGCTCGCGCGGTCGCCCTCGAGCGGCGGTGGCACGAACGGGAGCGTGTCCGCGATCCCCTGCAGCGTGGAGACGCCCTCGGTGGTCGCATCGCGCGACCGCTTGGGTTGGGCGGACGAGATCGCCGCTTCGTCGGTGTCGGCGCGGCCATCGGCATCGCCCCCGCCGTCGCTCTCGCCCGTATCCGCGAGCCCCGGGTCGTACGACTCGGTCTCCGCGCGCGTGTCCGCCATCCGGCGCGGACCCCGCTTCGGAGGCGCCGGTGGCTTCGGCGTACGGCTGTCGCTGTCGCTCACGGCGGCACATCTAGACACGGCGACCACGCCGGCTCAAGTGCTACCCTCGCGGGGATGTCCGGGCGCGTCCTGCTGCTGATCGCGATCGTGGTAGTTGGCGTGATCACGGCCAAATTCGTCCTGCGCGCCCGCGACACGTCGCCGCCGGCACCCATCGCCACGGGAGCACCCCCGCCTGCTGCCACGGACCGCGCGGCCCATCCGACCGCGCCGACGTCGCAGCCCGCGCTGCCGGCGGACCCTGCGGTCGCATTCTCGGACCCTGCGCGACCCGCGCTACCCGCGCTACCCGCGGATCCCGCATCCGGCTCCGGCTCGGGTGCGGCCACTGCGGTCCAGCCCCCGCCGGCCGGCGCGGCCGCGTTCGCTGCCGAGGCGCGCGACGAGTCCTGGGCCAGGCCCACCGAGGTCGAGATCCGCAAGCGCCTCGATCCGCTCGGCCGCACGCTGGTGCGCTCCACCGAGTGCCGCGCCCGCCAGTGCGAGCTCGTGCTCGCCGGCTCCGAGCCCGCGCTCGCGACCGCGTTCGCCTATCTCGAGAGCGCGAAGGGCCTGCAAGGCTACGCCCGGACGATCCTGCTCACCACGCCGGATCACGCCGTCGGCAGCGACTCGCTCGAAGTCCGCGCCTACGCCGCGTTCGACCGCTGATCGCCGCCCAGCGGGATCCACCTCGACGTTCCTCCGGACGGCAACCCGGCGAACGCCGCAGTCCAGACACGGTCGTAGCGGTCGGAGCTAGGCGAGAGCTCTCGTGATTCGTCACACCTGGCCCGGC
>JAYSYE010000140.1:0-20017 GCA_043716635.1 Deltaproteobacteria bacterium | reverse complement strand
GGCGTCGAGGAGTGCCTCCCACAGCGCGGGCGCATCGCGGTTCGAGCAGGCGAGCTCGAAGCCGTCCTCGCCCGTGTAGCCGGTGCGGGCGGCGACGCACTCGACGCCGGCCACGACCGCATCGGTGAAGGTGAAGCTCGTGAGCCCCGAGAGCGTGCCCCGCGCGAGCATGTCGACCAGCGCGACCGCCTTGGGCCCCTGCACCGCGATCAGCGCGGTGTCATCGGAGACGTCGACCACGTCGCACAGCGAGTGCGTCTGCTCGCGGAACCACTCGAGGTCCTTGCCGGTGTTCGAGGCGTTGACGATGACGAAGAACTCCTCGTCGCTGCGCTTGTAGAAGATGCAGTCGTCGACGACGCCACCATCGGGCCGGCACAGCAGCGTGTACACGGCCTTGCCGACGGGGGCGCCCGCGACCGCGTTGGTGGTGAGCCGCTCGACGGCCTCGCGCACGCGCGGACCCCGCAGGTACACCTCGCCCATGTGCGAGACGTCGAACAGTCCGACGGACTCGCGCACGGCCTTGTGCTCCTTGATGGTGCCGGACGCGTACTGCACGGGCATGTCCCACCCGCCGAAATCGATGAGCCGCGCCCCGGTCTCCCGGTGCAGCTCCCACAGTGGCGTCTTCCTGCGTTCCATCGCGGACGGACCGTATCACTCGAAGCGGCGAAGTTGGGGCCAGCGGGCGGCGAGGCCGGGCGCGTTGCCCTGAACGAGCCAGATCGCGACGCCGTCGTGAAAGGCGTGGGGCGCGCGGATCGTGCCCGCGCGCTCCACGGAGCGGAAGAGCGCGCTCCAGAACGTGGCATCGTGACCGACCGCGATCACGATCGGGTCCGGGATCGCGCCGGGGCCCCAGGCCCAGAACTCGTCGTGGGGGGAGATGACGGTCGAGGGCAGCCCGAGCCCGGGACCGTAGAGCGCGAGCGCACCGGCGGCACCGTAGTCGTCACCGAAGAGCACGACGCGCCCGCGGTCCGGGGCCGGCACGGTCGCGTAGACCGCGGCGACCTGCTCGGCGAGCTCTCGCCACCCGAGCTTGTCGGCGAGCCACTGCGGCATCGTGCCCTGCTTCGCGCGGTCGAACTGGGGCGTGACGCCGAGTCGCGCCGCGTAAGCCGCGAGCCGATCGGGCGGCATCACGGGGAGCACGAGGGGCAGGGGCGGCACGGCGCCGAGCGCGAGGGCCGCCACGCCCACGCCGAGGAGCCACCGCCGCGCGCGCGTGCCGCGTTCGACCGCGACGGCCCCGGCCGCGAACACGAGCGGGTAGAGCCCGATGATGCGATCCGCACGGCTCACGCCGGCGATCATCATCGCCACCACCGCGAGCACGAACACCGCGCCGAACCCGCGGTGGTGCGGTCGCGCGAGCAGCGCCGCGGCGCCGAGGAGCGCGACCGCGAACGCGACCGGCCCGACGAGCAGGGCCTGCCCGAGCAGCGCGCCCGCCGGTGACGTCGCGATGTTCTTCAGCGCGACGGACTCGCGATAGAAGTCGAGCGTGATCCAGTCGTGGGCGACGAGCCACGCGAGGTTCGGGGCCACGAGGGCGAGCGCGAGGGCAAGGCCGAGGTAGGGCCACCGCGTGCGCAGCTGGGCGCGGGCGGGCGACGCGAGGACCGCGAGCACGAGGAGCCCCGCCGGGACGAGCGCCTGGTGCTTCACGAGCAGCGCACAGCCCGCGAGCGCGCCGAGCGGGAGCCACGCGCGCGGGGCCGCACCTCCGGCGAGCGCGAGGGCGACGCGGGTGAGCAGCACGGCGAACAGCACATCGAACGGGTTCATCGAGTAGAAGCCCGCGATCACGATCATCGCGGGCGCCAGCGCGAGCAGGGCCGCCGCGAGCGTCTGCGCGACGGCCCGCCCGCCGAGTTGCCGGGCGAGGCGACCGGTGCCGACGATCGCGGCCGCGTACGCGAGCGCCGGGGCGAGCCGGATCACGGCCATGCGCGGACCTGCGACGAACCGCAGCACCGCGAGCCCGAGCGTCGCGAGCGGCGGATGGTCCACGTAGCCGAGCGCGGGGTGCCGGGCGCACGCGAGGAAGTACAGCTCGTCGGTGAACCAGCCGTAGGCCCCTCCCACCCCCGCGAGCCACACGGCGAGCGCGGCGATGCCCGCGACCACGAGCGGACCGCGCGAGGGACGGTCCGGCAGCCCGGCGGACTCCGCTCTCACGCTGATTGGGTACCGCTCCTGGCGCCGGGTTGCACGTCGGCCGACGATTTGTTGGCGATCTGAGGCCGCCGGTTGCGACACGGGCGCTCGGGGGCTGTCGCTCCCACAGTGGCCCGGCGAGCCCACATTCCCTCGCGCTGCTTCACGCGTCAGACTGCCGTCACTCGTGAAGTACCACCTCGGCCTGTCGATCCTGTTCGTCCTCGGTGCGTGCGGGGGCAAGAGTGGAAATGGCGACGGCGGCGCCGACGGCATCGGCGTCGATAGCCCGACGTCGGATCCCGACGCGATATCCGACCCCGACGCGCTGGTGCCGGCCTGCGGCGACGGAATCGTCGACGTCGGAGAGACCTGCGACGATCATAACCTCGCTGCCGGTGACGGCTGCGCGGCGGACTGCACGCTCGAGCCCGGGTTCGCGTGTCCGGACCCCGGACAGCCGTGCGTGGTCGCTCACGTCTGCGGGAACGGGATCCTCGAGGACAGCGAGGGTTGCGACGACCACAACCTCGCGGGCGCCGATGGCTGCTCCGCGAGCTGCGCGCTCGAGGCCGGGTGGACGTGTCCGGTGCCGGGGATCCGGTGCATCGCCGCCGCGTGCGGTGATGCGATCGTCGCCGGCTTCGAGGAGTGCGACGACGCCAACGCGGCCGCGGGCGACGGCTGCTCGGCAACGTGTCAGCTCGAGCCGGGGCACGCGTGTGACGTGGCCGGGCAGCCCTGCACGATCACCACGTGTGGCGACGGCATGAAGCAGGGCACCGAGGAGTGCGACGATGCGAACAACGATCTCGGCGATGGCTGCGATCCGCAGTGTCATCGCGAGCCGCAGTGCACGAACGGCGTGTGCACCGCGATCTGCGGAGACGGCTCGCTCCAGACCGGCGAGGCGTGCGACGACGGCAACCTCCACAACGCGGACGGCTGCTCGAGCACGTGCACCGTGGAGCCCGGATTCGCCTGCTCGGCCGTGAACGCGAGCGAGCCCGCCACGTTCGTGACGACCATCGTCTATCGCGACTTCCGCGGCGCCGATCTCGCCGGCGGCCACCTCGACTTCCAGAACGCCAACGGTGCCGAGACCGGCATCGTGAAGGCCGCGCTCGGCGCCGACCACAAGCCGCAGTACCGGAGCGCGACCACCACCGCGACGACGCACGGCGCCGGTCCGTTCGCCCAGTGGTACAAGGACACCACGGGGGTCAACCTGACCTACGCCGAGAACCTGTCGCTCGCGCGCACGGCCCCGGGCACGTACGTGTACGACAACGCCGCGTTCTTCCCGCTCGACGGGCGTGGTTTCGTGGGCGCGGGCACCGAGCCGCCGCGCGACAACGGGCACAACTTCTCGTTCACGTCCGAGCTCCGCTACTGGTTCAAATACGCGGGCGGAGAGGTCCTGTCGTTTCGCGGTGATGACGACGTCTGGGTGTTCATCAACGGCAAGCTCGCGGTCGATCTCGGCGGCGTGCACGGCGCGCTCGATGGCAGCATCACGCTCAATGCCACCGCCGCGACGACGCTCGGGCTCACGCTCGGCGGCACGTACGAGGCGGTCGTGTTCCAGGCCGAGCGCCACACCACGGCGTCGTCGTACAAGCTGACGTTGAAGGGCTTCAATGCCGCCACGAGCGTCTGTGACGACGTCTGCGGCGATGGCGTGACGTCCTCGAACGAGGTGTGTGACGACGGGGTCAACGACGGCACCTACGGCTCGTGCGCGCCGAACTGCCTCGGTTACGGCCCGCGCTGTGGCGACGCGCTCGTGCAGACGCCCCCCGAGCAGTGCGACGACGGGGTGAACCACGGCGGCTACAACCACTGCCTCCCGACGTGTCTCCTCGGCCCGCGCTGCGGCGACAGCATCGTGCAGACGCCGCAGGAGAGCTGCGACGACGGCAACACCACGAACGGCGATGGCTGCGACAATACCTGCCACGGCACGATCGGCAAGGTCGCGCCCCGGACCCACTGACCACGCGCGGACGGCGCTCGGCGCCGCTCAGCGGATGCGCACGTGACGACGCGTGATCGCGGGGTCACCGAGGCGCCCCCCGATCTCGAAGTGCGCACGCTGGCGGCCGACGAGCCGGTGGGTCTCGCGCCAGCGCATGCCGCTGCGCTGGTGCACCGTGACGCGGGCGTCGCCGATCTCGGTGTTCGCGCAGGTGAGCTCCGTGCCGTCCGGATCGACGTAGGGCGCGAGCACCATCTGGTCGGGGGTGCACACGAGCTCGCCGACGAGCTTGATGCGCGGGGACCACGCGGCGAACTTGACGCGTCCGGTGCCCCAGGTGGCGCGGTTCTTCACGACGTGGCGGAACTGGTTGAAGCGGTGCCGCTCACCGTCGAGATCGAGCGACACGAGCACCAAGGGCGGCAGCAGCACCCCGGCGCGCTGGAGCCGCACCCCGAGGAGCTCGAGAAGGCCGTCGGGCGCCCCCGCGAATTCGGCGCAGCGCCCCCACGTCCACGAGTGCGCGTGCTTGCGGCCCCAGACGTGTGACTGCCCTGCGATGGCGCCGTCGAAGGCGAGGGTCTCGCCATCGATCACGAGCGTGCCCGTCAACGCGACGCGTGGATTGGGCGACAGCACCGTGGTCTCGCCCACGCCGCCGCGGGCGTACATGAGATCGGGCAGCATGCGCAGCGGGGCCGGAGCGAGAGGCGTCCAGCGGAGGTCCCATCGCACGTCGTGACCCGCGCCCGCGAGCGCGCCCGTCGTGCGGTCATCGGCGAAGTGAGAGCCGGCGATGGCGACGGTGAACGGGGTGGTCTCGGTGACGACGTCGCTCAGCGAGAAGCGCTCGTGGATGCCGAACGTCCGGTCGGGATGACGCGGATCGAAGGCCGCGAACCAGAGCTCGCCGCGGGCCGGTCCCGTGGTGGGGGCCTCGACGA
This sequence comes from Deltaproteobacteria bacterium, assembly GCA_043716635.1. GTDB lineage: Bacteria > Myxococcota_A > Polyangia > Haliangiales > Haliangiaceae > JABFXX01. The sequence continues at coordinate 14,929 of JAYSYE010000140.1, read as the reverse complement.
GGAAGCGGAGCCAGAAGCCCTGGTTGGTGACGGGGTGGTTCCACGTCGTGTACCAGACCTCGTAGGTCCCGGCGGCGGCGCGCAGCCTCGATGCGTTCGCGCTCACGTGGCGGATCCCGCGCGGGGAGGGACTCGAGCGGGCAGGCTCGCGGCCTTCGGGGTGCCCAGCACGCGCGTCGCCATCCAGGACGCGACCGCGCGCGGCACGAGGCGCACGCCGAAGCACGAGAGCTTGTTGAGCAGGCCCGGGATCACGGTGCGCTTGCCGCGCAGCATCGCGCGGACCGCGATGCGCGCGACCTCCTCGGCCGTGAGCATCGATCGATTCGCGAGCCAGCCATAGTCGCCGGCCCCCGCGACCGCGTGGAACTCCGTGTGCGTGCCGCCGGGGCAGATGCACGTGACGGACACCGGCGACCCCGCATGCTCGACGTGCAGCGCCTCGCTGAAGTTGCGGACGAACGCCTTGGAGGACGCGTAGACGGCGAAGTTCGGGACCGACTGGAACGCGGCCGTGGACGCGATGTTCATGAGGTACGCGCGGCCGGGGTCACCGCGGCGAGCCTCGAGGAAGCGGCGCGAGAGCTCGACGAGCGTGACGATGTTGAGCTGGAGGAGCTCGGCGTCGCGCTCCCACTCCGCGGTCTCGAAGCGGCGGAAGTACCCGAAGCCGGCGTTGTTGACGAGGATGTCGACGGGGCCGCCCGCGATGGCGTGGTCCCAGACGGCGGCGGCGATGTCGGCGGGGCTGCCGAGGTCGCCCGTGATGACGTCGACGCGGACGCCGTGGCGGCGGCACTCGGCGGCCACGGTCTCCAGCGCATCCCGCCGGCGCGCCGTGAGCACGAGATCGGCGCCGCGCACGGCGAGCTGCTCCGCGATGCGCGCGCCGATGCCACTGGAGGCGCCGGTGACGAGGGCGCGCTTGCCGTGTAGCTCGTCGGGCACCGCGAGAGGCTAACACTCGCGCGCTTGACCGAGTGGCATCGGTCTGGGAAGACAGCGCGATGAAGAAGCTGAAGCAGCTGCTCCTGATCGCGGCCCTGGCGCTCGCGGGCGGTGCGTGTGGCGCGTCCAACCACGACGTGCAGGTCGCCAAGGCGGCCCAGTACAGTGCACCGGCCGACCGGGTCTTCGATATCGCGCTGCAGACCACGCAGGCCGAGTACAAGATCGGGCCGGTCGAGGCGGCGGACCATCGGTTCTCGACCGAGCCGCAGTTCTACAGCTCCGAGGGCGGCCGCCAGTCGCCGGGTGCAGGTGGGTTCGTCGGCATGCGCGAGGGCTCGATCCAGCTGACGATGATCGTCGACATCATCCCGACCGAGGGCGGGCACGTCGCGGTCGTGATCACGCCGCTCGCGTACCAGGTGATCGGCGGGAGCCCGAAGCCGCGCGAGCTCAAGCCCGACGATCCGTACCTTCCGGGGTGGGTGCACGGCCGCGTGGACACGCTCGCGCTCGCGATCTACGGCAAGGCGAAGGCGCTCGTGACGCCCGGCGCGACGGGACCGGCCGGCATGAAGCCGGTGACCCCGAGCGGCTCGCCGCCGCCCGCAGCCGACCCGGCGGACGCGAGTGGCGGGCCGGCCGGCTCGACGGGCACTTCTGCACCGGCGCCCACGTCGGCGCCGGCGCCGGCGCCCTGACGAGATGCCGATCCCGGGCGCGGATCCTCACGAGGTGGTCGAGTACGTCGTGGATGGCGACGAGCTCGTCGGTGCGGGCGGGTTCTTGAAGCTGCGACGGCTGCACCTGCGGAACCGCCGCGCGGACGGTACGCTGTCGCGCGGCTACATCAGTGACTCGGTCGCGCGGCCGTACGGGCAGGACGCGGTGATCGTTGCCATCTACGCGCGCCATGGCGATGGCGACGGCGATGGGATCGACGCGATCGACGTGCTCGTGCGCGATCAGCTCCGGCCCGCGGTGAGCTTCGGTCGGGATGCGAGCGTGGCGCCGCTTCCGGAGGCTCCCGCGGGCATGTTCGCGACGGAGCTCGTCGCCGGCATCCTGGAGACGAGCGATCACGGCGAGGTCGGGCTGCGTGCGCGCGCCGCGGCCGAGACGTTCGAGGAGGCCGGATTCGTCGTCGATCCGGCGGCGATCTTGCTCCTCGGCGGGGGCACGTATCCCTCGCCGGGATCGATGGTCGAGAAGTTCTACTTCACCGCCGTCGAGGTCGATCCACAGGCGCAGCAGCCGCTCGGCGGCGACGGCTCCCCCATGGAGGAGGGCGCCCGGACGCGCTGGATGCCGTTCGCCGCCGCGATCGCCGCATGCACGAGCGGTGCGCTGCCCGATCTCAAGACGGAGGTCGGCCTCCGCCGGCTCCGCGATCACCTAGAGCGCCGCGAGCCGGCGGCGACCGCGATGCGCCCCGGGCACTGAACAGACACCTGAACAGATTGTCAGACCTGGATGCGAAGGTGACCTCCATGGACGGGCCACCCACGTTCCACCTCTCGCAAGGCGATGCCGTCGACTGGCTGCGTGCCGTGCCGTCCGAGTCCATCGATCTGGTCGTGACGGATCCGCCGTACGAGTCACTCGAGAAGCACCGCGCGATCGGCACCACCACGCGCCTCAAGCACAGCAAGGCCTCGAGCAACGACTGGTTCTCGATCTTCCCGAACGCGCGATTCCCCGAGCTATTCGCCGAGGTCTACCGCGTGCTCCGCAAGCACTCGCACTTCTACCTCTACTGCGATCCCGAGACGATGTTCGTCGCGAAGCCGCTGGGCGAGGCGGCGGGCTTCAAGTTCTGGAAGCCGATCATCTGGGATAAACGCAAGATCGGAATGGGTTATCATTACCGTGCGCGTTACGAATGCATCCTCTTCTTCGAGAAGGGCAAGCGGAAGCTCAACAACCTCGGCATCGCGGACGTGCTCGAGGCGCCGCGGATCTCGGGCGGGTATCCGGCGGAGAAGCCGCCGAAGATCAGCGAGATCTTGATCGGCCAGAGCACGGAGGTGGGTGACCTCGTGATCGATCCGTTCATGGGGTCTGGATCGGTCGGCGTGGCCGCCGCAGGGCTCGGGCGACGGTTCCGCGGCAACGACCTCTGCACCGAGGCGAACGACATCGCGCGCCGCCGGCTGACGGGGCTCGGTGGTTCTGAAGGCGAAGTGCTCGCGACCGGCCGTGATGCCGCCACGGGCGCGACCAGCTCGGTGACGAGCCAGCTCGGTATGCAGCTCTGACCTGCAGGGCTCACCGGTGATGCGATGCCAGGTGTGAAGAAGGTGCGGGGTGAGGCGATGAGCGGGCACCAGTACCGCGACCTCATCGCGGCGTACATCCATCACCAGTACGCGGACCAGGGGCTCGTCGTGTATCGCGAGGTGAACCTGGGCAAGACGATCATCGGCAAGGACCGGCAGATCGACGTGTTCGTGATGCGCCCCGTCGACCAGAAGGCGATCGCGATCGAGTGCAAGTACCAGGACTCGATCGGCTCGGTGGACGAGAAGATTCCATACGCGCTCGACGACCTCGCGGCGCTCTGGGTGCCGGGATGCCTCGTGTACGCGGGTCGCGGGTGGTCGCGCGGCGTGCAGCACCTGCTCGAGTCGTCGCGCCTCGCGGCGGCGTGCCTGCCGGAGCGCCCGGGCCTCGGCCGCTCGAAGGCGACGCGCGAGCTCGATTACCTGCTCGCCGCCACGTTCGGATTCTGGGAGCAGATCCTCCCCGCGTCGAAGCGATATCGACGCTAGAGCGCCACTCGGGACGCCGCCCGGTCTGGCCCGCGGGTGCTACGGGCCGGGGCGCGGACCGCGCTCGGCGAACTCGGCGACCAGCGGTCCGAACACGGCGCTGTCCGGGGTGGTCGGGAAGCTGTGGGGCGCGCCGGTGACGGCCCAGGCAAATCCCTCGGCCGTGCTGGTCTCGACATACGGCGAGAACCACGCGTTGTCATCGAGCATGGTCGCGCGAACGTTCACCATCCCGTCGAGGCCCTCGGGTCGCGTGAACAGCCAGCTCATGCAGTGCGCGCAGTGGAAATGCCGGCTCGCGCCATGGAGGCCACCGATCACGGGCGACCCGACCGTGACCTCGAAGCCCGTGGCGGGCACGGCGACCGAGAGCGAGTAGGGTCCCGCGGTCATGCGCTGGCAGCCCCGGCAATGGCAGGCCATCGTGAGCAGAGGCGGTTCGGTGACGCGGAACCGGACGCGCTCGCAGCGGCAGCGCGCGTCCCAGGGCAACTTCCAGTCGGACATGCCGGGACGGTAACCTGACCCCAGGGCTCACTGCGCTGACCCGCCTCGCCGTCGCCTCTCAGGCCTCACGCGAGACGCTTGGCGATCCGGGATCATCTCAGGCGAGCCCTGGGGTCACGCGTCGGGATCGGGCGTGTCGGCGCTGGCGGCGGCGGGCGATGACGCCTTCGCGTACTCGTCCAGCTTGCGGTAGAGGGTCTTGCGGTCGAGCCCGAGTCGCTGCGCGGCGCGCGTCTTGTTGCCGGCCTCGTCCTCGAGCACGCGCTCGATGAACTCGCGCTCGAGCTCGGCGAGCGTCATGCGCCGGGCGACGGCGGCGCCGAGAAAGTCGGTCGAGCGCTTCTCGCGGACGTGCTGCGGCAGGTCCTCGTCCGAGATCAGCTCGCCCTGGCACAGCGCGATGCCGCGCTCGAGCACGTTGGTCAGCTCGCGCACGTTCCCGGGCCACGGGTACGCGAGCAGCAGGTGCTGGGCCTCCGGGGCCAGGCGCATTCGCCGCGGAGGCGACTGCTTCGCGCCGAGCTGCGCGAGGAGATGCTCGGCGAGCGGCAAGATGTCCTCCGGCCGCGACCGCAGCGGCGGGAGATCGAGCTGGATCACGTTCAACCGGTAGTACAGGTCCTCGCGGAAGCTGCCGTCCGCGAGCATCGCCTCGAGGTTCTTGTTCGTCGCCGCGAGCACGCGCACGTCGACCCGCTGGTTCTTGGTGGCACCGAGCGGTCGCACCTCGTGCTCCTGCAGCACGCGCAGGAGCTTGGCCTGCAGCGGCAGCGCGAGCTCGCCGATCTCGTCGAGGAAGATCGTGCCGTTGTCCGCCTCCACGAACAGGCCGTTCTTGTCGACCCGTGCATCCGTGAACGCACCCTTCTTGTGCCCGAAGAGCTCGCTCTCGATGAGCCCCTCGGGCACGGCCGCGAGGTTCACGCCGACGAACGCGCCGTTCGTGCGCGCCGAGTTGTAGTGGATCGCCCGCGCGACGAGCTCCTTGCCGGTGCCGCTCTCGCCGGTGATGAGGACCGATGCCGTCGAGGCCGCGATCCGCCGCACCAGGGACACCACGTCGCGCATCGACTGGCTCTTCGCGATGATCGTCTCGATCCCGTAGCGATCCTCCACCTCGCGCTGCAGCCGCGCGACCTTCGTCCGCAGCGCCCGCTCGCCGAGCGCCTTGTTCGCGACGAGCAGCAGCTCCTCGATCTCGAACGGCTTGGTGATGTAGTCGTAGGCTCCGAGCTTCACCGCGCGGATCGCCGTCTCGATCGAACCGAACGCCGTGATCATCACGAGGTGCGGCGGCTCCGGCAGCTGCATGACGCCGCGGATCAGGTCGAAGCCGTCCATCTCCGGCATCCGCAGATCGGTGATCACGAGGTCGAAGCGCCGCACGCGCGCGAGCTCGAGCCCCGCCGCGGCCCCGCCCGCCGCATCGACGTCGTAGCCGGCCTCCTCGAGCTCCTCCGCGAGCAGATCGCGCATGGCCTCGTCATCTTCGACGACCAGGATGGACGCGGCGCGCTCGCCCGGCATGCTGCTTCGTTCTAGCATCAGTTCCGCCGCTCATGCCGACGGACGCGCCGCAGTCGATACCTTCCCTGCACGCGATCGTGCTGCTGGTGCTCGCGCTGTTCGCCGTGGTCTGCCTCGTCTCCGGCCTGGCCCGGCGGCTCGGCATCTCCTATCCGATCCTCCTGATCGTGACGGGCGTCGGGCTGTCGGTCGTGCCGGGGCTCGGCCACATCCCGCTGCCGCCCGAGCTCGTGTTCTACGTGTTCCTGCCTCCGCTGCTGTTCACGGCGGCGTGGGAGACCTCGTGGCGAGCCCTTCGCTACAACCTCATCTCCGTGGCGATGCTGGCGCTCGGCCTCGTCACGTTCACCATCGTCGGCGTCACCCTGATCGCGCCGCACCTGTTCGAGTCGTTCGATCCTCGCCTCGCGTTCCTGCTCGGTGCGATCGTCTCGCCGACGGATGCCGTCGCCGCCTCCGCGATCGCGCGCAAGGTCGGCATGCCGGCGCGCATCGTCGAGACCCTCGAGGGCGAGTCGCTGCTGAACGACGCGACCGGGCTGCTCGCGCTGGAGTTCGGCCTCAGCATGGTCGTGCACGACACCACACCCACGGTCATGGCCGGGCTCGGGCGGCTCGGCTGGCTCGTCGCGGTCGGCGTCCTCGTCGGGGCCGGGCTCGGGCTCCTGATCGCGAAGCTCGAGCAGTACCTCGACGATGGCCCGGTGGAGATGCTGCTGTCGCTGCTCATCCCGTATGCGGCGTACTTCGCCGCGGAGGGGATCAACGCTTCGGGCGTGCTCGCGGTCGTCACTTGCGGGCTCTACCTGAGCCGTCGGCGCGCGCAGATCCTGTCACCCGACACGCGCATCCAGCAGGCGGCCGTATGGGAGGCCATGGAGTTCATCCTGAACGGCGCGATCTTCCTGGTCATGGGCCTGCAGTTTCGAAGCGTCCTCTCCGGGATCAGCGGGCTCTCGAAGCTGACCGCGGTCGGGTACGGGCTCGGCTTCTCGGTCGCGCTCATCCTGCTCCGGCTGGCCTGGATGTTCCCGGGCGGCAGCGTGGCCTATTCCCTGCGCCGCCTGCTCCAGAAGCAGGACGAGCCGCGACCGCCGCTCAAGTACATGTTCGTCACGGGCTGGGTCGGCATGCGGGGCGTGATCGCGCTCGCGGCAGCCACTGCCTTGCCCCTGCGGATCGACGGTGGTCACCGGTTCCCGCACCGCAACCTGATCGTGTTCCTCGTGTACTCGGTGATCATCGTCACCGTCGTGCTGCAGGGGCTCGCGCTGCCGTGGCTGATCCGGCTGCTGAAGATCACCCCGCCGCGGTACGAGCTCGTGAAGGAGTCCGAGATCCGCGAGCAGATGCTCACGGCGGCCATTGCCGGGCTCGAGCGCGACCGGCGCGACCGACCCGAGGAAGCGCACCTGTTCGACGATCTGCTGCGCCAGTACCAGCACCGCCTCGACGAGCTGGAGAGCTCGCCCGCGGAGCAGTCCACCACCCCGGACGGCCGGCGCGTGCGCGAGCTCACCGTCGGGGCGATCACTCTCGAGCGCGACAAGCTCATCGAGCTCATGGAGGCCGGCCACGTTCCGGAGGCCCTCCACAAGCAGCTCGAGCACGAGCTCGATCTGCGCGAGAGTCAGCTGCAGCTGCGCGATGGCGGGACCGCTGCCGAGCCGGCGAATCGCGACGTCAGCTGACGCGGACTACCGCGGCCTACCGCGGCCTACCGCGGCCGGGCCAGTCCTATCCGTGACCGCGCTTGCGGCGTGAGCGGCGGTGCTCGTGCTCCTCGTCGACGAGGCGGACGTAGTCGAGCGCCGGATACGAGTCCCAGATGGGCGGGGCGACGTTGCCGAGCTCGCGCACGCGCGCGCGAAACGCCTCCGCGATCGTGTCGAACGGCGGCAGGTCGGTCCGCCCGGAGAGCGCCCCGGACTTTGCGGCCTCCGTGGCATCCTCGACGAGCTGCAGCGCGGACTCTCGAGTCAGGCGACCACGCCGCAGCAGATCCTGCAGGCTGGTGGCGAGGTGGCCGAGCTCGTACTGCTTCGAATCGAGCATCTCCAGCGCGACGAAGATCACCTGCCGCGCCGAGAGCACGCCGTCCATGTACAGGACGAGCGCGGCCTGGAAGTAGTTGAAGACGGGCACGAGCCGGCGCCCGAACCGCCGGAACCCCGCGGACGGGCTCTTGCGGTCGAGGTGGATGAACACGCGGTCCACGACCTCGCGGCTATCGACGCGGCGCGGGGCCGTGCGCGCGAGCTCGAGGATCGAGTGGACGTCGTCATCGTAGGCCCGCGACGCCACGAGGACCCGCTCCAGATCGCCGATCGACACGCGCTCCGCGAGCACGTCCGCGTAGAGGCAATAGATGATCGCGTCGGCCTCGGCGTCGTCACCGAACAGCGTCTCGCGCGGCGCGGTCGCCCCGATGCGAGACCGCAGCATCGCCGGCAGCTTGTAGGGCACCTGCGCGCGGAGGGCCCGGAAGCGCCCGCGCAGGATGTTCTTCAGGTTGTTCTTCAGGACGAACTCGTCGTGCTGCACGCCATCGAGCGCGAGCTTCGCGAGCAGGACCTGCCGCATCTGGGTGGGGCTCCCGCTCACGATGCAGATGCGATGGCCGGGCTGCTTGAGCGCCCGCAGCATCGCGGTCGCTCCGGGGAACGCGCGCTTGTCGGCGGCCGTCTCGAATGCACTCTTCGCGAGGTCGGCGAAGCTGTCGAACTCCGTGCGCAGGTACGTCTTGTCGAGGTCCCAGCGGAAGGTGTGCGTGGGCGGCGAGGAGCCCGCCGCGAGCCCGTCGGGGACGTGATCGAGGAGCCCCACGCGCTCGCCCAGGCCGACGGGGAGCGCCGCGACCCGCCGGACCAGCTTGCCGAGGCCGGCGAGGCCGCCACTCACGACGAGGACCCGGCCGTCGGCGCCGTCGACAGCGCGCCGCGCTCGCCGAGGCCCGCGAGCGTCTTCGCGATGTTGCCGCAGAGGTCGCCCGCGAGCGCCTTGTGCGCGACCTTGATGGCGTTCGTGATGGCGCGGGCGTTGCTCCGCCCGTGCGCCTTGATGAACGGGTGCGTGAAGCCCAGCAGTGGCGCGCCGCCGTACTGCTGCCAGTCGGTGATGCTCTTCAGCTGATCGATCGCGGACGACAGCGCGAGCAGCCCCAGGCGCCACGCGAGCCGCTCCTTGTGCGCGTAGCGCGCGAGCCGCACCACGGTCTCGGACACGCCCTCGAGCATCTTCAGCACCACGTTCCCGGTGAATCCCGACGTCACGACCACGTCGGCCACACCGCGCGGGATGTCCAGCCCCTCGATGTTGCCGATGAAGTTCAGCTCCGTGATCCCGACCAGCGCCGCGTGGGCGGCCACGATCTCGGGAGGCCCCTTGCTGGCCTCGGTGCCATTCGAGAGCAGCGCCACGCGCGGACGGCGGTTGCTCGACACCAGCTTCGCGTACGCCGAGCCCATCACCGCGAAGCCGACCAGGTCATCGGCCGTCGCATCGATCGTCGCCCCGACATCGAGGATCAGCGAGAATGGGTCGTCCTTCTCGCCGCGTCGCAGCTCCGTCGGGTAGACCGCCGCCAGCGCCGCGCGCGTCACGCCGGGCAACAGGGGCCAGCGCCGCGCGCACGCCAGCACGCTCGCGCCCGTGTTGCCGGCCGACACCAGCGCATCGCCTTCGCCGCGCGCGACCAGCTCCGCCGCGACGGCGATCGACGCATCGGGCTTGGCCGCGAGTCCCTCGCTCGGCTTCTCGTCCATGTCGATCGCCGTCGGGGCGTGATGCACGCGCACGCGCGCGCCGTCGTGGCGCATGCCCGGCAGGAGTCGCCCGAGCACGCTGGCATCACCGACGAGGATGATCTCGGCTCCTGTCAGCGCGAGCGACGCCTCAGCAGCGCCGCGGACGATCTCGTCCGGGGCGTGATCGCCACCCATGGCGTCGACGACGATGCGGTGCATGCGATGCATCCTGCCACGGACCGCCCACCGCGTGGCGCCACTGCAAATGCGTAGTACGTTCCGCCGCGATGCCGGAGCGGCTCTACATCGTCGACGGGCACGGCTACATCTTCCGCGCCCACTACGGCCTCATGAACTCCTCGCGCGGTGATCGCAAGGAAGTGCGGCTCTCGACGGCCGAGGGCATGCCCACGGGCGCGCTGTACGTGTTCGCGCGGATGCTGATGCGCCTCGAAGAGGACAACCAGCCCCAGCGGATGTGCGTGGTGTTCGATCACAAGGGCGGCAAGAAGTCGTTCCGGGCCGAGCTCTACGCCGAGTACAAGGCGACGCGCAAGGCGCCGCCCGACGAGCTCCAGGTGCAGATGGAGTACTTCCCGAAGATCGTCGATGGTCTCGGGTGGCCGTGCATGGCCGTCCCCGGCGTCGAGGCCGACGACGTCATCGCCACGCTCGTGGAGCAGGCGCGCGCGAAGGGCTGGGAGGTCGTCATCTTCAGCGCCGACAAGGACATCATGCAGATGGTCGGCGATGGCGTGACGATGATCGACGCGCTGCACCAGAAGCTCTACACGCGTGAAGAGGTGATCCGGAAGATGGGCGTGCCGCCCGAGAAGATTGCCGACTTCCTCGCGCTCGTGGGCGACACGTCCGACAACATTCCCGGCATCCGCGGCGTCGGTGACAAGACCGCGGCGGGCCTGCTCGAGAAGTACGGCTCGCTCGACGAGCTGATCGCGCAGAACCCGGTGGTGCCGCGCATCCAGATCAAGCAGCCGTTCGGGGACCCCGAGCAGCTCGCGCGCATCAAGCTCTCGCGTCAGCTCGTGGAGCTGCGCCGCGACGTGCCGCTCCCGATCCCACTCGAGGAGCTGATCGCGACCGACTGGAAGCTCCAGCCGCTGTACGACCTGTTCACCGAGCTCGAGTTCCAGCTGCTCGTCGACAAGGTCAAGATGCGGATGCCGCCCGCCGACGATGTCGAGATCGTGCCGGCACCGGAGACCACGACGCTCGCTGCCATCGACCCGGCCCCCGACACTCGCATCGTCGTGGGTGCAGGACCCGTCGCGGAGCTGGCGGCGGCGGCCCGCGCGGCGGGCAAGCTCGCGATCACGATCGAGCTCGACCCGGAGCGGCCGGAGCGCGCGGGCCTCGTCGCGATCGTCATCGCCGTGCCGGGTCGCGCGCCCGCGTACGTGCCGGTCGGCCACCGCTACATCGGGGCCCCGGCGCCGATGCTCCCGGTCGATCTCGCGCCGCTCTACGCCGTGCTGGCCGACCCCGCGATCGCCAAGGTCGTCCACGACGCGAAGACCGTGACCCGCACGTTCGCAAAGATCGACGTCGCCGTGCGCGGCATCGTCGATGACACGATGCTCGCTGCCTTCCTGCTCGACCCGACGGCGGAGGCGGAGCCCGGCGAGTCGATCGCGGAACGCTTCGCCGGCGTGGTGCTGCCGAAGCGCGCCATCATCGCGGGCCGCGCCAGGTCGTTCACGGGCGCGAGCCTCGAGTCGACGCCGGTCGAGCGCGCCGCGCCGTGGGCGGGTGCGATCGCGCACTCGATCCTCGCCGTCGCCGACGAGCTGCCCAAGCGCGTCGCGGCGAGCGGCCTCGATGCGCTGTACCGCCAGGTCGAGCTCCCCGTCGCGCTGCTCCTCGCCGACGTCGAGCGCGTCGGCATCCACATCGACGTCCCGCACTTCAAGCGGCTGTCCGCGGAGGTCGGCGCGAAGCTCTCCGACCTCGAGCGCACGATCTTCGAGGCAGCGGGCACGGAATTCAACGTCGGCTCGCCCAAGCAGCTCGGCGAGCTGCTGTTCGAGAAGCTCGGCCTCGACACGAAGGGCGTCCGGCGCACGAAGACGGGGTGGTCGACCGAGGCGGAGACGCTCGAGCTGCTGATCGAGGCGCACCCGATCATCAAGCCGATCCTCGAGCACCGCGAGATCAGCAAGCTGAAGGGCACGTACCTCGACGCGCTGCCGCCGCTCGTGGATCCGAGGAGCGGGCGCGTCCACACGACGTTCAACCAGGTGGTCGCGGAGACGGGGCGCATCTCGTCGCAGGACCCAAATCTCCAGAACATCCCGATCCGCAGTGACCTCGGTCGGCAGATCCGCAAGGGCTTCATCGCGGCGCCGGGCAAGGTCCTGATCGCGGCGGACTACTCGCAGATCGAGCTCCGGATCCTCGCGCACCTGTCGGGTGATCCGAAGCTCGGCGCGGCCTTCCGCGACCAGGTCGACGTGCACACGCAGACGGCGGCCGAGGTGTTCGACGTGCCGCGCGAGAGCGTCACGACGGAGCAGCGGCGCATCGCGAAGGCCGTGAACTACGGGCTCTCATACGGGCAGTCCGACTTCGGCCTCGCGCGCACGCTCGAGATCTCGCGCGCGCAGGCGGCGGGTTACTCGCGCGCGTACTTCCAGCGGTTCCCGACGATCCACAAGTTCATGGACGACATCGTGGCGCTCGCCCGCGCGCAGGGCGGGGCGCGCACGCTGCTCGGGCGGTGGCGACCGATCCCGAACTTGATGTCGAAGTCGCCGCAGGCTCGCCACGCCGCGGAGCGCGTCGCGCAGAACACGCCGATGCAGGGGGCAGGGGCCGACCTCATCAAGCTGGCGATGCTCGCCACGCAAGCGCGCATCACCGCGGAGCGCTGGCCCGTGCAGATGCTGCTGACGGTCCACGACGAGCTCGTGTTCGAGGCCGACCCGGTGGACGCGCAGGCCATCGGCGCGGCGCTCAAGGACGAGATGGAGCGCGTGTACCAGCTCGCGGTGCCGCTCGAGGTCGATATCGGGATCGCGGAGAACTGGGCCGACGCCTAGGCCGCTAAGCTCCCGACGATGAACCTGCCCGACCCCGGTCCCGGTGTGCCCTTCGACGAGGCCCATTCGATCAAGTCGGCCGGCATGGGGCTCGCGACGGCGGGCCTCATCTGCGGCATCGCGGGGTTGCTGTTCCTCGGGATCATCCTCGGCCCGCTCGCGATCATCTTTGGTGCCATCGGGCTCGCGCAGGCGCGCAAGAACGCGATCGGCGCGGGCAAGAGCCTCGCGACCGCGTCGCTGGTCATCGGCATCATCGATGTGGCGTGGTTCATCATCAACCTCGCCCAGGCCGTCCACGCGGTCCGGCACTACTAGCGGAGTGCTCTCATGATTCGTCACATCTAACCCCGTCGACCGCAGCAGCGCGTGACGTGCGAGCACCACCGGTAGCGACTCGTCACTCGTTGGCGTCGCGGCCGAAATGCCCCCCGGCCGGGCACCCGGGCGGCCGTCCAACCGGGGCCGGGGAGGCTTGGGAGGCAGAGGTCAGCTGGCCCGCGTCGTCCGCGGGTTCCGCGGGTTCCAGGCGCGGCGCGGGCTTGGCGTCGGACAGATCCGCGTCGGTGTGTGGTCGCGCGCACGCTGCTGGGAGAAGCTCTGGAGGACGAGCAGGCCGCTGAGATGTCCGATCGCCGGACAGTCGAGTCCGATTTCAACGATCAGTGCATCCGGGACCCCAGCCAGTCTGTCAGGCGGCCTAGATCGCGATGTTCGTGCCGCGTGCCTCCCAGCACGCCGCACAGAGTTTCGAAAGGAGCTCGGCGTCGGAAGCCTCCTGGACTCAGCGCGCTCTCGCGGGGAACCTTGGCAAATGCGCCCCGTTAGGATCTTGTATCACAGTAATTGTAGACATCCGCCATATTAGCGAGTAGCGTGAGCAGACAATGGCGACGCGTGGCGCGCAGCTGGAGATGGACGTGCGGGTGCCAGGTACGCGGGCGCCGGGCGCCGGGCGCCCGAAAAAGCGGTGGCCGAAGGGCGTGAAGGCGCCGGCCTCGCACGCGAGGCGCGGGCCCTTCGTGAAGGGGCGCGCGCTCCACGTGACGCTGCGAACGCTGCCGGTCGCGGAGAACCTCCGCCGCATGGACGCCTATCAGGCGGTGCGCATCGGCGCGCGCGTCGTGCTCGCGCGCAGCGGGTTCCGGCTCGTGCACTTCAGCATCCAGAGCAACCATATCCACCTCATCGTCGAGGCCGAGTCGCGGGTGGAGCTGTCCAACGGCGTGCGCGCGTTCTCGATCTCGGTCGCGAAGTCACTGAACGCGAAGCTTCACCGCCGAGGGCCCGTGTTCGCAGACCGCTACCACGCGCAGCCGATTGCGAAGCCGACGCAGATGCGTAACGCGATCCAGTACGTGCTGACCAACTGGTTGCACCATCGCCCGACTCACCACGAGATCATGGAGGAGGTCGACCCGTACTCGAGCGGGGCGGAATTCCTCGGCTGGAAGGAGCTCGGAGGTACACGACAGTTCGTGCGCGACGACGGATTCGAGCGGGTGCCGCTGGCATCGCCGATGCTGTGGCTCACGCGCGAGGGCTGGAAGCGTGGCGGCGAGATCAGCGTCTTCACCGTCCCGGGTTGACCGGGGTAGGGGCTTGACCGCGGGCGCAGCCCCGTCCGGCACGCGGGCACGCTCGGTGTAATGACAACTGGCGTCGGGGGTTCAGCGTGTTCATGGCTGCTTGGGGCTCATGGCCGTCCAGGCGAGATCCGAGATCTCGCAGGCCGCCCCGAGCCCCGCCGAGTGCTGGCCCTTCCGAGCTGCAGCTCGAAGCGGTCGTGCGAGCACTCCGCCGCGCGGATCTGTCCGAGCGGTCGGCCGTGCGAGCAACTCCCGGATGCAGCACCGTCGTTGTCGGGGGGGCTCGCGAGCGCCGAGGAGGAGGCGAAGCGCATCCAGGGCGCGCGCTTTCTCGCGCAGGGCACGCTCCGATCCCGAGGTCGTCGAGAGGTCCCGGCTCGGGGTGCAGATGCGGAAGGGGCGAGCCCGCCGGAACGCGCTACCCGAACGGGCAAGTACCCGCGTGCAGGGCTGAGATGTGACGAATTCTGAGAGCGGAGTGCTAGCGCTTCAGACAGCGAACGTGGGTCCACATGCCGGCGGTGCTAGCGCTACCGGGGGCGCGGCGGACGCGCAGGCGGAGGTGCTCCCTCTGCCGGGGACAGGCCGCGACATCTGCGGTGAGCTCGTAGCAGTCGATCGCGGTCCCGGGACTGGTGGTGCAGGCGGGGAGGGCGACGGACGTCGCGTCATCCGCGCCGACGTCCACGACCTCGCAGGTCGGCTGGACGCCCGCCAGCGCCGGCGCCGCGTCCGCGAGCAGTGTGGTCTCGATGCACGGGTCGCCGACGAGCTTCTTCGCG
>JAYSYE010000139.1:0-6609 GCA_043716635.1 Deltaproteobacteria bacterium | reverse complement strand
ACGCGGACAAGCTCGAGGGTGACCCCGAGCGGCTCGCGTACCTCGACGAGCGGCTCGCGCTCGTGCGCCGCCTCATTCGCAAGCACGCCTCCGCGCCGGGGGCGGCGAGTGCCTCCGGGGCCAGCCCCTCGGCCGCGGGAGTCGGGGCGACCGGGCTCGACACGGTGATCGCCAAGGCGGCGGAGCTGCGCACGGAGCTCGATGCGCTGGCGGGTCGCGACGCGCGGCTCGCGGAGCTCGCGGCGGCCCGCGGCAAGGCGGAGGTCGCGGCGATGGCGGCCGCCGCGGCGCTGACGGTCGCGCGCAAGAAGGCGGCGAAGAAGCTCGAGAAGGAGGTCGGCGCCGCGCTGGCCGAGCTCGGCATGGGCTCGGCGCGCCTGACGGTGGTGATCGAGGCCCGCGCCCTGGGCCCGACCGGGGCGGATCGGGTGGAGCTGATGCTCGCCTCCAACAAGGGCGAGGACACCCGTCCGCTGGCCAAGGTGGCCTCTGGAGGCGAGCTGTCGCGCATCATGCTGGCGCTCAAGCTCGCGCTGCGCAGCGCGGACGAGGTGGCCACGTACGTGTTCGACGAGGTCGACACGGGGATCGGGGGCGCCACCGCGCAGGTCGTGGCGGAGCAGATCCGGGCAGTCGCGTCCACGAACGGCAACGATGCGGGCCGCCAGGTGCTGTGCGTGACCCACCTGCCGCAGATTGCCGCATTCGCGGATCACCACTTCCACGTCGAGAAGACTGAGATCGCAGGCCGCACCGAGACCCACGTTCGCAAGCTCGACGCGGCGGCGCGGAAGGACGAGCTCGCACGCATGCTCGGCGGTCACGCGACGTCGAAGGCGCGCGCGCACGCGGCGGAGCTGCTCTCCGACGCGGCCCGGCCGCGCAAGCTCGCCGCCGTCAGAGCCTGACCAGGCTAGGAGACGGACTTGCGAGCGGGCTGCGAGTGGCCGGTCGAGTGGTGCTTCTTGTGCTTCTTGTGGAGGCCCTCACCACCGGGGTGCAGGCCACCGGGACCCGAGCGGTCGGTCCAGCGGTACGAGGGCTCGCCGGGGGCGCGGAAGTCGACGTGGACGAACTGGCTCTTGGGGTAGATGCCGATGCCCATGTGGCCGAGGTCGAGGGTCTGGGCGAAGGCGTAGAGGTCGGTGATCGAGACGTCCGTGAACCGGATGTCCATCGCCGACGCGTGGAAGTGACGGCTCGAGCTGCGCTCGGCGTAGCGGAACCCCGACACGAGCTCGACGCGCTTGCCACCGAAGTGGTCGTAGATCCTCGAGAGTTGCTCGTAGAGCTCCGGGCGAACCGCGCGGACCTCGTTCGTCCGCTTGCAGCGGAACAGGTCGTCGAGCTGCGCGAGCGCCGCCTCGTCGTACGAGCCATCCGACTTGTAGATGTTGACCTTGATCTCGGTGCCGAAGTTCTCGGCGTGGACCCAGAGGTCACCCGACGGCTTCGCCAGCGGCTCGGTGCGCAACGATGACCTGGGCGCGTTGTGACCGGAGAACACGGCCACCCGATGACACGTTCGCTTGCGACCCTTTCCGCTGCACTCCTTGGTGCTGCCCTTGTCCGTGTGGTGGTGCTTGGCGAACGCCGTCCCGCCAGCACCCGTGAACGTCATCGACGCCACGAGGCCAACGGCGACGAGCATGGTCAATACAACCCGGCGCATGGCGACGACCCTAGGCCGGGCTCCCGGGCGATCACAACAATTGCTGCCATCGAATCGCGTGCCTACACGGCAGCGGTCGGACCACATGTCGCCGATCCCCTGAACCTGCCTGTACCTAGATGGCCTCGCGGCGCGGGTCGCGACGACGCGGTCAGTCGACCTTCGGCGGCACGACCGGCGCCGCGGGCAGCGCGACCCCCGGCAGCCCGACGTGCACGAGCTCGATCCCGATCTTCGCTGCAATCTCGAAGATCCGGCTGTCGCGATAGAACTCGCCGAAGCAGATCCGCGTGACGCCCGCATTCGCGAGCTGCTTGAAGCAGATCCAGCACGGGCTCGCCGTCACGTAGGTCGTGCTGCCTTCGATGTTCACGCCGTTGCGCGCGGCCTGGATGATCGCGTTCGCCTCGGCGTGGATCGTCGCGACGCAGTGGCCGTCCTCCATCATGTGGCCGACGTCCGAACAGTGCGGCATGCCCCGGATCGAACCGTTGTACCCGGTCGACAGGATCGTCCGGTTCCGCACCAGCACGGAGCCAACGTACTTCCGCGGGCACGTCGAGCGGGTGGCGACCACCTGCGCGATGCTCATGAAGTACTCGTCCCAGGACGCGCGCGCTCGAATCTCCTCGGCCATGCGCGAGGACTATATCCGCTCTGCTATGGTCCGCGGCGATGTCGGGCACGGATGCAAAGTCGAGGTACAAGGACACGGTCACGCTCCCGGAGACGCCGTTCCCGATGCGAGGCGATCTCGCCGTGCGCGAGCCGCAGATCCTTGAGGAGTGGAAGCGCACCGACCTCTACGGCCGCATCCAGGCGCAGCGCGCCGGCGCGCCCCTGTTCGTGCTGCACGACGGTCCGCCGTACTCGAACGGCAACATCCACTACGGGCACATCCTCAACAAGATCCTGAAGGACATCGTCATCAAGTCGCGGACGATGACGGGATTCCGCACGCCGTACGTGCCGGGCTGGGACACGCACGGCCTGCCCATCGAGCTCGCCGTCGAGCGTGGGCTCAAGCCCGCCGAGCGCGCGACGATGTCGGCCGCGGACGTGCGCGCGAAGTGCCGCGAGTTCGCGCTCAAGTGGGTGGACGTGCAGCGCGAGGAGTTCCAGCGGCTCGGCGTGCTCGGCGACTGGCAGCACCCGTACCTGACGCTCGATCCCACCTACGAGGGGGCGATCGCGCGCGCGCTGGCGAAGTTCACGCGCGATGGCTTCCTGTATCGCGGCAACAAGCCGGTGCAGTGGTGCCCGCGCGATCGCACCGCGCTCGCGGTCGCCGAGATCGAGTTCCACGATCACACGTCGCCCTCGATCTATGTCCGCATGCCGCTCGTCGACGCCCCGACCGCAGGCGGCGCTGCTGGTGCGACCGGCCTCGCCGGTGCCGGCTCGTGGCGCGAGCAGCTCCCTGCGGCGCTCGCGACGCAGCGGCTCGCATTCGTGATCTGGACGACCACGCCGTGGACGCTCCCCGCGAACCTCGCGATTGTCGCGCACCCCGCGTTCACGTACGTCGCGATCCCGAACCCGAAGGATCCGGGCGAGTCGCTGATCGTCGCGAAGGAGCTTGCCCAGGCGTTCGCGACCGCGATCGGCGGCGCCGACCTGACGGCTGCGGTCGAGCTCGCGCCCACGCATATGGCGGCGCTCGGCGGTGCGCACTACCAGCACCCGTTCCTGGTGAATCCGCCGGCCGGCGACGAGGCCGCGTGGCGCCTCTACTTTGCGGACTACGTGACCGCGGATACGGGCACCGGCCTCGTGCACACGGCGCCCGGCCACGGCGCCGACGACTATCGCACCGGCGTCGCTCACGGGCTGCCCGCCTACGCGCCGCTCGACGACGCCGCCCGCTACGTGACCGGTATAGCGCTGCTGGACCACGTCCTCGGTAGCGCCCAGCACATCGAGCTCACGGGCAAGACGACCACCGAGGCGAACCCGATCATCGTCGAGCACCTCGCGCGCACGGGCTATCTGCTGAACCAGCCCGGCGAGACCATCCGCCACAGCTATCCCCACTGCTGGCGCTGCAAGAACCCGATCGTGTTCCGCGCCACGCCGCAGTGGTTCATCCAGATGGACCACGACGGCTTTCGCGAGCGCGCCCTCGCCGAGATCCGCGACACGACCTGGGTCCCCGCGTGGGGCGAGGATCGCATCTACGCGATGGTCGAGAATCGCCCGGACTGGGTGCTCTCGCGCCAGCGCCTGTGGGGCACGCCCATCCCCACGTTCTACTGCGGCGAGTGCAAGACGCCGCACGCGAGCGCCGACACGATGGAGCACGTCGCCGCGATCTTCGACACCGAGGGTGCGGACGCGTGGTGGACGCGCAACGTCGAGGACCTGGTCCCGGCCGGCACCACCTGCACCGGCTGTGGCGCGCCACCCACGAAGTTCGAGCGCGAGAAGGACATCGTCGATGTCTGGTTCGAGTCCGGCGTGTCGTGGCTCGCGATGGAGGCCCGCGCGCGCGACGGCGCGGACTACCGCGACATCGACCTGTACCTCGAGGGCAGCGACCAGCACCGCGGCTGGTTCCATTCGTCGCTGCTTGCATCGACCGGCATCCGCAAGGAGGCGCCGTACCGGCAGGTGATCACGCACGGGTTCGTGCTGGACGAGAACGGCACGCCGTACTCG
Organism: Deltaproteobacteria bacterium; assembly: GCA_043716635.1. Taxonomy (GTDB): domain Bacteria; phylum Myxococcota_A; class Polyangia; order Haliangiales; family Haliangiaceae; genus JABFXX01. Next base: position 2,279 of record JAYSYE010000139.1, on the reverse strand, counting down.
AAGAGCACGATCGCCAAGGCGAAGGCCGAGGGCAAGACGACGAGCTACATCGAGCCGGAGAGCGTCATCAAGAAGTACGGCGCCGAGATGTTCCGGCTGTGGGTGGCGTCGATCGAGTTCCGCTCCGACATGCCGTACTCGCAGAAGATCCTCGACGGGCTTGCCGAGTGGTATCGCAAGCTGCGCAACACGGCGAAGTTCCTGCTCGGCAACTTCGCGGGATTCGATGCGGATCGCGACACGCGCGCGCTCGTCACGCTCGGGATCGATCAATATCTGCTCGCGCGGCTCGACGAGCTGGTCGTGCGCGCGAGAGAGGCATACACGGCCTACGAGCTCCACGTGGTGCACCGGCTGCTCGTGGAGTTCGTCACCACGGATGTCTCCGCCGTGTACAGCGACGTGGCGAAGGACCGGCTGTACTCGGACGCCGTCGACTCGACGACGCGTCGCGCGGCGCAGGTGGTGCTCTACGAGTGCCTGCGCGCGATCGCGACGCTCGCCGCGCCGATCCTCAGCTTCACGGCCGAGGACATCTGGCAGCACATGCCGAAGCGCGCAGGCGATCCGGACAGCGTGCACCTCGCGTCGTTCCCCGAGGCGGCGGCGGTGATGCCGGCCGGCGATCGCGGGCCGGTGATCGCGGACTTCGCGGTCCTGCTCGCATGGCGCGAGCGCGCGACGAAGGCGCTCGAGCCGTTCCGCGCCGCGAAGAACCGCTCCGTCGATGCAACGCTCGTGCTGCACCCGAGCGCCGCCGACGGCGCGGTGCTGTCGAAGTACGCGGACGAGCTCGCCGATCTGTTCATCGTGTCGGCGGTCGCGATCGGGACGCCTGGTGAGGGCACGGTCGAGGTCGCGGCTCATGCCGGGGCTCGCTGCGAGCGCTGCTGGAAGCACTACGATCGGCTGGCGGCAGTGCCACCCGATGTCTGCAAGCGTTGCGCGACGGCACTCGCCGCGCGCGGCTGGAAGGAAGCGTCGTGAGCGCAGAATCGAAGTCCGTGGTGGTCGCGCCGGTGGAGAGCGACCAGGGTCGCAAGTGGCGCATCTTCTGGATCGTCGCGCTGCTCTCGCTCGTCGCCGATCAGGCCACGAAGATCTGGGCGCGCGCCTCGCTGCCGATCGGTCCCATCGGCGGCACGACCGGTGCCGTGTGTGCGGCGCGGGGCAACGTCAGCGAGCTGATCGCCACGCACAAGTGCCAGGGTACCGCCGTCTCCGTTGTCGATGGGTTCTGGGACTGGCGCCTGTCCATGAACCCGGGCTCGGCGTTCGGACTGTTCTCGGGGCACACCGCGGCACGCGTCTTCCTCTCCCTGGTCGGCATCGCGGCGGTCGGCGGCATGATCTACATGCTGAAGAAATCGCGGCCCGATCAGCGCGTGCTGCACTGGGCGCTGGCGTTCGTCGCGGGCGGCGCGGTCGGGAACCTCGTCGATCGGATTTACTTCGGCGTCGTCACCGACATGGTGCTGTGGCGCTACCACACGAAGGAATGGCCGGTCTTCAACGTCGCGGACGTGGTGCTCGTGATCGGTGTCGGCCTGATGTTCATCGACATCCAGAAGGAGGGGAAGCGCGAGAAGGCGATGAAGACGGCGCGGCGCGAGGCCATCGAGGCGGCCGCCCGCAAGCAGGGCCTCGTGAAGGATCTGGTCGAGTAGCGTCGGGTAGAAAGTCCGCACTCGCAGGGGCGCGCGGCTATGCTCGCCCGATGGCGCGAACGACGCGGACGACGAAGGGGGTCGGGGTGGTGGTCGCAGGGTGGGCGCTGGCCGCCTGCGGGGGTGGCGGGGGTGGCGGTGACGACGGCTTTCCCGTGAACCCCGGCGGAGGCGGACCGCCGGGCACCGGCGAGGGCATGCCGGATGCGCGGGTCGACGCGCCAGTCGACGGTGGTGGCGATGGCGGGGCCGGGCAGATCGCGGCGCGCGTGTGCCTGGTGACCGACCTGCGCAAGCTCGACGAGTGTCAGGCGACCGGGGCCGGTGGCCTCACCGTCACGGCGGATGGTGCGACCGCGATCACGGGCCCCGACGGCTCGTTCAGGATCGATCCGCCGTCGGGCGGCGACTGGGTGATCTCGGGGAACGGCGTGATGCTGTCGCGGATGAAGGTCGGCCTGGCGACGCTGATCCCGGCGATCACGGCGGAGCGCTACGCCGCGCTCGCGACCGCGGTTGGCTCATCGCCGCCGCAGCCCGCCTCGGGCGCGCTGGTCGTGAGGCTACGCAAGGCGGGCATGCCGCTGCCGAACGCGACCGTGGCCTCCCAGG
>JAYSYE010000138.1:0-20022 GCA_043716635.1 Deltaproteobacteria bacterium | reverse complement strand
CGGGAGGAGCCGGGGAGAATCCGAGCTGCCGGGTGCCGAGCCGGGCGGCGAGCGCGTGCGCGATCCAGCCGAACGTGGTCCGCGCATTGAGCTCGCAGAGCGGGTGAAAGCGGCGAGCTCCGTCGGGCGCGCGGTACGCGAACGCGTCGATCGCGTAGCGCCCCACGAACGCGAGGCGGGCGAGGGCGGCCCCGGCGGCCCGCGCGGTCGCCTCGAGCTGCGCGAGCTCGGCAGCCTCGAGCGCCGGCGTCGCGAGATCGATACCGAGGAACCCGCCCCGCGCGTCCACGAGCAGCGCGTGCGCCGGGCGGATCGCGATGGCCCCCGTCTCGTCCACGCTGCCGCACTGGCCCGCGTCGACGATCCGGTCGCACCACGGCTCGACGACCAGTGCCCCGCAGCGCGCGAGCAGGCGCCCGAGCCGCGTGCGCTGCTCCGGTGTCGGCGCGCCCTCGCCCCGACAGCGATCGCGACCCGCGGCGGTCCACGGCAGCTTGCAGATCCACGGGCCCACCGGTAGCGCCGCCTCGAGATCGTCGCCGCTCGTGATCACCCGCGCGCCGGGCAGGGCGACCCCGAGCTCGCCGGCGAGCGCGAGCCCGAAGCGCCGGTCGTTCGCCGCCTTCCCGATCGGCCCGGCATCCGCCCACACGACGTCGGCGCGCGGCGGGGTCCCGACGCGGACGCTCACGCGGTGTCCCGCGATCGCAGCGAGCCGCGTCGCATCCACGGCCGCGGGAGCCCACACCTCGATGGTGCTCTCATCGGCGTCGGGGGCGGGGTCGTCGGGCGCGAGCGCCGCCAGCAACGCCCCGTAGGCGCTCACGCGCGCGGCCACCGCTGGCGCGAGCGAGCCCCCGGCCCACCGCGCCTCGACATCGAGGTTCGCGTGCGCGATCACGACGCGCTCATCCCGCTAACAGCTACCGCGGCTCGCCCGACGGGCGCTTCGGATCGATCGCGGCCATCGCATCGAGGAACGCGGGGTCGAAGCCGGCGCGGCGGCGCGACTCCCGGTCGAAGCGAGCGCCTCGTGCGCGTGCGGGCCCGAGCGGCGGCTTCACGTGCGCCAGGTAGGCGGTCCACGCGTCGGTCTCGGGGGCGAGCCGGCGCAGCCACACGTACGCGAAGTGGACGTGTGCGATCTCGTCGGCGTGCACCCGCTCGAGGACCTCGGCGGTGGCGACGTCGCCGCATGCCCGCGCGGCCCGCGCGTAGTCGCCCGCGAAGTCGAGGTTCGCCGCCTCGAACGTCAGCCCCATCGCGCAGATCAGCTCGAGCGGCCCCGTCAGGTGGTCGAGCTTGTTCCAGAAGTGTCCGGTCACCGGATGGTCACCGAAGGCCACGCCGTGAGCGGCCAGGCGGTCGCAGTACAGCGTGAAGTGCCGCTGCTCGTCGGCGAGGATCGCGACGAGCCCGCGCCGGAACGCGATCGGCGCGTCCGGAAATGCGAGCAGGGCCCAGGCGAACAGCTCGATCGCCTGCAGTTCGTGGTTCGCGAGCGCGTGGAGGATGCGTGCGCGCTGGCTCGGATCGGGCATCCCCGCGAGCGGCGGGACGCGCGCCTGGCGCCCCGGCACGATCGGCAGGGACGCCGGTCGCCCGGGCGCCGCGAGCCGCAGCGGCTCACCCGGGTCCGCGAGCTCGAGCGCCTCCGGTGGTGGCACGAGCTTGCCCGCGATGGACTCGCTCGTCACGATCGCGTGCGCGTACTCGCGCGCGGTCTGCATCTCGGCGCTCGGGGCTCAGCGCCGACGGCGCCGACCGAGCACGAGCGCGGCGAACGCCCCACCGAGGAGGATGGGCGCCGCGCCACCGCCGGAGCCCGTCTCGCAGCCGCCGCCGTCCGTGGCCGCCGGGTCGGGCCAGCACACGCCGCTCGCGCCGCCGGCGAGGCACTTGAAGTCCGTCGGGCAATCCGTGCCGCCCACGGCGCACGAGGTCACGCAGTAGTGGTGATCCGACGAGTCGCCCGCGCACACGCCCGACGCGCACTCCGTGCCGACCGCGCAGGTCGAGCCGAGGCCACCCTGCACGCCGGGGCCCGGCACGCACCGGGAGCCGATGCAGGTGTCGGTATCGAGCGGGCAGTCCGCGGGCTTCTCGCACGGCGAGCCGATCGTGACGGTGACCATGGCGGTCGTGGCGGCCGCACCGAAGTCATCGGTCGCGCGGACCTGGACGGTGTGAGCACCGGGCGCGAGATCTGCCGGTGCGTTGAACGCCCACGGCTGGTTCGGCTTCGACGACGTGACCACGCCATCGATCAGCAGCTCGCCGAGCGCCACCGTGGACTCGTCCGTCAGGTCCGCCTGGACCGGGAATCCGGGCTCCACCGACGCACCGTTCGCGGGCGCGAGCAGATTTGCGATCGGCGGCGTCGGCACCCCGGTGCCGAACAGCGACTTCATGATCGCGATCGGGTCCTGCGTCTGCTGGCCCGTGCAGTCACACGCGTGGAGCTGCTGGGTGCCGCCCGTGCAGGTCTTGCCGAACGGACTCAGGCCGCTGACGCAATCGCTGCCGCACTGGACCGGACCGTTCGTGAAGTACCTGCGCCCGCTGTACTGGAAGTACGTGAGCGGGTCCGAGGGCTTCGCGAGGTGGTCGAGCTTCCACGAGTGCGCGATCTCCTGCGCGGCCGTGGAGCAGTTGTCCTCCACGCTGTTGCCCCACACGTCGAACACGAACACGAGCGAGTTGGGGATGTACGAGCCCTGGCACGACCAGGGCGACACGCCGCCCGTGTTCGGGTCGAAGCCGAGCTCCGTGGGCGTGCCGCCGAACATGATCTCGAAGTGCGGCTCCGTCCCCGGGTCCACCGTGACGATGTCGATGTCCGCGCCGGTCCGCGCGAACGTGTCCTTCACGCAGGCGACGACGTTGTTCCAGACGGTGTCGCTGCGCGAGAACGCCGAGAGTTGGCCGGTGCTCGCGATGCTCGAGTGATCCGTGCGCGCGTCGGTGCTCCCGGTGGTGACCTGGCAGCCCCCGACGCACCGGTTCAGGTAGATCTTGTGCGTGTTCACCGCGTGCATGACCGAGCCGGGCGGGAGCACCTCGGGGATGCGGTCGAGCGTGGGGCGGCCGGACCCGGCCTCGGCGCGGGCCGGCGCGGAGCCGAGCGCCAGACCCAGCGCGGGAGCGAGCACCAGGGACGCGACGACGGCAGTGGCGATTCGCATGTGCCCGCAGAGATAGCCGACGGGTGGACCCGTTGACCACCGCAATCACATGGCAGGCGCTCGCAGCGCGGCGAGACGTCCTGCACGCACCCCCAAGCTGCTGAATTGCTACAGCAAAGCGGCGGCGGTGACGAACCCGAAGTACGCCAGGATGAGGAGCGCGCCTTCTCCGCGGGAGATCTTCCGGGACCCGCGCAATGCCAGGACGCCGAGGAGCGTGATGACCACGAGGCCGACCAGATCCACCACGTGCATGCGCTCGCCCAGGTGGATCGGGTGCAGGTACGCCGAGACCCCGAGCACCATGAACACGTTGAGGAGGTTGGACCCGATCACGGAGCCCACCGCGAGCGCCGCGTGCCCGCGCCAGGCCGCGACCACCGAGCCGATGAGCTCGGGCAGCGCGCAGCCGATCGAGATCACGGTGAGCCCGAGCATCCGCTCCGACATGCCGACCGACGTCGCGATCCCGCGCCCGCCGCGCACGAACAGGTTCGAACCGACCACCAGCAGCACGAGCCCGAGCACGGTCATGATCGCCGCGAGTGGCCTCGACGTGCGGGGCCGGCCGCGGCCGCCGCGATCCGCGCCGCTCGCATCGGCGAGCCGGGACTGCTGCTCCTCGTCATCGTCGGAGTCGAGGCCGGCGGAGACCGTGAGCGTGACGATCGTGAAGATCACCGCGCAGCCGATGAGGATCATGCCCTCGAACCGGGACAGCACGCCATCCCACAGCAGGAGCGGCACGGCGATCGCCGAGCCGAGGAGGATCGGGACCTCGCGCCGGATGATGCGGCCGTCCACCGTGGGTGGCGCGATCAGCGCGGTGATGCCCAGGATCAGACTGATGTTCGCGGCGCACGAGCCGATCACGGTGCCGAGCGCGATCGGAGCGTGGTGCAGCACCGTCTTCGTCGCGACCGCGAGCTCGGGCGCCGAGGCCCCGTAGGCCACGACGGTCAGCCCGACGACGAGCGGCTTCACGCCAAAGGCGCGCGCGATCGCGGCCGAGCCGCGGATGAGCCACTCCGCGCCCCAGTACAAGATCCCGATGCCGAGGACCAGGCAGGCGACGTTGAGGGCGGTCCCCATCGCGCGGTCTCAGTTGCCGAACTTGTAGCTTGGCTTGGTCGTGCGCGCGAGGAACCGCGCGTGGTGCAGGAGCTCCTCGAGGCGATTCGGATCGCCCGAGTCGTACACGCCACGGATGTGCAGGTTGCCGTCGACCAGCACGTAGTACGCGGTGTGGCTGATCGAGGGGATGCCCGCCGGGGATGTACCTTCGACGCGCGTCGAGTTCATGAACGTGGTCCCGACCAGGGTGAGCACGTCGGCGGGGACGCCGGTCACGAACTTCCAGCGGTCCGGGTCGGCGTGGAACTGCTTCGCATACGCCGCGAGCACGGCGGGCGTGTCGAACGCCGGATCGACCGTGATCGAGAGGAACTTCACGGGCAGGCCGCGCGAGTCCCCCATCCGCTCCTGGGCCCGCTCCATGGTGCCGGAGACGATCGGGCAGATCGAATCGCAGCGCGTGAAGATGAAGTCGACGATGGTCGGGTGGTCTCGGAGCGCGCTCTCCGTGAACGCCTGGCCCTGAGCGTCGACGAGGTGGAAGGGCGGCACCACGCCGAGGTCGTCGAGTGTCGGATCCGGCTGTCGACACATCAGCGTCGGCACGAAGATCGCCGGAATCACGGCCGCACAGAACACCACGAGGAGAACGAACAGAAGCCGTCTGCCTCGGATGCTGCGGGCGCGCGCCACGCGGGAACCCTGGCAGATCCACGGGGGGATTGCTACCGGCAGCACCTTCCCGCGGCATCGTGACGCGAGCGATTGAGCTACGATAGGGAGTGCGCTTCCTCCTGGGTGACTCGACGGACGCGGGGCTCGAGGTCAACTACCTCCAGGTCGTCAAGGACGTGATCGATTGCTCGGTGGGGCTCCTCGAGCACGAGGGCATGATGGCCACGGCGGGCGATCGTCGGCGGACCCTCGAGCGGGACGCGACGATCGTGATGGCGGCGCTGAAGGAGCTCGGCGAGCGGTCGACGGAGCTGGCCGAGGCGGTGGCGAAGGAGCACCACGAGAACTCGATCGGGCGCTGCGCGGAGGCGATCGTCGCCTCGACGCGGGTCACCGTGGAGACCGAGCTCGCGGACGTGCGCGCCGTCCTCGCGGCGGATCTCGCGAAGGTCGCCCAGGACGATCAGGCGCTCCGTGCGAAGGGGGCGGAGGGCATCGACAAGCTCCTGCGCGCGCACGAGCTCCCCGCCGCAGAGCGGATCACCGAGGTGACGTGGGCGGCCGCGAGCGTGACGGCGGTGATGCGGCAGAAGACGCCCTACGGGGTGGAGGCCACGGTCGGGCTCGAGATCCCCGCAGGGAGCGAGCTGACCGTCGACCTGCGCGTCGATCGCCTCGCGGAGCACGCGGAGCTGGCCACGCTGGAGGTGGGCGGCGGCTGGCTGAAGAAGAGCGACAAGCTCGTGCCGTACAAGATCGGTCGCTACCACGTCGTCAAGGTCACGGCCGGCGCCGCCGGTGACACGGTGGTGCGATTGCGCGCGACGGCCGACCTCACGAGCGCCGGGTTCGAGCTCGTCCGCCAGGCGTCGGGGGAGGTCGCGGTCGAGACCGTGACCGGCGAGCCCGTGCGCGAGCTGACGATCGACCCGGCACAGCGGGGTGCGGTCGTGGCGCTCGTGACGAAGCTCGACGCGGCGGTCCGCGGGCTCGCCGACCGGAAGACCGGTCTCGTCCAGGTGACGGTCGACGGCAAGGCGGTGGCCGAGCAGGCCCGCTCGGGCGTGCTCGCGGAGCGCTTGATCCACGCGATCGCGCCCACGGTGAAGCGGATCGCCGCGCACTCGCGAAACCCGGACGAGCTCGTGCTGCGCCGCATGCTCGGGGAGGACCGACGCGAGGAGATCTTCGTCCCTGTCGCGGACCTGACGCGGCGCTGGGCGAAGCTGCCGGATGCGGCCCGCGACGTGTTCGCGCAGCTCGGGCTGCACGGCGATCCGGCCGCGCCCCGGCCCGAGGTGTCCGGACCGCAGCGCCGGGTGACGCAGACGTCGGCACCGACGAACGTCGCGCGCGCGGGGACTGCGCCGCCGCCGCCGCAGCCACCCTCGGGACGGAGTCATTCGAACACGGCGGGGATGCCCGGGATGCTGGTCGCGCCCGCCTCGGCGTCGACGCGGGCGGTGACCCGGACCATTCCGGCCGCGGTCGCACCCGCGCCGACGCCTGCGCCGTCGCCATCGACCTCGGGCACGACGTCGACCTCCGTGATGTCGAAGCTCCCGTCCCCGACCTCGGCCGCGGTGACGCCCGGAGCGGTCGCGCTCGCATCCGTGTGGGGCGTCGCGGGGGAGCCGGAGCCGGAGGCCAGCGCTGCCGGGGCGGAGCCGGGCGCGGCGGCGGTGCCAGCGGCCGTCGACGAGGAGCTCGCCGAGGATGCGGATCTCGTCGAGGAAGTCGACGAGGATGGGACTGGCGCGCGCGCGACCGGCTCGCAGCCGACACAGAACTTGTCGGGCGCCGCCGAGTCGCAGAGCCGGAACGAGCAGAGCCGGAGCGAGCAGAGCCAGAGTCGACAGGCTCGCCTCGATCGGCTGAACGATCCGGTGCAGCATGCCCGCCTCTCGGCCGCGATCGAGGCAGCGCTCGGCGACATCGACGACGACAAGCCGGGCGACTGACGGCGGGTCGTCCACGCGGGGCAGACGGTGCGATCGTCACGAGACGAGGCGCGCACGGCATGGCAAGCCCAGAGTGTGGGCCACCCGAAGCATCCCGCGCTCCCGCACGACCCCATCGCCGCGATCGAGCATGAGCTTCAGGAAGAGCGCGCCTACGCGCTCGGCCTCGCGGGCAAGGCGGTCGAGGCCGCCCTCGTGCAGGTCTCGGCGGCACGACCGCAGGACCTCGAGCGCCTGCTCGACGATGCGGGCACCTCCGTGTGGAAGTACCTGATCGTGCGCGAGGCGCTCGGCCTGCGCGACCATCGCGAGGTGCTGGACCTCATCGGCGTCCCGGGGCGCGTGCTCGCCCGCGTCGGGATCCTCCGCCGGCCCGTGCCGCCGGTGACATCGTCATAGCGCGGCGCCGCCGTTCGCCAGGGGCGCGCATGCCGAAGCTGCGGGTTCCTCGTCGATGACCGCGTCGTCAGCTCGCGTCGCACGCGGCGCGTGGACGGCCCGGCCTACACCGCGCGAGCGCGCGAGGCGAGGAAGTGCTCGCGCAGCACCGGATCGCGCAGCCGTGACGCCTTCGCGGCGGTCTCCGCGGCAGCCCGCGCGGCAGCAGCGGCGGCGGCGGCCGGTTGCCCTGCCGCAGTCAGGATGTCGGCGCGCCAGCGGTGGATGTTCTCCGCACCCTCGGGCCGGGCACCCTCGAGGTGGCCCACGGCCTCGTCGATCGCGGCCACGGCCTCGGCGTGGCGGCCGAGCTTGCTGAGCGCGAGCGCCTGGAACGTGAGGCCCCAGATGATGCCCACGAGCATCGGCATCTTGCGCGCCCAGTCGGTCGCGGACCTGGCGATCTCGAGCGCGTCTTCGGGCGGATCCCCGGACGCGAGGTGGGCGAGCGCGATGTACTGCAGCGCGCGCACCTCCTGGTACCGCTCCCGGTTCTCGGTCGCGATCGCGAGCCCTCGCTCGAACATCGCGAGCGCGCGCTTGGGCTCGCCGCGCTGCATCTGCGTCTGCCCGAGCGAGACCGCCGTGTCCGCCGCTGCCGAGAGATCGCCCGTCTGCTCGGCGATCTTCATCGCCTTGCCGAGGTAACTCTCCGCCCGCTCGACATCGCCGAGATCCGAGTAGCACTGGCCGATGTTCCCGAGCTTCTGCGCGATGCCGCTGCGATCCCCGAGTGCCTGGTCGATCTTGAGCGCGCTCTTGTAGTGGGCCAACGCCTCCTCGTACTCGCCGAGCGCCGCGAACACGATGCCCATGTTGTTGAGCGCGCGCGCCTCGTTCCGCGCCATGCCGATCGCGCGATAGATCACGAGCGCCTCCGCGTAGCTCTCGATCGCCGCCTCGAGTCGCCCCATGTTCCACAGCGTCGTGCCGCGCTGGTTCAGGATGGTCGCGCGCGTCATCAGCACCGGCGTGGGGGGCCGGACCTCGTTGCCGGCCTGGCCCGCGGCGCGGTCGACGAGCGCCAGCGCCTCCTCCGCGAGGGCGAGCGACTCGTCACCGTTGCCGACCAGCCGCGCGATCGCCGACTTCAGCCGCAGCGCCTCGGCTTCGAGCAGAACGTCCTTGGCCTCGCGCGCGAACTGCAGCGCGGGCGCGACCGCACGCAGCGCCGCCGGGGCCTTGCCGACATCGATGTAGAACTGCGCGAGCGCCGCATGCGCGAACGCCTGCTTGCCGGGCTGGGCAAGCGCGTCGGACTCGCGGCGGAGTGCGTGGAGCTCGCGCAGCTGCTGCGGCCGCTTCGCGAGCCGGCGCAGGATCTCCTCGCGCACGCGGTGCGCCGCGAATCGACGCTCGTGGTCGGCCTCCGGCAGGAGCTTCAGCGCGCGCGAGAGCTGCCGGAACGCATCCGCATTGCCGCCGAGCTCGACCGCGTGATCGGCCGCCGACTGGTAGCGATCGGCCGCGGCCGCGTCGTCGCCCGCGAGCTCGAGGTGCCGCGCGATCAGGGCGTCGTCCTGGCCATGGCGATAGCCGACCGCACTCGCGATGCGACTCGCGACGGCGCGGTGCAGGTAGGTGCGCCGCTCCTGCGCCAGGAGCCCGTACGCGACCGTCATCGTCATGTCGTTCTTGAAGCGGTACTCCGCGGCCGTCGGATCCGACGCGGGCGCGAGCGCCGACAGGAGCCCGCGCCGGACGAGCTCGTCGAGCTCCCCGCGCACCGGGCGATCGAGCAGCGTCGCGAGCGCGCTCGCCGCGACGTGCCGGCCGAGCACCGCCGCGTGCACGAGCACGTCGCGCTCCGCCGTCGGCAGCGCATCGATGCGCGTCAGGATCAAGTCTTCGATCGTGGACGGCACGTCGATGCGCGCCTCGCGCTTCAGCCAGCGCAGCAGCCCGGGGTACTCGCCGCTCTCGCCGTCCGCCACGAGCACGCCGCGCTCGATCAGCGTGTCGAGGAGCTCCTGGATGAAGAACGCGTTGCCGCCCGCGCGCGCGGTCACCTGCTCGAGCAGCTCGTCGATGTCGTGCCCGGGCACGAAGCGCTCCGCGAGCAGCTGGCGCCGCGCGAGCTCCGGCAGCTCGTCGAGGTAGACGACCTCGGTGCCGAGCTCCTTCGCGAGCTTCAGGATGCGCGGCTCGTGGCGGCTCGTCATCAGCCCGAGGATCGGGCGCGGGGTCTCGACCTTCAGCAGCGCCGCGAACAGCTCCTGGCTGTCCTGATCCGTCCAGTGAATGTCCTCGCCGACGAGGATGATCGGCTTGTCGCCCTCGAGGCGCTGCTCGATGCGATTGAGCAGCAGGATCAGCGTCTGCCGCCTCGTCTCCGGATCGACGGCCTCGTCGGTGGCGGCGGGGCGCGCGCCGAGCAGCATCCCGAAGATCTGGATCGCCAGCCGCGCCTCGCGCGAGCCCTCCTCGCCGGGGAAGATCAACGGCGCGGCCCGCAGCAGGCGCTTCTCGACCTCGTGCGGCTCGGCGTTCTCCGCGAGCCCGAGCACGTCACGGGCGAGATCCGCGATCACCCCGTACGGCGTCATCGCGGTGCCCACGCGCCCCGAGGTCCGGATCACCACGGCTTCGCTCGGGCTGATGCCATCGAGGAACGTCCGCACCACCGTGCGCTTCCCGACGCCCGGGTCACCGACGATCATGATCTGCCGCTTGCGACGGGTGACGAGCACGTCGCGCCACGCATCGCGCAGCGCCTTCAGCTCGAGCTCCCGCCCGTGCAGCCGCGAGCCGCCCTCCACGGACGTCATCCCCGAGCCGAGCCGCCGCTCGCGCAGGCGTTGCGACCGCTCCTTCGGGCCGCGCAGGCGATACACGCGCGCGCGCTTCACGCCGGGATCCGTGTCCTCGTCCGGCGGGGCGGTCCTGCCGCCGGCCGCTCCGGTGCCGGTGGGCGAGGCGGTCGAATCGCCGCCCCCCTTCGTCGACTGCGTCCCGGGGCCGGCATCGAGCACCTCCGGCAGATCGATCGCGGCCAGCGCCTCGAAGTTCCACTCCGCCCGCGCCGCGCGGAACACGCGTCCGCCGACGAGGATCTCTGCGCCACGCGCCTGCCGCGCGAGCTTGTGGGCGAACGCAGCCGTCGTCTCCTCGATCTCGAATCCGCCCTGCGCCGTCGATTCGCCGCGCCGCACGAGCGCCACGCCACGCTGCACCGCGAGCGCGAGTCGCAGCTCGGGCTCGACGTCGGAGCCGATCCCATCGAGCGCATCGACCAGCGCGAGCGCGAGGTGGATCGCGCGGCCGGCATCGTCTTCACCTGCGACCGGTAGCCCGATCACGACGCGCAGCGTGGTCTCGCCGCTCGCGGCCTGCCCGCGGCCCGCGGCGCCGCCGAGGTGCGGACCGGATGGCTCGCCGCCCGCGCCCGTCGGGACCGGCGTCGGGGCGGAGCCGCCGATCTCGTCGCGGGCCTCGCGACCGTCGCGCTCGACCAGCGCGTCGTGCTTGAACGCGACATCGCGCGCGACCTTCAAGAACTCGTTGACGAGCTTCGCCGCCCCCGCGACGCCGAGCCGGCGCTCGAGGGCCGTCATGCCGCGCAGGATCCCCTGCAGCACGTAGACGTACTTGCGCTCGCGGTGAGGCTTCGCGACCTCGCCCACGACCGAGCCCGGCGACGGTGCGCGGGCGATGGGACGGCTGATCGCCGCCGAGGGCTCCGCGAGCACCGGCTGGGGAATGGCCGACATCGAGAGGTCCGAGGCGGCGGCGGCGACGGCAGCCAGCGCGCCCGCGCGGATCGGGCCCGACGCAGCCGAGCCACCATCGCCGCTGCGCGGACCACCGCCACCGCCACCGCCGCCGCCCGCGCCGCCCTCGTTCGGCGGGCGTGGCACGAGCGGGCGCTGCTCCTGCGGGGCGAGCTGCGACAGCGTCACCGCGAGCGCGCCCGAGTCCGTGATCGAGCCCGCCTTCTGCGCCCACTCGAACTGGAATCGCGACAGGTCGTGCTGGAGATCGCGCGCTGTCTGGTACCGGTCGTCGCGATGGAACGCGAGCGCCTTCAAGATGATGCGCTCGAGCGAGTCGGGGAGCTCGGGCGCGAACTCCCGGGGCCGCGGGATGGCGCCGCTCTTGACCATCTCGAGTGCCTCCTTGCCCTTGCCGTTGAACAGCGGCCGCGCACACGTCAGCTCGAACAGCACGATGCCCGCCGCGAACACGTCGCTGCGGCAATCGACCGGCTCGCCTCGCGCTTGCTCGGGGGACATGTACGCGAACTTCCCTTTGATGACGCCTTGCTCCTCGTGAACGTCACGGGCGCGCGCGATGCCGAAGTCGACGATCTTCACGCCGCCATCGAACGAGAGCAGCACGTTCTGCGGCGAGATATCGCGGTGCACGATGCCGAGCGGCTCGCCGAACTCGTCCGTCTTGCGGTGCGCGTAGTCGAGGCCCTTCGCGAGCTGCTGCACGATGTACGCGCTGATGCCGTACGGGAGCCGCTGCCGCGCTTTCGCCGCCTCCTGGAGCAGGCGGAGCAGGTCCATGCCCTCGACGTATTCCATCGCGAGGAAGTACGTGTCGCCGACGGCCCCGAAGTCGAACACCTGGATGATGTTCGGGTGGTTCAGGCCGAGGGCGATCTTCGCCTCGTCGACGAACATCGTGACGAACTGCCGGCTCTTGGCGTAGGCGGTGTGAATCTTCTTGATGACGAGGGTCTTGTTGAGGCCCTGTGCCACGGTGGTACGCGCGAGGAACACCTCGGCCATGCCACCCGTGCCGACCTTCCGGATCAGCGAATATTTACCGAACTGCTCCAATTTCCGGCCGGTCGAATGTAGCGCGGATCATTCACAGCGGTGTGATCACGAGGTTGTCGAACCACGTGTCGGTCTCCCAGTTGTTGAGCGCGAGATACTCGTGACCTGACCCTTCGAGCGGGTGCGGGTCGTCGTACTGGAGGAACGGCGTGGTCATGTCGTCCACGAACCACTTCAGGACGGCGTTCTGGCGCTCGATGCGCCAGTGGTAGTGCTGGTTCGGGACCACCTTGGGGAGCGCACGCTGCGACAGCTCCGAGCCGTGCTCGTCCAGCCGGGCGATGATCGACTTGGCGTTGTACCAGCCGCCCATGATGACCTCGTAGCCCGTGGCGGTGTAGCGACCTCCGTCGGGATCGAAGGAGTGACCGTCGCCGAAGATCTCGATCTTGAGGTCGCCGCGAGTCTCGGTCGACCACGTGTCGAGCTCGACGCGGACGTTCCGGGGGAGGGGCCGGCGGAACCACAGGGGATGGTTGTGGGCGCCGTGCGCGGAGAGGACGCCGCGCACGAGCGCGTACCCGGGGCCGCTGGCGAAGTAGTCGGTGCCGAGGTCGGCGCGCTCGAAGTCGTCCGTGACCTGCGACTTGACCGGGACGGGCGCATCGACCTTGCAGGCGGGAAGGGCGGCGGTGACGAGAGTGGCGGTGACGGTGGCAAGCCGGGCGAGGCGCACCACTGCAGTCTACCCGGGTGGCCTGGGGGGGAGTGATCCCCGCGAAGCCTAAGGTATTCGATCGTTTACGATCTTCGGCGATCGACCGGCGCCACGGGTGGCCCTCCGGGTGTCAGAGGGGGCGCGTACCTTTGGCCTCGTGGAAGGCACGCTCTCGCTCTTCGACTGGGCTCCCCGCCTGGAGCCCCGCTCCCGTGCGGCCGAGCCCGGCGTCGTGCGTGGCGGCGTGGCGGGCGGCGCGCCGATGAGCGGGCTGGCTGGGACGCCCGCGGTGGCTCCGGAGATGGCGGTGGCTCCGGCGACGGCTCCGGCCGTGGGGCCCGGTGGCGCGCCGCCGCGGATCGTGGTGTTCGACTGCGAGACCACGGGCACGGACCGAGTGACCGACCAGGTCATCGAGCTGTGCATCCAGTTCGGCATCGCGGAGGACGCGCCGAGCCGCGTCTGGCGGATCAAGCCCCAGACGGCGATCCATCCCGGCGCGCAGGCCGTGCACGGGATCACGGCGGCCGATCTCGCGAACTGTCCGGGTTTTGGACACGTGGCCGATGAGGTCGTGGCCGTGTTCGCGGAGGCCGACGTGGTCGTCGGCTACAACCTCGCGTTCGACATCGACATGCTCCAGGCGGAGTACGGCCGCCTGGGCCGGCCGCCCGTGGACTTTTCGGGCAAGCAGATCGTCGATCCGTTCCGGCTCTGGCAGCAGTGCGAGCCGCGCAGCTTGCAGCACGCGCATCAGCGCTTCGTCGGGAACGAGTTTGCGGCCGCGCACAGCGCGAGCGCGGATGTCGCGGCGACCGGCCGGGTGCTCGCCGGGATGCTGCGCGCGTTCAACCTGTCCGAGCACGCGCTATCGGGCGACTGGGGACACATCGCGACGGTGTGCGACCCGGGACGCGCGAGCTGGGTCGGTCCCTCGCGGCACCTGCGGTGGGAGGCCGAGGTGATCGTGCTCGGGTTCGGCAAGCACGCCGGCGCGCCGCTCCACGAGATCGCGGGTGGCTCGGAGCGCGGCTTCCTGCACTGGGTGCTCGGCAAGGACTTCCCGCCCCACGTGATGGAGCTGTGCCGCGCCGCGCTCGAGAAGAGCTGCGACGAGCTCGTGGCGTGGGCCCGGGCGCGCTACGGCGCTCCGGCACCGACGGTCGCGCCGCCGTTCGCCGCCGCCCGCTGACCGGGCACCGCCGCTGACGGTCGCTGGCCGACGGCCGCCGACGGCCGCTGACCGGGTCGGGCGCGGAACGGCTGCTCCGTCATCGCGGACGTGGTCACGCGCGATCCGCCATAAAGTGACCGATGGCTTGCTTCAGGGGAGATATCCACCTGACACTCGCGCCCCAATGCGCAAACTCATGATGCTCTCGGCTCTCGTGCTGTCCCTCGGTTCGCTGTCTGCCTGTGGCAAGAAGGGCATCGACGGCGCTCTCGACAAGATGGAGGACTTCAAGGTCAAGGTCTGTGCCTGCAAGGACATGGACTGCGCGAAGAAGACCTCTGACGACATGGACAAGTACATGCAGGGTCTCGAGAAGGACATGAAGGACACGAAGCCCACCAAGGCGCAGGACGAGCGCGCCGACAAGGTCAAGGAGCAGATGGACGAGTGCATGAAGAAGCTCGCGCCTGCTCCCACCGCTCCCGCCGTCACGCCCTGAAGCGACCGCGATCTCGGATCGCGACGGGCGAACGGAACCACGCTCCCGGAGAAAATATTCCCGGACACTTGCGCGCGAGGCGGTGCTCACCCGAGACTGCGCATCCAATGCGCAAGTTGATGTTCCTCTCCAGTTTCGTTCTCTCCCTCGGCGCGCTCTCGGCGTGTGGCAACAAGGCCGGCGACGCGATGGTCGCCAAGATGGAGGACTACAAGAAGCAGGCGTGCGCGTGCAAGGACACCGCCTGCGCCACTGCCGTCATGGAAGACATGGGCAAGTACGCGACGGCCCACGCCAACGACCGCGGTACCCAGAAACAGATCGATCAGGTCAGCAAGATCACGACCGAGATGAGCGAGTGCATGACGAAGCTCGCCACGATGGCGACGCCGCCGCCCGTCGCCACCCCCGACCCGGTCGTCGCTCCGGCGATGGCGGGCTCGGACGGCTCTGCCGCCCCGGCGATGGCCGGCTCGGACGACGACGGCTCGGGCTCGGCCAAGTAAGCTCGCTGCGGGCTCGCTGCCTGCCCACTGCGCTCGCGCGCCGGTACTCCGGCGCTCCGCTAGGGGATGCCGTACTTCTCGAGCTTGTAGTAGAGCGCTGACGTCTTGATTCCCAGGAGCCGAGCGGTCTCCGTCTTGACCCCTGCGGCCTTGCTGTAGGCCTTCAGGATGAGCTGGCGTTCGAGATCATCGAGGATCTCGGGCAGCGACAGCTCGCGCGGTACGTTCAGGTGGTCCTCCTCGGCGCCGCCCTGGAGGAACTGCGGGAGCGCGGCCGGCGTGATCTCGTCCCCCTCCGCGAACACGAGCGACTGCTCGATCGCGTTCTCCAGCTCGCGGACATTGCCGGGCCAGTGATACGCCATGATGCGCCCCAGGGCGGCATCGCTCACGGCGCGCACGCGCGGGTTCGTCTTCGGGGCCAGCTTTGCCACGAAGTGCCCGCACAACATCGGGATGTCCTCGCGTCGCTCGCGCAGCGGCGGCAGCTTCACGGGCAGCACGTGGAGGCGGAAGTAGAGATCCTGCCGGAACCGGCCCGATGCCACCTCGGCCTCCAGATTCTTGTTCGTGGCCGAGATGATGCGCACGTCCACCTTGATCGGGTGCTCGCCGCCGACGCGCTCGAACTCCTGCTCCTGCAGCGCGCGCAGCAACTTCACCTGCATGGGCGGCGGGATGTCGCCGACCTCGTCGAGGAACAGCGTGCCGCCATCCGCGAGCTCGAAGCGTCCGAGCTTCTGCTTGATGGCGCCCGTGAACGCGCCCTTCTCGTGCCCGAACAGCTCGCTCTCGAGCAGCGTCTCGGTCAGCGCCCCGCAGTTCACCTTGATGAACGGCCCGGACGCCCGGCGTCCCAGCCGATGGATCGCGTGCGCGATGAGCTCCTTGCCCGTGCCGCTCTCGCCGGAGACGAACACGGTGGTGTCGCTGGCAGCGATCTTCTCCACGTGACGGCGGACGACCGCCATCTTCTCGCCGCCGCCCACGAGCTCGGGGAACCTCTCCTCGACAGCCGTGCGCAGATACTCGTTGATCGCGTCCGCCTTCTTGCGCCCGCGGCGCGCGGCGCAGAGCTCGAGCGCGCGCTCGACCTTCAGGCGCACCACCTCGGTCTGGATCGGCTTGGTGAGGAAGTCGAACGCGCCGAGCTTCATCGCCTCGACAGCCGTCTCGACGCTGCCGAAGCCGGTGATGATCATGATCGGCACGTCGGGATCGAGCTGACCTATCGCGCGCAGCACGTCGACGCCGGTCGCGCCGTCCATCTTGAGGTCCGTGATCACGAAGTCGGCGCGCTGCTGCTTGAAGGCCGCGATCCCCGCCGCGCCGCTCGCCGCCATCACGGGCACGTGCCCGAGCTTCTTCACGGTGTGGGCGAGGCCCTCGCGGATCGTCTCGTTGTCGTCGATGATCAGGATCGTGGACATGCGCCTCTTGCCCCGAGTCTACGCCGGGAGCGTCAGGGTGAACGTGGTCTCGCCGTCAGCGCTCGCGACCTCGATCTGACCACCGTGGTCCACGGCGATCTCGCGGACGAACGCCAGGCCGAGGCCGGTGCCCTTCTCGCGCGTGGTGAAGAACGGCTCGAACAGCTTGCCGGAGGTCTCGGGTGAGATCTCGCGACCGCGGTTCCAGACCGCGAGCTCGAGACGGTCGCCGCGCGGCGTCGCGGTCAGGCGAACGACGCCGGTGCCACGATGGTCGGCCCGGTGGGCCGCCTGGACCGCATTCTTCGCGAGGTTCAGGAGCGCGCGGCGAAGCTGGCCGCGGTCGGCACTCGCCGTGACTCCTGGCGCGGGTGTGACCTCGACCGTGATCTCGTCGGTCGACGCGAGCTGCGCGACCTCGGTCAGGAGCTCTGCGAGCGGGACGGTCTCGAGCTGGGGCTTCGGCCGGCGCGCGAACTCGAGGAACTCGTTCACGACTCGATCCAGGTAGCCGAGCTCGCGCTGGATCTTGTCGACGTGCCCGCGGCGCTCGTCGTCGGCGGGGATCTCGTCCTGGAGGATGCCCGCGAACAGCGTCATGCCCGCGAGCGGGTTCCGGACCTCGTGCGCGATGCCCGCGAGCATCTGCTGCATGCGGGCGTCGCGCTCGGCGAGCTGCTCGCGCATGCGGTCCATCGTCTGCGCCAGGAGCCCCAGCTCGTCGCGGGACCGGATGCGGACCGGCTCGCGCAGGTCGCCTCCGCCGATGCGCTCGGCCGCCGCTGCGAGGCGCCGCACGTTCCGGGTGAGCAGGAGCGTCGCCAGCACCGCGGCGAAGATGTTCACCGCGACGAGCCCGCCTCCCCACGCGAGCAGACGCCCCCGCAGCGCGGCGAGCCGCTTGAAGTACGACGCGGGGGCCTGGGCCCGGAGTGCGAGCACCACCTGGCGCTCGGCCGGAGTGTCCCCCGCGTACACCGGCGCGTAGCCGGCCTTGTACGTCGCGCCATCCTGCCCGACGAAGGAGATCGAGGAGGCGGGCTTGCCGCCCTCGAACACGCGCGCCAGCTCGGCCCGATCGAGCTCCGCGCGGAAGTCGTGGGTGCCGATCGGGATGGCCCCGGTCGAGTCGGCGCGGGTCTCGTACTGACGGTTGAAGATCGTCAGCTCGGCACCGGTCGCGACGGCAACCTGCTGGAGCTTGCTGACCGCGTTCTGCTCGGCGCGGTCGGATTCCTGCCCGGGCTGCAGGTCGACGAGGTACTTGCCACGCACGTGCGTGCTCGCGGCGGCGGCGATCGCCTCGAGCCGGCGGCCCAGCTCGCTGTCCAGGTCGCGGCGCGAGACCTCGTAGGCGACGAACGCGAACACCGTGAACAGCGCCACGGTCGGCAGCACGAACGCCAGGAGCAGCTTGACGAGGATCGTCACGCGAAGGCGCACCGCCACACATTACCCCGGCCGAAAACACGAACGGCGCCCGAAGGCGCCGAGGTGCAGGTTCCCCGGGTCGGGAAGCGGATCAGCGCTTCGAGAACTGGAAGCGAGCGCGGGCGGCTTTCTGGCCGTACTTCTTGCGCTCCTTCTTGCGGGGGTCACGGGTCACGTAACCGGCCGCCTTGAGCTTCGGACGCAGCTCGCTGTCGACTTTCATCAGCGCGCGCGTGATGCCGTGGCGGATCGCGCCGGCCTGCGACGAGATGCCGCCGCCCTTCACGGTCGCGACCACGTTGTACTGGTCGAGCAGCGCGACTTCCTCGAGCGCCTGGCGGATCACCATGCGGGCGGTCGGGCGCGAGAAGTAGTCCTCGTCGTTGCGATCGTTGATGACGATCTTGCCGTCGCCGGCGGTGAGCCACACGCGGGCGATGGCGGTCTTGCGGCGCCCGGTGGCGTAGGTCTTCTGCGTCTGCGCTTGCATCTGCGTATGCCTTTTAGTTCTGGAGCTCGAGGACGCGCGGGGTCTGCGCGGTGTGCTCGTGCTCGGCCGTGCGGTACAGCTTGAGCTTCTTGATGATGCGGCGGCCGAGGGGACCCTTCGGCAGCATGCCCCACACGGCCTCGCGGATCGCGCGCTCCGGGTCGGTCGCGATCACGTCCTTCGCGATGCGGGTGCGGATACCACCGGGGTACAGCGTGTGGTGCTGGTACAGCTTCTTGTCGGGCTTGGTGCCGGACAGCTTGATGCCGCCAACATTCGTCACGATCACGAAGTCGCCCATGTCGACGTTCGGGGTGTAGGTCGGCTTGTGCTTGCCGCGCAGCACCATCGCGATGCGCGAAGCGAGACGGCCGAGCGTTTTGCCCGTCGCGTCGACCACGTACCACTCGCGCGATGCCTCACCAGCCTCTTTGGTGAGCCACGAGCTCTTCTGTGTCGTCGGAGTCATCATACGGAAGGGCGATCCGATACCTTTTAGAGACAGGAGTGTCAAGCCTGGGCCGCTCCGCGAGCGACGACCACGCTGACATTTTGTTCAGTGTCAGGCGGCTGTGATACCACCGTCTCGTGTCGAGAGTTGGGTTCATCCTCAAGCCGGACAAGAGCGAGGCGGGCGTCCTGCTCGCAGAGCTGGTTCCCTGGCTCCGCGAACGCGGCCATGTCCCCGTCGTTACTACGGAAGACATCGATTCTTCGTTCGGGCTCCCCGACGGGGTCGAGATCTTCCCGGAGCGCGAGCTCGGGGCGGCGTGTGACCTCGCGGTCGTGCTCGGTGGTGATGGCACGATGCTGCGCGCGTCGCGGCTGGTCGCAGAGCACGGCCGGCCAATCCTGGGCGTGAACCTCGGGCAGCTCGGGTTCCTGGTGGGGTTCGATGCGGCGGATGCGAAGCCGGCGCTCGAAGCGGCGCTGGCGGGCAAGCTGCGCCGCGAGGAGCGGATGCGGCTCGCCGCGAAGTTCACGCGCGCCGGGGCCGAGCCGGTCGTGCGCTTCGCGCTGAACGACGTGGTGCTGCATCAGGGCGCGATGGCGCGGCTGGTGGAGCTCGAGGCGTTCCTGGACGAGCACTTCGTGGCGTCGTACCGCGCGGATGGCTTGATCGTCGCCACGCCGACGGGCTCGACGGCCTACAACATGGCGGCCGGTGGGCCGATCGTCGCGCCTGGCCAGGCGGCGATGACGATGACGCCGATCTGTGCTCACGCGCTGACCCATCGGCCGCTCGTGGTGCCCGCCCAGTCGACCATCCATCTGAAGCTCGGCGCTGACGTCCGGGGCGTGATGTTGACGGTGGACGCGCAGTGGGCGCACTCGTTCCTGCCGGGCGATGCCGTCGAGATCACGGCGGCGGCGGCGCCCCTCGTGCTCTTCGCCGGACCGCAGAGCTTCTTCGATGTCATGCGCGACAAGCTTCACTGGGGCGCGCGGTCCGGTCGCAAGCCGGTCACCGAGTCGTTGCCCGGACCCAGGCCCGTGACCCGGAAAGATGGTGCGTGATGCTGCGGCATTTGCGAGTGACGAATTTCGCGATCCTGTCGGATGTCGAGATCGAGCTCGGCGCAGGGATGAATGTCCTCACCGGCGAGACCGGCGCGGGCAAGTCCCTCATCGTCGAGGCGGTCAATCTGCTGCGTGGTGGGCGCGCGTCGGCGGACATTCCGCGTACCGGCGCCGACGAGGCGGTGGTCGAGGC